>NZ_JBSXOH010000091.1:0-238066 GCF_056859355.1 Cyclobacterium sp. L-R
ACGATTTTTCTCCTTGCATCTTCGGAGAACTTTTGTAATTCACTCATTTTGTCCGATTATAGGTTTACAATTTTTAATTAAATTGTGTCAACCTATTTCAGTACACGACCGATTTTCTTGCGATTGCAACACTTCCCGTAAACACGGGAAAGGCATCACCCCTGACCTTGTCAGGGCGGAGAAATTCTATTACATAATCCGGGTTAAATCGACTTAATCTTTATGTGTAGAATTTTAATTTGCGGTTATATAGTTAACAATATAATAAATGTTTTTATAATTTATAAACAAAATAATATAAAAGTTTTTTAGTTGTTTGTGGTTTTTAAAAATCTAACCATTTCTGAAATCTTTGAAAAAGTAAAATTGTATTGATCCCTATAAATTGTTATCTCAAATGGATTCTCAGTGAGGCTTATTTTTTCTGGCATTGGGATTTCTGTATTTTTCCTTAATGCATTCCTAAGCCAATAGACCAAATGTTCAGGACCGACTATTTCAGGTAAAACACCTGGGTTCTTTAATCGAATTTTGCCATTACTAGCATCAATCTCCCATTTGTTTCCTGGCAGTAATTTTTGAACTTGACCTTCCAGCATTAAATCTTCTGGGCTTCCAGAAACCAGAGGTTCCTGATTGGTCATGATCCAAAGTTGATCGGCTGTTTCCATGGCTACTTCAAGGTCATGGGTAACAACCAAAACGGCTTTGCCTGCTTCCTTTGCTAATTTTTTTAGCAAATACATTATTTCGAAACGATTGGTGAGGTCCAGGTGAGCGGTGGGCTCGTCCAAGATCATAATACTACTGTCTTGCGCCAGGGCTCTGCCTATCATAGCTGTTTGCCTTTGTCCATCGCTCAGTTCGGACAATTTCTTTTGAGCTATCACTTCAAGATGGGTCATTTCCAATACTTGATTAACAATTTTATTGTCAGCCTTACTTAAGTGCCCCAACCATCCTGTATGAGGTGTTCGGCCTAGCGCTACGAGCTCCCGAACAGTCATAAGGCCAGAACGGATTTTCTCTGTTAACACAACAGCAATGTTTTTAGCCCTGTCTTGCTCATTCATTAGCCGGATTTCTTTCTTATCCAACCATATATCACCTTTTAATGGCGGGTTTTGGTTCATAATGGCTTTCAATAGAGTGGATTTCCCAACTCCATTGGGCCCCATCATGCAGGTTAATTCTCCATTATATAAATCAAAGGAAATATCATTTGCTATGGTGTTGACCTGCTGTTCTACGACATATCCTAATACCAAATTTTTTGCATGGATGCAAGGCTTAGCTTGTCTGTGGCTATTTTGATGGATCTCCATTGCGTCAATAATTAAAATGCCTCACTAAAATTCCTTTTCATAATTAACCAGATGATTAAGGGTGCACCAAATGCAGTGGTTACTGCATTGATTGGTAGGCTGGAGGCATAGCCAGGCAATTGACTTAAGGTGTCGCATGCCAACAATACCAAAATCCCTAGCAGAGCGGTTGCAGGAAACAATACCCTGTGGTCATTGGTCTTAAATAGAAGTCTGGCAAGGTGGGGAACGGCAATACCAATAAAGGCAATTGGCCCGCAAAAAGCGGTAATACCTCCGGTTAATATACCCGTACTGACAATCATTATCCACTGCAATTTTTGGAAATTTATACCCATGCTTTTGGCATAAGCCTCTCCCAAAAGCATGGCATTATATGATTTCACGGAAAATATTACCAATGACAGACCTATAAATATAGCTCCTGATAACATTCCCAGTTCAGGCCAACCTGTATTTCCAAGATTGCCCATGGACCATAGGGTAAACATTTTCAATTCTTCAGCAGAGCTGAAATAAGACAATAGGGTAACGATGGAAGATGCGGCACTTCCAAACATCAAGCCTACAATCAACAAAGTCATGCTGTCTTTTACTTTCCACGCTGCTAGTCCCATCAATACCAATACGCCGATAGCCCCAGCACTTGAGGCGATGATGGCTGCCCAATAATTGGGTGTGCCGGACAAAATTTGCCAACCAAAGGCCGTTCCTGCCATAGACAATAAGGCCACCCCTAGGCCTGCTCCAGAGCTGATGCCTAATACGAAGGGTCCCGCCAGAGGATTTCTAAAGAATGTCTGCATCTGCAAGCCACTCACCGAAAGTCCTATTCCAGCCAATATCGCAGTAAACGATTTGGGGATCCTGTAGTCCATAACAATTATTTCCCAACTCTCCCTAGGGAAAGGAATTCCCACCAGTCTTTCCAAAAAGGAGACTACCGGAATAGACAGGGAACCAAGACTTAGATTTAATAGCCACAGTAGGACCATTAAAATCAGACAAAAAGTAAATTTAACGCGGTGAGTCATATGCCTAATCCTCTAATTTTTGGAAATACCTAAATTGATGGTCCACCGCCTTTTCAGGATGGAGAATTTTGATCATGTCCAAAAGCACCAAATCTGGCCGCAGGTATCCCTCTTCAAAATACCTAAATCCACCGGTTTCCCCTTTGCCCAGCGTGTAGGTATATACATTTTTCTTTTTGTAAGCCTCAAAGTCACTGTACTTGGGGTTTTGAGCAACCATACTGCCCAAAGTGGCATAATCGGCTGCCCCTATCCAATAATCTGCTTGGCTGGCCTTGTCCAAAACAAACTCATAGTTTAAAGTCAAACTTCCGGTTCCTTCCATACTGTCAAAAAGGTATTGTCCTGCCGCATCTGCTATGATCTTAGCGCCCCAACTGTCTTTAGCAGGTGCATACCAAATGTCTTTGTACATGGAGCCTGAGAGAACAGAAGGTTTTTCTTCAGCAGCAACAAGGCTGGCGCGTTCTTGAGCAGCTTTATAATTGGTGGCTATTTTTGAATATACTGCTGAGGCCTCTTCCTGTTTTCCCAACAATATCCCAGTTACTTTAATCCATTCGGCCCTTCCCAAAGGGTGCTTTTCCTGGTATTCCTTGTTGACAATAACCGGTATTTTTGCTGATTTCAATCGCTCTACCATTTTAGAGGTTTCTCCAAATCCTGAAACCATGACCCAGTCTGGTTGAAGGTCGATGATTTTTTCTAAATCCCAGGTCGGTCCTTTTCCCAAGTCGATGACTTTGTTGTCATTGATTCTTTTTCTGACTTTTTCAGAAGTTATTAGGTCAAGATCCGGGAATGCCATTAGACTTACTTCAGCATTGAGGTAATCCAAATGAGCAACTTGTGGGGTGGCAGACAATATTATTTTATGGCTGCCTGAAACAATTTTTGCATCAATGGGGATGTCAAGAAAATCAATTTCTTTTTGTGAATCATAAACCAAAAAGCGTTGGTTTTCACCTTCCTGTTGGACAATTTCAATTATATGATAATTTTCCCCGCGGAAAAGTGAAAAACCTTTTGCGTGCATTAAGGGGACTTCTTCCAGGGCATCCATAGTGCCTTCTTGACTGGCTTGCTGGCATGCCGGAAGAATTAATAAAACAAAAATTAATAGACGGATAACAGTCATTTCTTAATAAAAATGAATAAACAGGATTTGATTTTCAGCTCAAAGTAAACCATTGCAGCGTCCATTTCCAACAGCTTAATTTTATCAAAAGTTTTTTGAATAGAGTTTTTGCCGTATGTTTGTGCCGATTTATGGTTCCCGATCCTTAACCAGGCCCTCGGGATTAATAGGGAATTCGGTGTGAAACCGAAACTGTCCCCGCAACTGTAACCCAATCTTTGTAGCAATAAAGAAAATGGAAATCCATCCTTTGCCATTGTCCCATTTGGGGTGAGAAGGCGGATTTACCTTGGGAAGTCAGGAGACCTGCCATTAAAATCTTACCATTCATGGCTTTCGGGAGAAAAGCTGAGAAGAAAGTTTTAGCTGTTTTCAATATTTTCATTTATTGAATATTGGTACCCAAGCCAGATGCGCCTCAAAGGTTATTTTGGCTTGTCCAACAGTTATTATTCCATTCTCTATTTATTCCGAAATGTGTAAAATCATGGATACTTAATAAAAAGAAAGAGGATGTCATTAATTGCTTGTTTGGTTTTCTTTATAACGGGTTGGCAGAGCGAACCTGATTCCGCAAGGGTCTTCCGACAAGATACTTTGGAGCTTGCCAAGGTGGAAGTGCATGCCGCTGCTTTAAGAAAGTATGCTTTCGGTCAATATGTAAGAACCCTTGATTCGGACAGGTTAGACCAATTGTCCGGATATTCACTGGGGGAGGTTTTACAGCAGGAGACTGGCTTGTTTTTAAGACAGTACGGATCGGGGATGTTAGCTTCCCTAAGTATGCGCGGCACTTCAGCCGGACACAATGCCTTGTTTTGGAATGGATTGCCAGTGAATAGCCCTTCATTAGGGCAGGCTGATTATTCGATTTTCCCGATAGGTGGCTTTGATGAAGTGAATATTCATTATGGTAGCTCAGGGGCTTTGTACGGTACTGATGCCATTGGTGGATCTGTTCATATGTCTTCTGATCTGGATTTCAATACCGGCAATGAATTGAAAATAGGGACACTTTTGGGCAGTTTTGGTCGCTGGCACCAGCAGGTGAGCTACCGTCAGGAAGCTGAAAAATTTGCCTTCCGAACCAATGTCTATAGAAATTATACAGCAAATAATTTCACCTATAAGGATTGGGCAAGCCCCGGTACCCCAGAAAAACGGCAGGCTCATGCCAGGGTTTCGCAAATTGGTTTGGTGCAGGATATTGCTTTTAAAATAAGCCGGAAACAGACTTTAAATGCCAACCTATGGATCAATTCCAATGACAGGCAAATACAACCTTTGTTGGGTTCAGCAGTAAGTGATGTGCAAGAAGACCGCAGCGTCAGGACTGTGATAGATTATGCCTTTACAGGCGAAAATTTTACTTGGGCCGCTAATACTGGGATATCCAGTGATGTGATGGTTTTTAATACAGATAGAAACCAAACCCGCTTGTTTTTGCTAGGTACTTCATTGGATTACTCTTTCTCTCAAAAATGGCAGACCCTAGCTGGCATACGATATTCCCATATCAAAGGGCAGTTGGCAACCTACGACAGTCAGGAACAACGGTTAGAATTGTATCAGGCCACCAATTTCAAACCATGGCAAAACTTGGGAATTTCCATGCAACTCAGGCAGCTAATCCATGAAGGAGAAGCAGCGCCTTTTACTCCTTCCTTGGGTGTGGAATGGGCTTTTCTCACTTCAAAAAGGTGGAATTGGCAACTAATAAGTAACCTGTCGAGAAGCTTTAAAATCCCTACTTTAAACGATAGGTTGTGGGTGCCGGGTGGCAATCCTGATTTGATTCCTGAGAAAAGTCTTAGTAAAGAAATTGGACTTACCAGCAAGGCCAAATTATCCGCATTTAGTATCGAAAAAAGGCTTACCTATTTTCATATGGGTGTAGATGATTGGATTTTATGGTTGCCAAATAGCACGTATTGGCAGGCGGAGAATGTACGTTCAGTAGTCAATCAGGGACTTGAGTATTTTTTTAAAGGTCAATTCAAGCAAGGTCGAAATAGCTGGGGATTGAACGTGGACTACAGTATGAATAGCGCAATCAATCAATCTGGAGATCAAGGAAATCCCCTTAGTCAAGGAAAGCAATTGCCCTATGTTCCAAAGCATAAAGTTCGTACCCAAGGAAACCTTCAAAATGGCCCCTACAAGATCTACATTCAACAGCAATGGACAAGTGAAAGGTATGTGACCACGGATAACCAAACCCTTTTGGCTTCTTACAACTTGTGGGATATGGGGTTCACTTTTGCCTTCGATTGGAAAGGAAAACTAAAAGGGAATCTGGGATTACATACAAATAACATTTTCAATGTGGATTATCAGGTGGTTCGCCTGAGATCCATGCCTGGAAGAAATTTTCAATTTAATTTAAATGTAGTGTTATGAAAAAAATGCAGTTAGCCTGTAAGTTGTTTTTGTTTGCCCTTTTGGTATCCTGCGGGACGGATCCAGTTGAAATTCCTCAGGGGGCCTATGAAAATGGTGTGCTGATAATCAATGAAGGGGCATTTGGTGCCAACGATGGTGAAGTTTACCATTTTGATAAAAATACAGCAGAGGCAGAAGCCAATGTTTTTGAAAACATTAATACCAGACCTTTTGCGGGGTTGCTTCAGGATTTGATTAGCTATGAAGACTATACTTACCTGGTAGCCAATACCGGAAAAGTAGAAGTGGTTCAATCTGCAGATTTTATTTCTGTGGGGGCAGTCAATAATGACCTGGTAAATAGCCGGAGTATGGTTAAGGCTGATGGTAAATTGTACATTAGTGATTGGGGACCTTATGATGCCACTTGGAGCAACACCGAATCTTTTGTGGCTGTTGTTGAGAATGTAACAGGAGGGGAGATTGCCTATAAAATCCCTACACCTTCTAGGCCTGAGGGGCTTGCTTTTGTTGGGGACAGAGTATTGGTAGCTTGTCAACTGGGAACCATAGCTGTGATAGAAGTTGGAGAGGATGAGGTAGAGAAAACTGTAGATGTAGATGGAACGCCATTTTTCTTTTTTGAATTTCAGGGAAGTCATTACCTCTATGCCAACGACAGTGAGAAGATCTATCTACACAAGCTGAATTCAGCTACCTTTGAAGTGGTAGAGACCCTTGAATTTCCTGTGAGCAATAGCATTTACAATGGTAATTTCACCATCAATAATAGTGGTGAATTGTTTGTCATTAGCAATCAGACTACGGAAGATGTGGTAGTGAAACTGTCCATAGCTTCTGCTTCGGTTGTGGATGCGGATTTTTATTCCGGAAGTAACTTTTATGGTTTGGGTTTTGATAACGACACGCAAACCTTGTATATCGGAGAGCACAATGGCTGGCAAGGCAATGGTACGGTGATGCGTATCAATGCCCAGGGAGATCTTATCGATCAGACAGCTGTAGGCAGAGGGCCAAATGGATTTTATTTCCCTTAAGTGCTCTAAGTTTTTCAGGTTTAGCTGTTAAAGCTAAATTGACTTACCTACCTACTATAATTTGTAGCGAAACCACTTAATCATTGGATTGAATAGTGGTTTCGCTATTTTTTTAAGCTATCAAAAGACAAAGAATTATAAAGATTAAAACATCCCCTATTTAAAGGGGCCTGGAAGTATATTCTCCGTCATGAACCTTATTGCTAATAGGTTGCTCTCCAGCAGAGCCCATTTCCCCTTCAGGTTCATGCTCTGAAGTTAAAAAAAAACTCTTTCATGAAAAAAATGTTCTCGGAAATTAGGAAAGCAACATAGAAGTGGGTTGAATAAAGGCTTGGAAAGACATTCAATTAATCGAAATAGTTTGATCAGTTGCCAAAGAAAATGGAATTGATTGTATACCTTTTAAAACCAATACCCAATTCTATAGACAAGATTATTGAAGGTGACTTTGTCTACTTCAAAGTAGTTCCAATCTTCGGGTCGGTTACGATTTGGGGATAGTCTGGAGGGGTTGCCAGTATAAAAATAACCGATCTGTCGCTTCAATGAAACACTTAAGGTCCAGAAATTGGCCTTTTTGGTTTTGTATCTGAAGCCAATAGTTACTTGTCCCATCACGCCTCCTTTGCGCCAATTGTGTTGGCCCCACTCATTTACTTCTTCTCTTTCAAAAACGGCAGAACCATAACCTAATTCCCCAGCTCCATACATCTGCCATTTGTTTTGAGGATTTAAAACTCCTCGCCAACCTAAAGCTAAGGGAAGGACAGAATAGTTTGCATACTGGTCCAGTCCCGTCACGAAGCCAACAGCATGTCTGCGGGTGAGTTGAAAACCATTGAAAGTTTGAAAGGTGAAATTGTTTCGGGGTCCAAAGTTATCAGAACCTGTAAGCAGACCCAATTCGGAATGGTTTACAAAGGTTAAATCCTGCCCCTTGCTGATCAGGGGACAGGACCAAATGAATGCTGCTAGGAAAAGTAACAAAAGATTTTTCATCTAATCGTTGGAAACATTAATACAGCTTAATTTTTTAAGTTTCTCCGGATCAGAGTAATCAAATTGACAAACCCCATCAGGCCCTATAACAATAAGCGATTTCGGTCCGGGAATAATGTCTATGGAAACGAGGTTTTTAAGATGTTCCAACTGGTTGTTTGTGATCTCCATTACATCTGAAACATTGAAACTCTTTAATCCTTGATCTCCTTCTGCCAAGTAAAGGTAATCCCCTGAAAGTCCCAGGCCATGTGGATTGTCCATAGGATAAGCCTTCAATAGGGTAGGGGAGTTAAGGTCTTTAATGTCCAATACATGTAGTTCATTGGCTCCATTTTGGCAAATGGCCGCACTTCTCAAGGTCACGAAGGCATAATCATCATTGACTACCACCGGATCACAAGAGGTTATGTGAGAATAAACAGCCATTTCCCTAGGTTCTGCAGGGTTGCTGGCATCATAAATGTGCATGCCCGACATAGAACCAATAAAAAGGTTTCCTTTAAATGGAAAGATTGTTTCTATACCCCAACCTAAGTTTATATCGCTGAGGTATTTGGGGTCCATAGGCTTTTCTACATTAAAAATCCTCATGCTATTGTTGTCCACTGTATAGAGGTGCCCACCTAAAAGGGTGAATCTCGCCATGGATCCACCTTGTCCATAGCTCTGCCCACCATCAGATTTGGCGTATGAAACAGACTCAAATGTCATCATGTCCGTCCTAAAAGTAGGTCTTCCCCAACTATTCCAGCGCATATTTGACTCAGTGGAGGTAATGACGGTGTCCTTATAAGTCATAATGGTACCTGTTTCTTCATTGGAATAGAGGTTAGGAAAAACATCTTTTTCCCTTTTTACCAACTGAATGTTTTCAGGGTTCGAGATATCAAAGGCCAATAAGTCAATATAATTGTCGGCATACAAAATGTTTTCATTGATAGCCATGTCCCCTGTGCCAGGGATATTGATGAAATTTAGGTTTTGAGGGTTCGATGGATCTGAATTATCAAGTAAATGGATGCCTTCCCCGGGTTCTGAGATAAAAAGGTAATCACCATAAATGTAAATTTTTCCCGGCTGATCCAGTGGTATGCCCGGTTCAATGACAATGTCAGCTTCCCTAAACGAGTTTACCTCTATAAAAACAGGTACCTGTGTTTGATAGGTATAGGTGGTCTCAATTTGATCTTCACAGGATGGAAGCACCAAGACCATCATTAGGGAGAGCATAAACTGCATCCCTAAAATAAAATGAGGGTGTAATTTTGTTTTCATGGCATATTGGGAAAAGGTAAAAGGATAATTTCTGAATGATTTATTTTACTATTCTCAGCCAAGACGAAATTTTTTGCTGTTGTGCTACAAGGGTTTGAAAAAAAAATAAAAAAAATTGAATGGGGCTAAATCACTCAGCTATCCAGTTTTTTTTCCATGTTCCTTTCGAATCCCTCCAAAAAGCCCAGGTATTTTTTGACGATGTTTTCAGAAAGAGAACCCAAATAATCACCCGGATAGAGTGGATTGTATTTTATTCTGTGAATGATCATGTCCAGCCAGCCTTGTCCATCATCTATTAGATCAGCATGAAATGCTTCTACGGTTAGGTCTCTAGAGCCAGAAAAAGGTGCTTTGCCTTGTGATTTGAAATATGAGGCTATGGTTTCTAAAGCAGCATCATGGGATTTTTCAAAACTTACGATTAATTTGGCGCGTATGGCATCATTCATTCCATGACTTTGTCCTTCCTGAATCAAATCACGTAATTCATTCAATTGGCTGATAAAATCAGTCAAACAGTGTTCACATTCCAATACCGTTTTTTTCATAGCTATATGGGTTTAGTTCTTTACTAATTTATCAATTATGGACTAGAATTCTAATTTAATGGGGAAAAATTATTTTTTAATTCGATCAGGATTTTCAGTAATGAATGACTTCCAGCCACCACTTCTCCCTTTGGTCTGAATTCTTCCATCATGAAAATGGTGGCACAATGCGACGGCCAAAGCATCTGTTGCATCCAGTAATTTTGGTACCTCTTCAAAGTTCAACAAGGATTTAAGCATTTCAGCCACCTGCTCTTTGGAAGCATTTCCATTGCCTGTTACCGATTGCTTCACTTTCTTGGGAGAATATTCTGTAATAGATACCTCCTTTGCTAGGGCTGCCGCCATGGCTACCCCTTGTGCCCTTCCTAATTTAAGCATGGACTGTACATTTTGCCCAAAAAATGGTGCTTCCAAGGCCATGGAGTCTGGCCTATGGGTTTCTATAATATAAGTTATCTTTTCAAAAATCTTTTTGAGTTTCAATGCATGGTCACTGTATTTTTTCAAATGAATGACGCCAAACTCAATTATACTGTATTTAGATCCTTTGACCAAAATTAAACCATAACCCATTACTGTAGTTCCAGGGTCAATACCCAAAATTATTTTTTCTTTGACTGGATTTTTTACAATTTTACTCATCGGTGCAATTTACCATAAATCCTCTAATGCCCATAAAATGCTTGTCCTTGCAATGTTCTATTTTTTATTTTCCGTAGCTTACTTCTGGGGATTGAGGTATTTGATAAGGGTTTGGGATGACCAGACAAGAAAGCTAGGGCCTTTAGAAACGGATGACCAAAGTTTCCTAAATCAATGTACTTTATTGGTACCTTTCAGAAATGAAGAAAATAACCTAAGCCTATTGCTCCCTCACTTTGCGGATACCCTTCCTCCATTGGTGAATGTGACCTTAATCGATGACCACAGTGAGGACAATGGAGCTGAGATGGTGAATCGGTTTATTGAAAAGCACAACCTAATTAACTGGCAGTTAATCAAGAGTAAGGGCGTAGGGAAGAAAGCGGCGCTAAGCACAGGGATTCAAGCCAGTAAATCAGAAATTATTGTTACTACCGATGCTGATGTTAGGGTCAACAAAGCCTGGTTGTCCCATCTTACCGCTCCATTTCAGGACCCAAACATCCAATTGGTGACTGGTCCTGTGATGACTATTTCTAGCAAAGGTGTTTTCAGTGATTTTCAGCAAATAGAATGGGCCAGCTTAATTCTAATGACACAGGCGTCTTTTGCCAAGGGAGAGCCATTAATGTGCAGTGGGGCCAATCTGGCTTTCCGAAAGCAAGCCTTTAACGCCGTAGCTGGATATGAAGGGAATGCTCATATTCTTTCAGGAGATGATGAATTTTTACTTAAAAAATTAAGCAATACATTTGGGCCTTCAGCTTTGGATTACCTTATAACACCCTTTTCTTTGGTAAAAACCCATGAATTAAAGACCCCAAAAGATTGGATACGGCAGCGCTCAAGATGGGCCAGCAAATGGAATGCCCACAAAGAACTAAAACACTGGCTATCCGCGGTAATGCTTGCTGCCTTTTGTTTTCTTTTACTGACAAGTATTCCTTTGGTATTTATTTCCTGGAAATTCACATTGGGGATGCTGGTTTTTTGGGTTTTAAGGTTTAAAATAGAAAAAGAAGTTTTAGGAAAAGTTTTGGATCATTATAGGGTAAAACCTTCCAATCTAAGCTGGTTTTTAGCAGGCTGGATTTATCCTTTGCTTGTGCTTTGCACTCTTCCTTTTGCGATTTTTGGAAATTATACCTGGAAAGGAAGGAAAAGCTAATGAATCCCTTAATTTTGTGATTAGACTTAAAAGAGAGGCGACAATGACAAATGACGAATTTGACCTTTTGGATGAATTGTATTTCCTTCAATCCTATCAATACCTGAAATCTAGTTTGGAATGGGAAGACCACAAGTTATTGGAAAATTTAGCTCAGCTAGTGGAAAAAGGTTGGATAAGATGTTATGCTGCACCGGAAAATGAAATTTTCGATGCCCTGCCTTTAACCGATAAAGGAAAGACTTACTATTACCTTGCTACCAAAGAGGGTCTGCTCAATCACAATACCTTATAAAATGACTGCAGAGACAATTAAGTACCAAAGAAAGGAACTGGAATTAAAAGCATTGCTGGAGATCACCCAAGCCATCAACGAAAATAAAAATGAGAGCGTACTTTTAAATATTTTTAAGTTCACCTGTCTGGTTCATTTGAATATCAAATCTCTGGTGCTCTATGTCTATAACCAACAAGAACAATTTTTCCTAAGAAGAATTTCCCATCAGGTCAAAGAAAAGCTGCCGGAAAAAATTCAGAAAGCCGATGTGCAGGAAAACAAAGAACTAGGCAAACTCAGCCTTTCCCTTTCTGAAGAATATTCCTTTGCGGAGGTAAATATTTATGTGCCCGTTTACCATAAAGATAAAATGCTTGCCATCCTCTTCTTGAGTACCAAAGATGGAGATGCAGGTTTGGATCTGGATTTTACCCAAGCATTGACAAACATACTTGTGGTGGCATTGGAGAACAAGCGTTTTGCCAGAAAGCAGCTGGAACAGGAAAGTTTTCGTAAGGAAATGGAGATTGCGAGCAATGTGCAACGCATGTTATTTCCAGCTACACTACCAGATCACAATACGCTAAAAGCTAAAGTAACCTATATCCCTCACAGTTCTGTTGGGGGTGATTATTATGATTTGATTGAAAGGTCTGAAGATGATGTCTATTTCTGTGTAGGAGATGTTTCTGGTAAAGGAATGCCGGCATCACTGCTGATGTCCAATTTTCAGGCAGCGCTTAGAACCCTTCTTCGTAGCGGAACCGATTTGAAAACCATTGTAGAGCAATTGAATTTTTCCACCTTTGATACTACAAAAGGGGAAAGGTTTATTACCTTTTTTCTAGGACATTATTCCTATAGTCAAAAGAAACTAAGCTATGTCAATGCTGGACATAATCCTCCGGTATTGTGCACCAGTGCAAGCGATTCTCCAGAACTGCTGGAAGCTGGTACCACCATATTGGGAGCTTTCGAAACATTGCCTTTTATGGAACAGGGAGAGAGAGAAAACCTTGATCATTTTATGCTTCATCTTTATACTGATGGTTTGACAGAAGCCTTGAACCCTAGCGGAGAGGAGTTTGGTGAAGAAAGATTTTTGGCCTATATAGATGCTCATCCATCCTATAACCCTGAACGATTTCATGAAGGATTCCTTAGTGCTTTAGCCGAGTTTTCAGACGGTATTCCCGGAAGGGACGACATTACCTTGCTAAGCCTTCAATTCAATTGATATGCAATTCTATAAAGTTCCGGGTATAATACCGAGCCTCTTTAATGGCTATACTTGGCACAAAGACCGCAACAAAAAAACGGTATACCTGACTTTTGATGATGGTCCAGTACCTTCAGTATCTGATTATGTGTTGAAGCTATTGGACGAACAGGAGATGAAGGCCACATTCTTTATGGTGGGAGACAATGTGTTCAAAAATCCTGCTTTAGCCAATGAAATTATTCAGGAAGGTCATGGGGTCGGGAACCATACCTATCATCATCTGAGGGCTGGCAAAACACCACTTACCGTGTACCTAGATGACCTGGAACAATGCCGAAAGGTGATATTGGAGAAGACTGGTGTTGACACCAAAACATTTCGTCCCCCCTACGGTTGGATAAATGGGCGTTATTCTCGGCATTTGTCGCAGAATTATGAAATTATTCTTTGGGACGTGATTTCATGGGATTTTAAAAACGGTTTAAATACAGGAGTTGCGCTGAATAAAATTAAGGAACATACAGAAAATGGTTCCATTGTTTTGTTTCATGACCAGCTCAAATCCAAAAATAATCTTCAGAAGATTTTACCAGGTTATTTGGAGTATTTGTCCTCTCAAGGATTTCAAACGGCATTATTATAAGACATGGTAGGTCAAGCAGCCCTTTTTATCGTGATTTTGGTTACACTAATGTATGCTGCCTTGTCCTTATTGCTCCGCTTCAAATTTAAAGAATACAGCAATGTTGTGGAGGAAATGCCTTTCATATCAGTTCTCCTTCCATGTCGCAATGAAGTCGATAACCTTCAGGATTGCCTCAAAGCGCTTGAAAATATAGATTACCCATCAGAAAAAATCACGTTTTTGGTCGCTGATGACCATAGCGAGGATGAAACCGCCGAAATTTTACAGAATTGGACTTCTAAGGCTGAAAACAGAATTTTGGTACCTCTTAAGAAGAGGCCTGAAAAAGGACAAAATGGGAAGGCCCTGGCATTGGCTGTAATGGCAAGCAGAGTAAAATCGGAGTTATTGTTTTTTACAGATGCTGATTGCATTGTGCCCACATCCTGGTGCAGGTCATTTGTAAAGGCGTATAGTAAAGATTATGGTCTGGTTACTGGTATCACTACCGTAGCAGGAGATAGCTTGTTTGCCCGCATGCAGGCTTTGGATTGGTGGCTTACGTTGGGAAAGGTAAAAGTAGTGTCAGATTCGGGCTACTCCCTGACCGCTATGGGCAACAATATGGCCATGGAAAAGGAGGCCTATTTAAAAGTAGGTGGATTTAACTCCGTTGTGCAAGAGGTTACTGAGGACCTGGCCATTTCCAAGGCTTTGTATAACAAGGGATACCGGCCGATACATGTGGTAAATAAAGCCTCTTTGGTGAAAACAAAAGCTGAAAAAACAATAAAGGGTTTGCTCCATCAGCGCAAAAGATGGATGCGTGGAGCCTTTTTACTACCATTGATCTGGCAGGTTTTGCTGGGACTACAGGTGGTTTTTTACATTGGCTTATTGATTGGAATCTATTATGTTCCCTTGTGGACAATAGGATTCTGGTTGATTAAAATTTTCTTTCAGTCAATATTTATAAGCACTTTTTCCATGAAAACTGGAATTAAAATCCGATTTTTAGACTTTATATACTTTGAAATTTATAATTGGTGGGTGAGTTGGGCAACAGTAATTTTTTATTTTTGTCCTGTGGCCCTTACCTGGAAAAACCGAAGCTATTTATGAAATTTATAGAAACCCATGCCCATATATACAGTAAAAAATTTAGTGAAGACGTTGAGGAGGTTGTTCAAAGAGCCAACGATTCAGGAATAGCTAAAATTTTTATGCCCAATATAGACCTGGATTCTATAGACGGCATGTTGGCATTGGAGCAGAAGTTTCCCAATGTTTGCTATTCCATGTTGGGCTTGCATCCTTGTGATGTGGACAAAGACTTTGAAAAAACCTTGTCCGAGATGGAAAAATGGTGGGATAAACACACATTTCACGGAGTGGGAGAGACGGGCATTGATTTGTATTGGGACAAAACGCACTTGGAGGAACAAAAAGCTTCTCTCAAAGTACATGTTGATTGGGCCAAAGAAAAGCAACTACCATTGATTTTACATTGCAGGGAATCTTTGGATGAAACATTGGATTTGATCGGCCCTTTGTGTGATAAAAATCTTTCGGGAATTTTTCATTGTTTTTCAGGAACGGTGGAGCAAGCCAGGCAGATCATAGAAATGGGGTTTTATTTGGGAATAGGAGGTACACTCACTTTCAAAAACAGTGAGGTAGGTGCTGTAATTAAAGAGTTGGGGCTTGAGCATTTGGTTCTTGAGACAGACAGTCCTTTCCTTTCTCCTGTTCCTTTCAGAGGGAAAAGGAATTCCCCTGAGTACATTCCTTATATTGCTGAAAAAATGGCTGAATTTACCGGAACAAGTATCTCAGAAGTGTCAGAAATAACAAATAGGAATGCATTAAAAGTTTTCAAATTGCTTCCCGATGAATTATAAGATTGTAAGGCTCAACACAGCGGCGAAAAAGGAAATTGAACACTCTGTATTGATTATTTATACAGGAGGTACTTTGGGTATGGCTTATGATGAAAATGGGGCTTTAGTGCCGTTTAATTTCGGTAAAATCCTTGAAAAGATACCTAACCTGAATAACCTGAACATTAGTATTACGGTAATTTCATTTCCAGAGCCCATTGATTCCTCCAATATCAACCTGAACCATTGGGTGGACATGGCCTATATCATTTACGAAAACTACGATACCTACGATGGCTTTGTGGTACTGCACGGTACGGACACCATGGCCTACAGTGCCTCTATGCTTAGCTTTATGCTTAAAGGGCTAAATAAACCTGTGATTTTTACCGGTGCCCAACTTCCGATTAGTGCGATGCGTTCCGATGCTAGGGAAAACCTGATGACCTCTTTGGAAATAGCCATTTCCAAAGCAAATGGTAAACCCATTGTACCAGAGGTGTGCATCTTCTTTAACCACATGTTATTACGCGGCAACCGAGCTAAAAAGGTTCAAAGTGTCCATTTTGATGCCTTTGAGTCAGAAAATTATCCTCCTCTTGCCGAATCCGGCATTATCATAGATTATAACTATGCAAGCATTAGGCCTTATGAGGAAGGTAAAAAACTTCGCTATCTCAACAAACTTGACAATAGTGTGATGGTATTGAAATTGTTTCCTGGGATTACTGTGCAGGTAATCGAACATTGCCTCAATATGAAAGGCTTAAAAGGGGTAGTGTTGGAAACCTATGGTTCAGGAAACAGTCCTAGCGAAAGTTGGTTTATCAAAGCCATGGAAGCGGCAGTGGATAGGGGGATTTTGATTTTAAATGTTTCCCAATGCAACGGTGGTAGGGTAATACAAGGAAGATACCAGACCAGTATGGATCTAAAAAGGGTTGGGGTTTTAAGTGGTGCAGACATTACTACAGAGGCTGCGGTTACCAAAATGATGTTCCTTTTGGCGAACGAATCTGACGAAACGGAAATCAAGCGCAAGCTAATGATGCCTTTGGCAGGAGAAATGTCAGTTTTGAACCAATAATGGAGGAATTAGCAATGAGTTGACCATCAATCTTATAGCATTGATAGCGTAATTTTTGTTTAAAAACCTCGATTTTTTTCTTGAATAAAGCGTTAAATAACTTGCAAGAACTGATTTTTATAATTTTCTTTGTCGGCTCAATGAAACGAAATATTTCCACAGAGAGGTGTCCGAGTGGTTTAAGGAGCACGCTTGGAAAGCGTGTATACTAGCAATGGTATCGAGGGTTCGAATCCCTTCCTCTCTTCATAGTAAAATCCTAACTTATTGTTTATCAATAAGTTAGGATTTTTTATTTTGTAAAGGGGGCTATTTGTGGGGCTATATTGAGAAAATTTTAGCATCAGGCTTAAACAAAGACGATAGTATGAAATGAATTTTTTATGCAATGAAGTGAGAAGGTATTTTTTAAAATTACTTTTCCAACATGCTTCCCTTTTCAATTTACATTCACCTTTATGATTTTAAATTTTAGTTATCGCCACTGGAATATTCATTAGACATAGCCAAACCAGTTCTCAATAAAGTATTGTCTTTAGAATTTACCCCATTGATCAAAAGTAGTTTTTGCTTATAATTCTAACTTGCACCCAGTTTCCTTCAATAAACTTAGCCTAAGAATACTTACTAGGATAACCTGATTTTTTGCCAGTTGGAATTTTTCAAAATTACTTTCTTTGGTGGTTTAATTTTACAGAACCTGGATAATTGTGATTCATTTTTCTTTGCTATAAACCCAAATTTTTTTGTATTCCTTCCAAAGTATAAACTTCACCATAATTTTTTCCTTAATAAAAATAGCTATTAGTGATCATTAAAGTTGCTTTTTAAAACTTGGGGTACTACCCCAGCTAACTACCCCTGCCAACTTGTGACCATATTCGGCCAACAAACCAAACGAAAACTGAATATGAATGACATGATCTTTTCACCAATTGACAAAAGACAACTTATCCAGGAGATTGCTGAAGAAGTAGCTTCCAGGATAATTCCTGAGCTGCAGCCAGCCACTCCCGACGATGAATTGATACAGATCCCCGAAGCCATGAAACTGCTAGGGCGCTCCCGCACAACGATCAACAATTGGCGCAGGGAAGGTTTCCTGAAGGAACAGGTAATCAACACCAGGGTATATTTCAAAAAGTCGGATATACTCAATGCCGGTCACCAGAAAAACGGCCGGAAAAAATAAAAGCGGATCATGCCCGATCCGCCTTAATTAATTTCATTAGGAAATGGTATCCTGTTTTTAGTGAGATAAATATACCATTTCTGTATGGAAAAATCAACCCAAATCTACAGAAATATGGACGATCAAACCCCTATCAAAAAGATTGATGAGAAATCTTCGAGTGCAACCATTCGAATGATCAGATTCCTGATGTCAAAATATGATTTTAAAAATAACATGGTACTCAACGAGGTCTTTGCAAAAGAAAAAGAAGGAAAGAAGTACCACCCAGTCAATCCCCATACGCTTTACATAGAATGCCGACAGGAGGGATACCGTACTTCGGTGGCAGAGATCAATACCTTTCTGTCTTCAGATTTTATTCCAAAAACCAACCCTTTCGTGAATTACTTTAAGCATGTCCGGGACACCTGGAGTGAAGCCAATCATGGGGATTATATCCGGAAATTCACTCGATATATTCAGGTACATGGACAAGAACGTTTTGAGATCCAGTTCAAAAAATGGCTGGTGCGCTGTGTGGCCTGTTGTCTCCGGGATGACTTTTTCAATAAGCAAGCCCTGATCTTTGTACAGGAGCAACAGAATAGTGGTAAAACCACACTTACACGTTTCCTGATTCCAGATCAGCTGAAGACTTACCAAGCTGAAAATATTTCTGTGGACAAGGACAGTCTAATCGCCTTGAGTCAGAATTTCGGAATCATTCAGGATGAGCTTTCCACACTTTCCAAAACAGAGATCAACGCACAGAAAACGCTGATGAGTAAATCACAAGTCAAAGTTAGGCATCCTTATGACAAGAAGCCTAAAATGGAACCGAGAAGGGCTTCCATTTGGGGATCCACTAATAAGGCTGAGTTTCTCACGGATGTAACAGGTAGTGTGCGTTGGCTCTGCTTTACGGTAAGGGAAATTAATTGGAATTACATAAAGGAAATTGAAATCGATAGGGTTTGGGCACAGGCTTATCAGTTATACCTGACGAATTTTCATTATGAAATGACAGCGAAGGAAATCCGGGAAAATGAAATCATGAACAACCAGTACAAAACCATTTCTCCTGAAGTAGAGCTAGTGCAAAAGTTCTTTACACCAGGCACCAAAGAGGACCATGACAAATTCATGACTGCAACGGATATCTGCCATCAGCTGGCTTTAAATATTTCCGGCAATCTAAGAATTAGCCCTGTGGAGATTGGGAAAGCCTTGAAACTGCTTGGTCATGTTCAGACCCAAGTACGGAGAAACGAAACCCAAACCTTCCCCGAAAAGGGATACTACATAAAACAAAACCAACCTACTACTTACTACAAATAGGGGTTAAATATTTGATATGCAGCTAATTAACCTGTAGTAAGATTAAATAATTAAGGTTACTACAGCCTACTACATATCGTACTTTTGTAGTAAGATGCTTTTTGAGCAATAATAGATATAAACAACTGAATATCAATAATTAATTGGGTGTTTGTAGTAAGGTAGTAGCTGTAGTAAGTGGTTTTTTCAAAAAAAAATAAACTTAAAAACAATGAATGCAAAAGAAGCAAATAAAATACCCATAATAACCTATCTGGATCAGATGGGAATCAGACCAAGTAAAGTAAAAGCGGGTTATTGCTTTTATTATTCTCCCTACCGGGAGGAATCAACCCCTTCTTTTAAGGTAAGCCCGAGCAAAAATCTATGGGTAGATTTTGGAGATGGTAATGCTGGGGGTACGTTGATTGACCTGGTTCTTAAAATGAATCCTGCTTATACTGTTCCTGATGCCATTAGGGAAATCAAAACAGTAAGTGGGTCTTCTTTTTTTCTTCACCAGCCTGCTATTCCCCGACCCGAATCATCCGAAGAGTCAGCTGAAGGAATCAAGATTATAAAAACCAAACAACTAGGAAACAATAGTGCCATAACGGAATATCTTCAATCCAGGCGAATCCTTCTGGATACAGCTAAAGAATTTTGCCGTGAAGTCTATTACCGCATTGGTGACAACAGGTATTTTGGGCTAGGTAATCCTCATGAAAACGGCTGGGCAATTCGTAACAAATATTGGAAAGGCTGCACTGCCCAGGGTGTATCTACTTACTGTAACAATTCAGCAGATCTATGCCTGTTTGAAGGAATATTTGACCTGTTGAGTTATAAGGAGATGAGAAAAGGGGACCAATACCGAGAGGACTTTATGGTGCTTAATTCTTTGGCCAATTTACAGGGATATTATTCGAAAATAAATAAGTACAGGCGTGTAAACTTATTTTTGGACAGGGATAAGGCTGGGAAAGAGGCGTCCAGAAAATTAATGGATAGGCTACCTCATTGCAGAGACCAGTCAGAATTATTTCATCCCCATAAAGATTTAAACGAGTATTGGATGAGTAGGGAAAATTTAGGCGTAAAAAGGTAACTGAACAAATTAAGATTTTTAGGATACTACAGAAAAATGTTTAGAGGATTAGATGAGACTTAAGGCTTTGATTTACAAATTTTTAAATATGCAAATATGCCTATATACCAATACTTACATACATTCCTATTCAGATAATGCTATACATAATTATATTCCGAAAGGGAGGGGGAATGACGAAAAATGGAATGTTGAGTTCCAATAATAAATGCCTATTCAGGTATCCAAATACACATTTGACCATATATTTAAAGATCCATATATCTCAATAAAAATATAACATTAATTTGCATATACTTAGATAAAAACATATGTTTAACAATATTATTAGTAATATTTAGTTATTAATTTATATTAAAACAGTTCTTTACTTAACCTACTAGAGGCTAACTAACACCTTGGAGCCACTAGGATTCCGCTGTGCGCGGTCCTTGCAAGTTGTGTCTTTGTCCGACAAAAAACCGCTGGTTTTTTTCTGCCAAAAACGAACTTGCCCCTCCCGTTCCCCTTCCTGTTTGACAGTTGTGTAATGTGGAGTGGAGAAGAAAAATCCTCGCAACTCGGATTTTAACAAAAAAAATCAAATGAGAAAAGCAACCCAAAATGACAGGGAAAAGGTCGTAACCATCCTGTTGAAAGCATTCAAAAAAAACAAAAGTGTCAACTACATCGCTGGTAAAGAAGAAGAAAAAATTCGCTATTTGATGGAGTATTCTTTTGAAAACTGCATTAATATGGGGGAAGTTTTTATTTCGGAGGATGGCAATGCTTGCGCCATGATACAGTTTCAGGATAAGAAAAAGTTCTCTTGGAAAAGTACATATCTGGATATAAAGTTAATCTTAAAAACCATTGGTTTGGGAAATATTCCCAAAGCCTTATCCAGGGAATCCTTTATCAAGAAGCATTATCCAAAAGATCCATTTACCTACCTATGGTTTGTTGGGGTCAGCCCGGAAAAGCAAAAAAATGGCTTTGGCACTAAGATCCTGAGGCATGTATTGGATTATTCCAAAACACTTGACCGACCTGTTTATCTGGAAACATCTACGGAGAGCAACCTCCCCTGGTATCGAAAACACGGTTTGGAAATTTATACCGTTTCCGAAAAGTTTGGATTTCCCTTTTACTTCCTGAAAACTGCCTAAAACACTATGACTGTTCTGAATACTGAAATTCACATTGTAACCCTAGTATTTGTTTTGCTGGAGGTGATGATGTTTTCTCATCAACTGGTATTTTATCTCCAAAAACCGAATGAGAAGAAGAGGAAATATTACCTGATTTTGCTTTTTCTTCTGATCCTTTACAATTTGGCCGGAGGGCTTTTTCCAGACGAAGATTTACCTCTGTCAGTAACTTTGCAATACATTCTTGCCTATGGTGCCGGTTTCGGTATGGGAGCGTATTTTCCTTATTATTTTTACAGGGCATTCAATATTACTCATTTAGAATTTCATGCCAAATACGGGGTGCTAATATTTTTGATCTTACCGTTTGTACTTTTCTTTTGCATATTATATCCTTTAGGATTGGATCTAATGACAGTGATCTACGTGGGAATGATCATCCCGTTTGCCTATGCTTTTTACATGGTGTACAATATCCTTTGGGGCATTCGCCAACGCTACAAAAAAAGTAAAGCCTCCTTCGACGCTATCCTATCTTATGTTGCTGTAGCTCCCTGGACATTGATGCCGCTGCTAGCCTATTTAGAAGTAACACAGCTGACAGAAGTTTTATTGACAAATGGTGGCTTTCTGGTAATCACAGTCCTGTATATCCGGAACATGGTCGAAGAAAATAGAAAAGATTTGGAAACCCTCAATCTTCTGCAAACAAAAAATGAAGATGAAATTTTCACTATTCGATGTAACAAGCTTGGCCTGACAAAACGAGAAATTGAAATCTGCGAATTGGTCCGGGAAGGACATATATACAAGGATATAGCTGACACTTTGTTTATCTCCGAAAGAACTGTGAATAAGCATATGCAGAATATTTTCAAAAAAGCAGAAAGTAATAACAAGTTTGATTTGTTGAATAAGATTACCAAGAATGTGAAGACGGCGTGAATTGAGGTTGAGGAAATTGGCTAAACCTCCCAGTTTGAGAAGAACATAAGCTTTAACTGGACAAATTAAGAGGCTAATTTTTACTATGTATTTTTAAAAATAATCCTAAACAACAGTTTAATGGATCTGATTTTTGAGAAAAATTACTATTCAATCAAGCTGATACAAACTCTATATCTCGAAATTGTGCGTTTCATTTAGTTATTGTATTCCTTGTTTTTTAGTTATGATTAATTTTCCTTAATTTAATAGCATTAAGTGTATAGTTTCCGAATGTCCTAAAGTGGTTTTTAAATAATAAAATTATTCAACAAAATAGGGAATGGTAAAATTTAATTTTGGTTTATTTAATATTGATGTCAAAAACAAATTAGAAGGGATCTATTTGACGTGCCAATGTAAAAATTGGAACTGGAGGCATTTGTGGTTTTATGCAATTATTTATGTATCCTTCTCATGTCAAGAAAATAAAACTAAACAAGATAGCCAGGTAAATAGATATTCGGTAGACACGGTTTTAATAGATTCAAAAAATCGAATCTTGGATTTAAGGGGAAATTTAAGACATTTATCTTGGATGATAGTAGAAAATCATTTTTCCTTTTAAATCATTTTGATCTTTCAATCGATGAAGTAGACCTCGATAGGCATATTTTAGTCAAATCTTATCCACTAGAGCCTGAAGGACCAAACGGCGTTGGCGATTATATCCGTAGTCTTCAATCCGTGAATGATAGCTTATTTTTCATCAAATCAAATATACGCTCTTCATTAATCGATAAAAGTGGTCAGATTGTTATAGGATAGATTGGGATGATGCTAGGGATTCCAATGGAAGTGAATTGATGCAATTCTATAGAGACAAAGAGGTGTTGTCCGGTACCGATTATTTAAAGGTGTTCGGGGAAAATTTTGACCTTAAAAATGGTAATGTGTTTTTATATGTTCTTTCTGTTAGTGATAACAAAATTAATAGGTTTGATATTGATCCTGAAAACTCTTATCATGATTTTATATTCAGGTGGGATGATAATATAGCACCTCCCGAAGTCAACCTCAGTTCGGACAAGAAATATATTCGAATAAGTCATGAGTTTTCAAATGAAATAATTCTTTTTAACAACCAAGGAGAATTTGTGTAAGTAGTCCAATACGAGCCACAAAAGACACCTAAACGGGCTAAAATCCCGAGTGGCCCTTAGATAAAATTCAGGGATCAGGCAGGAAAGGATTACCAGCGTATTTTGGAGCAAGTCCGGTTTGAATTTCCAGTGTGGGATAGTGTGAAAAAGCGCTATTTGCGTTTGTCTTCTAAAAAAATATTCACGGAAACTTATATTGATAATAATTTTGTCCCAGAAATCAAGAAAACCTTAGTATTTTTGCCAATTTTTGATGCCGAGTTTAATCTGATCTCTGAGATTGAAATTGGTGAGTTGAATAATGAACGTGTAAAGTATTTTGCCAAAGAAGGAAAGCTTTGGATATGCCAGAATTTCTCAGATGAACTTGGATTTATTGTTATTGATATTTAAGCCCTGACCATAGCCCTAATTTATAAGAAGATGGTCTTGGAAGTACTTATTAAGTAGATTAAGCAAAACTTTGAGCTTAAATATTTTTTGTCGGACAGTGAGAACGGGATCAAAATCCAGATTTGGGTGGTTTTAATACTAAATCTGCTGTTTACAGTCCTCCATAAGAGGATTAAGGAGGCAGAGGATTTTCCCCAAATGGTGATGGCGGCAGCGAAAAATTTATGCTCTTATATTAGTCTTGAAAAGTTTTTGGTTTACTCCGAAGCTTACTTTAATAAAATATTTCAAAAAAGCTCAATATTATCCAAACTGATTTGAAATTCTGAGGGTAGGGCACTTTTTAAAAACCATAAACTAAGCCCTCTTAAATTCAGAAGGAAGACATTATTTTAAACTTTGTAGTTTAGTCCGAGGACAGTAATTTTTTTTAACTAAAAATTTCTCACATACCTCTTTTCTCTAGCTAAATGTCGTACTTTACTACTTCTTTATTATCAATAATTTTAAATTTCTTTTTACAGCAATTTTTATTTATGTGCTGGCTTACCAAATAAGTGATGAAGAAGATTTTTAAAACATATAATTTAAGCATTTGCTTAAACTTTTGTTTCTTACCCTCGTTATTTAATTAACTGCTTAAATAATTAAAGTATGACGAAATCATGTATCCGTGTATTTGCTGATGTAGCACAAATCCAGCAATGCAAAACCGAAATAGACCGGGTAGAGCCAACCATTGGCAGCATCGCCAGGGCCTTGAGCCTGTCAGGCAATGAAGTCCGGCTCAAAATCCTTTATCTGCTTAGTAAGGAATCCCAACTGTGCCCTTGTGACCTAAGTGACATTTTGGGTATGACCGTACCAGCCATTTCGCAGCATTTGAAAAAACTGCGTGAGGGAGGACTTGTAGTGAGCGAAAAAGTAGGACAAACCATATTCTATTCACTTCAAAAAGAGAACCTGAAAGTTATCAATCCCATTTTAGAGAGCCTTGCAATTACAGAACAAAAATCTACTGTGTCATGAGTACAAGTAGCCAACATTCTAAACAGTTTACTACGTCAACAAAAAGCGTGGGTGCCGGATTGCTGGCTGCTATAGTAGCTTCGCTGTGTTGTATCACCCCGGTATTTTCGCTGTTGGCGGGAATTGGTGGTATCGCAGCTACTTTTTCATGGATGGAGCCATTTAGGCCGTACTTAATTGTGCTGACAATTGGTGTATTAGCTTTCGCGTGGTATCAGAAACTCAAGCCATCCCGAATGCTTTCGGGACAAGAAGAAATTGACTGTGCTTGTGAAACAGACGAAGAACCTTCATTCTGGCAATCAAAGAAGTTCCTGGGAATAGTTACAGTGTTTGCGGCCCTAATGCTCGCTTTTCCTACCTATTCGCATATATTCTATCCAAAAAATGATAGTACCGGTCTTATTGCCGACAATGATCAGACGCAAATCAAGTTAGCCGATTTCAAAATCAAAGGAATGACCTGCACAGGCTGTGAGGAGCATGTAAAGCATGCGGTATCCTCTTTAAATGGTGTACAAGAAGTATCTGTTTCCTATAAAGACGCCAGCGCTCAGGTAAAATACGATGCGTTAATAGTCGGTTTAGACAAAATTACGGAAGCGATCAATGGCACAGGATACACTGTGATAGATTCAAAAATAAGCGATTGGCGGGGACAGTCTGATATTTTCCAAACAGTAGAATTTCAAACCATAGAATTACCCGTCAAAGGGATGACCTGCTCGGGATGTGAGTCTCACGTGACCCATGCAGTCAGTGAACTTGCCGGAGTGAAAGAGGTAAAAACATCCTACGAGAAGGGTAATGCCATTGTCAAATATGATCCGGATAAAGTAGAAAAAGACAAAATCATAGAAACGATCAATAAGACCGGATACAAAGTAGTAGAAAAGCCTAACAATCAATAACATGGAAAAAGAAATCGTATTACAATCCACCATCACCTGCCCAAACTGTAGTCATCAGAAAGAAGAAACCATGCCTACGGACGCATGTCAGTACTTCTACGAATGTGAAAATTGCAAAGAAGTGATCAAGCCCAAAGATGGTGATTGCTGTGTGTATTGCTCTTATGGGACAGTCGCCTGTCCTCCGATTCAGGAAGGTGGAAAAAATAGCTGCTGCGTATGAAAAAATATGATGTAATCGTCATCGGATCCGGTATGGCCGGAATGACCATCGCCAAGAAATGCGCCAAGAAAGGATTAAAAACAGCCATCACTGACTCACGACCTTACGGTGGTACTTGTGCCCTTCGTGGTTGCGATCCTAAGAAAATTCTGGTTGGAGCAGCGGAGATTATTGACCGGGCCAATAAAATGAGTGGTACAGGCATCTCAGGAGATATTTTCATCAATTGGCAAGACTTAATGGCTTACAAAAATGAACTCGTCTCCAAAATGCCCAAAGGCGTTGAGAAAGGATATGAAAACGCAGGTGTGAAGATGTACCATGGAGCAGCCAGCTTTGAGTCTGAAAACACTGTCCGCATTGGGAACGATTTGCTGGAAGGTGATAAAATCGTGATTGTCACAGGTGCAAGACCGGTAATCCTGGACATTCCAGGAGGTGATTTACCCATAGATAGTACCGATTTTCTAAATCTGGAGAAGTTACCTGAACATATCACTTTTATTGGAGGTGGTTATATTGCGATGGAGTTTGCCCACATTGCAGCCAGGGCTGGTAGTAAGGTCACTATATTCCATCGGGGCAAACGTCCTTTGGAAAATTTTGATGAGGATATTGTCAAGCACCTCGTTGATGCAACCAGAGCATTGGAGATTGAATTGCATCTTGAAACTGAAGTAGTAGGCATTAAAGAAGATGACGATCAATTCAAAGTCATCACCAAATCTCCGAATAGCACAGAGACATATAAGACCAATCTTGTAGTAAATGCTGCTGGAAGAGTACCAGAATTGGATGATATGAATCTGGAAAAAGCCAATATAGCTTCCAATAAAAAAGGAATCAAGGTAAATGAATATCTGCAAAGTGAGAGTAACCCTGCAGTTTATGCAGCAGGTGATGCAGCTGATAGCAATGGGCTAAACCTCACGCCTGTAGCCGTAATGGAAGGTCATGCTGTGGCGGCCAATATCATTCGGGGCAATAGCAAAAAACCAGATTACTCCGAAATGCCAAGTGCAGTATTCACCTTACCTACACTGGCTGCTGTGGGTATGACTGAAGAGCAAGCGAAAGGGTCAGGGAAAGAACATCAGGTGAAAAGTGCTTCTGCCTCCAACGGGTATAATGCCAAACGGATTAATGAATCCACTTATGCCTACAAAGTGATTTCGGATAAAGATGGCCACATTTTAGGCGCTCATATCATCGGCCCTCATGCGGAAGAAATGATCAACCTTTTTGCGATGGCTATTCGGGCTAAACTAAAAGTTGCCGATATAAGGAACATGGTCTATTCCTATCCCTCTATGGGGTCGGATATCGGGTCTATGGTTTAATTGAAATTAAAAAACATACACACTTTTTGTTCACCACCCCGGACGGAAACGTACCTTTAATAAAATCTGAAGGATTATGATACCCAAGGACCTAACAAAAGATATAAAGACACGCTTGCAGAGCATCAAAGGCCAGGTGGATGGCTTGATAAAAATGCTGGATGAAGGAAAAGATCCGGAAAAAATTTTACTACAGTTCAAAGCAGCACAAAAAGGGTTGGACAAAGCCCATTATTTATTATTGGATGAAGCTTACCGGAAAGCTCTTGCCATTAAGATTTCAGAAACCGTTGAAGCCTGCCCAGGAAATTGCGGTAATGAAGATCGTATAGAATTTATCCGCCAGCAGTTTCCCCACCTGGAGTTGGATAGCCTTACTCAAAAAATGAAGGAAATAGCAGAGCTAAAGGAACGAATAGGCAATGTAAATGAAAAAAGCGGTTCATAAACCGTTGCTCTGTATTGCAAGTGTCGGATTTCCGCTCAGTATGATGTGGTAAAATCTCCGTTTTTCATCATCACTTTTCTTATATCAAGAAAAATAAATCAAATTTTGTAGTCATCGCCTCTTGGCGACCACCCCCTCCCTAAGCTTACCTTTGAATTGTTCTTATCCGGAAAGAATCACAAAATCATTTTACAGAACAATTCAAAAGGAGGAAAATATGAAACGTCAAGTAGAAATATTTACGGCTAATTGCCCGGTTTGTGATCCGGTAGTCAGCATGGTAAAAGACTTAGCCTGTGATCAATGTGAAATAACAGTCTATGATCTGGTTAAGCAATGTGAAGACAAAACTTGTCTGAGCAAACTGAAAGAATACCAGATTAAAAAAGTGCCGGCCATAGCAGTAAACGGATCGCTTTTATCCTGCTGTAAAAGCCAGGGAGTCACCAAAGAAGAACTGATCAAAGCAGGGATAGGACAAGGATAAAAAAAGAAGTAAGGTACGGCTTACAAAATATATTTCCCCCCATGCTGCCGTGCTGGCGAGGGAATTCACTTAAACCAACACAGTTATGAAACCATTGAACAACGAAATTCAACAATGTATTGACAATTGTAACGAATGCATAACCGCTACGCGAATCTGTCTGGACCAGCATATGGGTGAACCCGATATGAAAAAATGCCATCAGCTTTGTCTGGATTGCCTTGCCCTTTGTACCGCCTGTGTCCAAATGCTGGCATCTCAGTCCGATTATGCCGACAGAGTATGCGCCATTTGTGCTGATCTGTGTAAAGCTTGTGCAGAAGAGTGCGGCAAATTTGACAGTGAAGTGTGCAAGCAGTGTGCAGAAAAGTGTGAAGCTTGTGCGGAAAGTTGTGCTAAAATGGCGGCATAAAATGAGAGTCTTAAAATCTCTGAAGCAGGATTTCGTCAGCATAGCGTCCCTGTTTACTTCTGTCTCAACGCTGCTCTGCTGTGCACTGCCCTCATTGCTCGTAGCTGTTGGGATGGGAGCGGTAGTGGCTGGATTAGTTTCGGACTTCCCTGCACTGATATGGTTGAGCAAGTATAAGGAGTGGACATTTCTGGTAGCCAGTATTTTGATCGGGTTCAACTTCTGGCTGTTTTACGGTCGCAAGAGTAATCAGGCATGTGAAATAGACGAATATGGAAATGAAACGGCCTGTGATACAGCCGCTCGGTGGAGTAAGATTATCCTTTGGATATCTTTTGGGCTTTACGTGGTTGGCTTATTCTCTGCTTATTTGCTGCTTCCGCTTCAACAATTTTTAGGGATTTAAAAAGTAAAGATGAAACAAACAGTATTAATTGTAATAGTTGCCATGATGGCACTTTCAAAAACCTACGCTCAGGGACACGGCCCGCTCTTCGGACTACAAACCCCTACTTTAGCCAAGGGAGGAGTTGATTTTAATGCGGTTGCCATGAGCCTGGCTACAGAAGATGATCAGTCTTTTATGCTGCGATATATCTGGTCTTATGGTGTTACGGAAGACCTACAGTTAAACATCACTACACCTACAATGATCAACCGGCTTTCAGATCCTCCAAGGACGAGAGGAAACAGCAATATGCCCGCTAATGGCGATATTGAAGCTTCGGTCTGGTATCGTTTCTTTTCCAATGCATTTGGCGTGGGGAAAAGATTTGAATCTACTGCAATATTAAGTGTTTCAACGCCTACCGAAGAAACAAGAGGAGGCATCAACTTAAGCAACTCCATTCATGGAGCGATCTCTACCGGGTATGCTTCCCGAACCTGGTACGCCTGGGTAGGTGGCGGCTATCAGTATTATTTTGAGAAGGGTAATGATCAATTAGGTGACCTTCCATATGCCAGCTTGGTAGTTGGCTATCAGCCCAACATCTTCATGGGAGACTATCCAAAGCCAGACTGGAGAATATTTGTTGAGTCGCTGGCGGAGTTTCCTGGAAGCAACACTTTTGAAGGCCAACTGTCTCCAATGGATCAAAGAGGAAAAAAAGTTATGCTCGGGCCGTCATTTCTCGGTCTCTATGGAGCCTGGGGAATATCTTTTGGGGCATTATTTCCGGTCTATCAGAATGTAGTGCAAGGCCCTCAAGAGCGATACAGACTCTCAATGAATATAAGTTATTGGTTATAAATATTAAAACAGAAGAAAATGGAAAAGTTAGGAATAATAGCATTGTTGACAATTATTAGCCTGAGCAGTGCAATGGCTCAATTGATCCAAGTAGATCAGGAAGTATTTGGAATGGATTGTGCGCCCTGTGCATATGGCCTGGAACGCGGGCTCAAGAAAATGGATGGGCTTCAAAGTGTTAAAGTAAGTCTTAACGATGGTAAAGCATATCTTGAGCTAGCTGCTGACAATGATTTGACCTTACAAAAAATTCAGAAAGAAGTTAAGAATAACGGATTTTCAGCCAGAAATGCAGTAGTAACGTTAAATGGTGAATTGGTGAAGAAGGATAATGAGTGGAGTATAAGCGTAAACGGAGAGACATTCAAAATCAGCTCAGATACTCCTGATGACATACTTGCAAAACTTAAGTCCGGAAGGATTAAGCTGAAAGGATGGGTAGAAGATAAAGAGGATGATGAGTTAAATAGTAAATGGAATATTAGGATAACCGAAATCTAATAATTTTAAAATATTTATGAAGAAAAGTGTTTTATTAGGTCTAAGTCTGACTTCTGCGGTAGCCCCCTTCTTTTGTTGCTGGGGGCCGGCTATTGTTGTTGGTATTGCCGGTTTTTCGGGCACGGTTACGTGGTTTTCGTGGCTACACCCGATGCGGCCCTATTTATACACACTGGCCTTTTTATCATTAGGTTTTTCATTTTACCAGGCGTATGGTAATAAAAAGAACAATCAAAGGTGTGAGAATTGTAAAAAGGCAAAAAATAAAAGTATGGCGAGTCAGGTGTTTTTGTGGATTACTGCTTTGGTTGTATTTTCCATGTTTGTGTTGAACTATAGTTCCAATCTATTCTGATGAAAACACACCCAATTTTTTTTCCAAAATAGTAGTTTCGGAATAAAATTCCTTAGATATAATCAGTCAGTATGTAAAGTTATTGTACCTGCTCGTCCTCTTTCACGCCTACCGTTTTTTATTTGGCTAATTCGTCCGAAATAGCTTCAATAGACATTTCATTCAACAAAGTGCTCTCAAAACAAGAATTCATACATAAAAGCCATAATACTGTACAGATCACCCCAGCCTCTCTCAATACTTTTGGATTCAATATTTCAAAAAGAGAGGATATATGTATATACAGAGTCAGGTAAAACCAAAAAGTTAACTAAAGTGGGCGTTGTTATTGGCCATATTATTAATAGTTGGTGGAGAAACAGTTGCCCAAAATGCCTATACACTCATCATTAATCAAGAATTTAAAGTATCAGGCACCTCTACTCTTCACGATTGGGATATGGTATCGGATGATGCCACTGGAGAGGGGCAAATAACCATTGAAAACCAAAAAATCACTCGCATCAATTCACTTGTAGTCACCTTGCCTACTAAATCATTAAAGAGTGGAAAAGGCAGCATGGATGACAATGCCTATGAAGCACTTGTTGCAAAAAAATACCCCGAAATACAATTTGAGCTGATAGAAATTGAGACGATTACCGATCAGTCGTTACGGGCAAAGGGTAATCTGATTATTGTCGGTACTAAAAGTTTGGTTTCCCTTCAAGTGGATTATGTAATTACCGGGAATACTGTACAGTTTTCCGGATCATTCCCTATCACCTTTACACAATTTAATATAGAGCCTCCCAAAGCCTTATTAGGCACAATTAAAACGGGGGACAAACTACAAATTTCTTTTGAAACAACTTTTAAGTTAATAAACTAAAACGCTTATAAATATGAAAACAAGAAACAATGGGTATAGAATTACCATACTATCACTAATACTTCTGACATCAAGTATAGTGTATGCACAGCAACCTGCCCTGCAGTATTTTCGGCCTAATGACAAAGCCGGTCTTAACGTATTTGAACCATCCAAGCAAGACACCGTGGAGTTTGATGGAGTGAAAGTACGTATAGGAGGTGATTTTGCTATGCAATTTCAAAGTATCAATCAAACCAATTCGCTAGACAGTTTGGTAGAATTAGGAACAAACTTCAATCTTCCCACAGCTAACCTCAACATTGATGTTCAGCTGTATGATGGGTTGAGAATGCACCTGAGGACTTATCTTTCATCCCAAAATCACAGGGAAGCATGGGTGAAAGGTGGTTATCTTCAAATTGACAAATTGGACTTTATAAAACCGGGTTTTATGCAGGGCTTTATGGATGTAGCCCGTATAACTATTGGCTTAGATGAGTTTAATTATGGAGATGCCCACTTCAGAAGAAGCGATAATGCAAGGGCTATTTTTAACCCATTTGTGGGCAATTATATTATGGATGCTTTTTCAACGGAGGCTTTCGGTGAGCTTACTATAATGAAAAATGGTTTTTTAGGAGTAATTGGAATTACGAATGGGAAACTTAATCAGAGCGTAGTGGTCAACGATAATTCTGACAACAAGGCATCTTTCTATGGAAAACTCGGTTATGACAATCAACTAAGTGATGACTTCAGATTACGTTTAACAGGTTCCTGGTATATCAATAAAGGTACTACGACAGGCTCCTGGATTTACGGTGGAGATCGGGCAGGATCGCGGTATTACAATGTCATGCAAACGCTGGACGGTGATGGAGGCCCCTTTGAAGGACGGTTCAACCCAAGATTCAGAGAACTAACAGCCATTCAAATCAACCCATTCATAAAATATAAAGGACTGGAGTTTTTCGGGATTTACGAAGTAGCCTCAAGCAGTGACGATCAAGGTGGAGGGGCTTTTACACAGTTAGCAGGGGAACTTCTCTATCGTTTTGGCAATACTGAACAATTTTATCTAGGTGGAAGGTATAACACTGTTTCAGGAGAGATGCTTGAAAATGCTTTAACACAAGAAATTAATCGGGTGAATATTGGTGGTGGTTGGTACATGACTAAAAATGTAATGGCCAAGCTGGAATATGTATCTCAAAAGTATGAAGGCGAAGGCTGGACAGGCACCAAATACAATGGAGGTGAATTTGATGGCATAAACATAGAAGCAGTAATAAGTTTTTAAACAAAAGTATTTTTGTGCCGGAACATTTATCCGGCACTTTTCTGAGTATTAAAGTAAAAATGGACAAACTGCAGTATTGCAAAAAAATTCTTGAAAAAGTAAGCTTTGATAAAGAGCTTTTAAGGAAGGAATATGAAAAAGCATTGAAATTGCTGTCAGGTGAGGAAGCCGATGCACTGGACCTTTGGTACAACGAAAAGTTTAGGAATAATAACGGTCAGCAATCAGACAACAGCAAGAAAAAGTAATAAACAATGGCGTTTTGCTTACTCATGGTAGTCATAAATTTCAACCCAATTCTTTCCTGTAGTGCCGAGACATGCAAAGAAACACAATGGCGGGTTACAGGTAAAAGTCGGGTGGAGATATCAGGAACAACTAATATCAATCAGTTTCACTGCCTTTCAGTGAATTATGAAGGAGAGGATACCATGATGGAAAACTATCCTCAAGGTGCTGAAAACCCTTCATTTAATGGTGAGATTTTTATGAAGGCAGCTGGCTTTGATTGCCATAACTCTATGATGACCCGGGACTTTGCCAAGACCCTCAGGGCTAATGAGTTTCCGGAGATAAGTATTAGGTTTATTGAGTTGAAGGAGAGTTCCTCCCACGAAAACGGACTATTCGGCAAAGTAGAAATCACCCTGGCAGGAAAGTCTAATGTCTACACAGTTTCATGCATAGTAAAAGAAGAAGGTGAGAATCATAAGCATTTGGAGGGCAGCCGGACTTTTCTTTTTTCAGATTTTGGTCTGCAACCTCCTCAAAAGCTATTTGGAACGATAAAAGTGAGAGATGAAGTATCTGTGGATTTTCACTTGAAATTGAAAAAATGTAATACTTGATTAATTGCTTAAAATGCTTAAAACAAGGTGAGTTTACCTTTGCTACCTGAAAGGAAGAGAAATTTCATACATTTAAAACAAGATATTGAACAGGAACAGGAATCATTTAGGTTTACTTTGCGTATATCAAAATTACTAAAGAAGATAATTTCTTGAAAAGAATAATTTCCATATCGCTACTTTTAATTTTTCTGGCTGGCAATTCCGGCTTTGCAATGGTAACACACTATTGTGGAGGAATGGCAATGGAAACGCAAATAGTAGTTGGCCATACAGAATTACATTGTGGTATGTCCGATATGGAAAGCGGTTGTGAAACCGAAACGTCAAAAGAAAATCAATTCAAGAAAAAACCCTGCTGTGAAAATGAGTATCAATCTCTTGAGGTAGAAGATGAATTTCAAGCTCAGGTTATTGGTAGTTCGTTAAGCTTAGAATTTGTAGCCGCATTTTTTGCAACCTTTATCGGCATAACATATTCTTCTGAAGCAGACAAAACAGAATATAAAAACTATTCCCCTCCTTTGATTGAACGCGATATACCTATACTCGTTCAGTCCTTCCTTATTTAAGCATTTCATTCAATTAATCGTGATCAAGGGCATAGCTCGCTAAGGCCTGGAGGCATTATTTCTATGCCTTTTAAATCAATTTAAAAATTGAATGTAAATAATATGCTTAATAAAATTATAAGATATTTTCTTGAGAACAAGTTGGTTACCGTTCTCATATTAATTGGCTTTATTGCCTGGGGCATTGTTACCGCCCCTTTCGGCTGGCAAATAGGGGCATTGCCTTCCGACCCCGTCCCCGTGGATGCCATACCAGATATTGGGGAGAATCAGCAAATTGTATTTACCCAATGGCAAGGCCGGTCTCCACAGGATATTGAGGATCAGATTTCTTATCCATTGACTACATATCTATTGGGTATACCGGGCGTAAAATCTATAAGGAGTTCTTCCATATTTGGCTTCTCCAGTATCTTCATCATTTTCAGTGAAGATGTAGAGTTTTACTGGTCTCGCTCCCGTATCCTTGAGAAACTCAGTTCCTTGCCTTCAGGCTTATTGCCGGAAGGGGTACAGCCGGCACTCGGGCCTGATGCCACTGCCCTGGGCCAGGTGTATTGGTATACCATTGAGGGCAGAGATAAAGATGGAAACCCTACTGGGGGTTGGGATTTGCACGAAATCCGTACCGTACAGGACTTCTACGTCAAATATGGACTAAATGCAACGGAAGGCGTTTCGGAAGTAGCTTCCATAGGAGGCTTTGTACAGGAATATCAGATTGATGTTAATCCCGATGCCCTAAAAGCTTATGATATCCCCTTGCATAAAGTAATGCAGGCAGTACAGAAATCAAATAAAGACGTAGGGGCTAAAACCATTGAGATCAACCAGGCAGAATACCTGGTGCGTGGTTTGGGTTACATCAAAAAAGTGGAAGACATTGAAAAGGCCGTAGTTGCTGTTCAGGAAAATGTTCCCGTCCGTATTAAAGACATTGGTGTAGTTACCCTGGGCCCATCCACCCGAAGAGGACTGCTGGATAAAGATGGTGCTGAAGTGGTAGGTGGAGTAGTGGTGGCCCGCTATGGTGCTAACCCCTTACAGGTCATTAACAACGTCAAGGATAAGATTAAAGAAATTGCCCCAGGCCTGCCTAAAAAAACGTTGGAAAATGGAAGGGAAAGCCAGTTGACTATCGTTCCATTTTATGACCGCTCCGAACTCATTTATGAAACATTGGGAACCCTGGAAGAAGCTATTTCGCTTCAAGTGCTCATTACCATTTTGGTAGTGATCGTGATGGTGTATAATCTTAGGGCTTCATTTCTCATTTCAAGTATCTTGCCTATCGCGGTCTTGATGGTGTTTATAGCAATGCGCTACTTTGGCGTGGATGCCAATATAGTGGCCTTGTCAGGAATTGCCATTGCAATTGGTACAATGGTGGACTTGGGCGTTATACTTTCCGAAAATATTATCAAGCATATAGATGAAGCTCCTCCCGGTCAAAGACTGATAGAAACCATTTACAATGGAGCTTCAGAAGTGGGTACTGCTATTCTCACTGCTGTTTCTACCACCATTGTCAGCTTCATTCCGGTCTTTACCATGCAAGCTGCCGAAGGAAAGCTCTTTGGGCCTTTGGCATTCACTAAAACCTTTGCCTTGATAGCTGCCCTGTTGGTGAGTCTATTGATCATGCCTACTTTGGCACATTGGTTCTTTGGGTTCAAAATCAATAATAAATTTGTAAAGAAATATGGCGGCTACGCTTTAGTAGTACTGGGAATTATAGGACTTGTTATCGGTCAGATATGGGGTGGCGTATTGCTGGTACTATTTGGTACAATCGGAATTTTAAAGAATATTTTTGACACTAAAAAAGCAAACTTTTCTAAACCTGTATTATTTCTCTACAATTATGCCGAGCTGATCATTGTACTCATTGGTGCAACATGGCTTTTAGCCAAATATTGGCTACCACTAGGAGCCTCAAAGTCTCTATTACTCAACTTTATATTTGTGACCTTGTTGGTAGGATTTATCCTGGGGTCGTTTACGCTTTTAGAGTATTATTATAAATCTATATTAAAATGGTGCCTGGATAATAAAGTTAAGTTTCTATTAATACCTACTTTCTTGATTTTGCTTGGCGCTAATGTCTGGTTGGGTTTTAATACTGTTTTTGGGTTTATACCTAAAGCGTTTGATAAGCTCGGCTGGGATCTTCAGACTACTACAGTCTGGTCTGGCCTGACCCATACCTTCCCGGGTGTGGGCAAAGAATTTATGCCTTCCCTTGATGAAGGGAGTTTCCTACTTATGCCTACCTCCATGCCTCATTCCGGCATTGAGTATAACCGCAAAGTGGTTGGACAACTTGATATGTTACTGACTAATATTCCCGAGGTAGATCTCACGGTGGGAAAACTTGGACGTGTAGAATCTGCTTTGGATCCGGCACCCATTTCCATGTATGAAAATATTATCAACTATAAACCGGAGTACATGCTCAGTGAAAAAGGGCATCGGGTAAGGTTTAAAGTTGATAAGGAAGATCGCTTCATACTAAACAGCGGTGATAGTCTTTCTAATGAGGAAGCCATTAACCGAGGGGTTATCTTGGAGGAACTCATACCTGATGATAACGGGAATTATTTCCGCAACTGGCGGCCACAGATAAAGTCCCCGGATGATATCTGGAATGAAATCGTGAAGGTCACCAAAATACCGGGAGTAACTTCAGCACCTAAGCTGCAGCCTATTGAAACCCGACTGGTCATGCTTCAAACAGGTATGAGAGCCCCAATGGGAATCAAAGTGTACGGCCCTGACCTGAAAACCATTGAAGATTTCGGGCTACAACTGGAAGAAGTACTTAAGAATGTTCCTTCGGTAAAAGCAGAGGCCGTATTTGCCGACCGGATTGTAGGTAAACCCTACCTTCATTTGAATATTAACCGTGATGAAATATCTCGCTATGGATTGAATGTGGAAGATGTACAGCAAACCATTGAAACTGCTATCGGAGGAATGAAGATTACTTCTACCGTGGAAGGACGCGAGCGTTTTCCAGTGAGGGTACGCTACCCCCGTGAACTCAGGGACGACCCTGAGTCATTAGGTAAAATCCTGCTGCCTACACCTACAGGAGCACAAATACCGATCAGCCAGGTAGTGGACTTTGAGTATGTGAGGGGGCCACAGGCGATCAAAAGTGAGGAAACCTTTTTGGTAGGCTATGTACTGTTTGATAAAAGGGATGGATACTCTGAAGTTGGGGTAGTCAATGACGCGCAAGCGGCTATCCAGGCCAAGATAGATTCAGGGGAATTAATTGTTCCTGCCGGGATCAGCTATAAGTTCTCTGGGAGCTATGAAAATCAGGTGCGGGCAGAGAAAAGGCTGACTATTATAGTACCGCTCGTTCTAGGTATTGTGTTCCTTATTCTCTACTTCCAATTCAAATCTGTAGCCACTTCATTGATGGTATTTACTGGTATTGCCATGGCATTTAGCGGGGGCTTTATCATGTTATGGCTGTATGGCCAGACCTGGTTTGCGGACTTCTCCATATTCGGCACCAATTTCCGTGACCTGTTCCAGATACACACTATCAATTTGAGCGTGGCTGTTTGGGTAGGCTTTATTGCCTTGTTTGGCATTGCTACAGATGATGGTGTGTTAATGGCAACTTATTTAGATCAAAGTTTTGATAGAAATAAAACAGATAATCTGAAAGGAATAAGAGCGGCAACAGTGGAAGCTGGTCAACGAAGAATAAAACCAGCTGTGATGACGTCTGCCACAACCATCATTGCTTTGCTTCCTATACTAACCTCAACAGGACGTGGTGCGGACATCATGATCCCGATGGCTATTCCCGCATTTGGAGGTATGTTCTTCGCTGCGGTCACCTACTTTATAGTGCCGGTTTTATACTGTATGAGAGAGGAAAGAAAACTTAATAAGATACAATCATGAAGATCATTGTAAATATCATAATACTTGTTTTTTTCGGAACCAGCGTGAGTGAAGCGCAGACCCTGGATGACTATTTAAAAATAGCAGCAGAAAACAATCCCGGTCTACAAGCGAAATACCGGGAATTTGAAGCGGCTATTCAGAAAGTGGAACAGGTAAATACTTTGCCGGATCCTAATTTCTCTTTTGGCTATTTCATTTCACCGGTAGAAACGAGGGTGGGACCGCAACGGGCCAGGTTTTCTTTAACACAGATGTTTCCCTGGTTTGGTACCTTGAAAGCACAGGGTGATGCTGCGGCTTTGATGGCTGAAGCTAAATACCAGTCTTTTCTGGATGCCAGGAACCGCTTGTATTATCAGGTCGCAGCAGCATACTATCCGCTTTATGAGCTCAATCAATGGAAAGAGATTGAGCGGGAGAATATTGAAATACTGGAGTCTTATAAAACCATTACCAATAAGAAGTTTGAAAATGGAGCGGGTACTATGGTTGACTTCTTGCGTGTTGATATTATGTTGAAAGATGCCAAAACCAACCTTTCCATTCTGAACGATAAGGAAGTTCCTCTGCTGACCCGGTTTAATAAACTGCTCAACAGAGAGGAAGACGCATTGGTAATTGTAGAGGACTCTCTCTTTGCTCAAGCCTTGCCTGATAATTTTAGAAAGGACTCTTTGCTTACGAACAACCCTATGTTGGAAGAATTGGACTTAAAAATAGCCTCCAGTGAGGCAAGTGAGGAGGTAGCCTATAAGCAAGGGCTTCCAAAGTTTGGAGTAGGGCTGGATTATGTAATGGTCGGAGAACGTACAGATCTGGCTTCTGATATGGCAGCTCCCCAAGACAATGGTAAAAATGCCTTGATGCCGATGGTTTCTGTCAGCATTCCCATTTTCCGAAGCAAATATAAAGCGGCTGTAAAAGAAGCACAGCTCATGCAGGAAAGCTTTGCGCTCCAAAAAGAGGATTTTGCCAATACCCTTACGTCAAACTATGAAATGTCTTGGTTTGAAATTCAACAACAGCAAGAGTTGCTTGAGCTGTATGATCAGCAAATTCAGGAATCCAATCAAGCACTTAACCTGCTTTTTACTGCATATGGCAATTCGGGAAAGGAGTTTGAAGAAGTGCTGCGTATGCAGCAACAGTTACTAAAATATGAAAAGATGAAGGCAACGGCCGAAACACAGTATCAAATTGCCCTGGCCAGACTCAATTACTTAACTGCAAAAACATATTAAGATGAATACGAATAAAAAAATAATAATCATAGCACTGTCAACACTGGCAATAGGGTTATTGCTGGGTTGGTTGATTTTTGGTGGTTCATCATCTGAGAGTAAAATGGATGATGAGCACCAGCACACGACAGAAATAGCCGGAGAGACCGTATGGACCTGCTCTATGCACCCACAGATCCGTCAGAGTGAACCCGGAGACTGTCCTATTTGTGGAATGGACCTCATTCCTTTGGAGGATGATCAGGATGAAGTACTTGACCCAATGGCAGTAAGTATGTCGCCTACCGCCATGCAACTAGCTGATATTAGAACTGCCACTGTGGGTACCATGGATCCAGTGAAAACAGTTAGATTAAACGGGAAGGTACAGGAAGATGAGCGGCTTGTTTCCTCTCAATCCAGTCACATTCCAGGTAGAATTGAACGACTGAATGTTAACTTCACAGGTGAATATGTGCGCAGGGGACAGGTAATTGCCTATATCTATTCGCCTGATTTAGTTACTGCTCAGGAGGAATTGTTTGAAGCGCAAAAAATCAAAGATACACAACCACAATTATTTAAATCAGCCCGGGCAAAACTCAAAAACTGGAAGCTTTCAGACGGTCAGATAGATAAAATATTAGAAAGTGGTACCCCTTCCGATGAATTTCCAATTACGGCAGACATTTCAGGCTATGTGTTGAGCAAAAATGTTAATGTGGGTGACTACATCAAGCGAGGGGAACCTATTTATGAGATTGCAAATTTATCACGCGTATGGGTGCTGTTTGATGTGTATGAGTCGGATATGCCCTGGATAAATAAGGGAGACCAGGTGCGGTTTACAGTTCAATCACTCCCGGGCCAAACGTTTGAAAGCAAGATAAGCTTTTTAGATCCGGTAATTAATCCAAAAACCCGGGTAGCCAAGGCCCGGGTGGAAGTACCCAATAAAGACAATCAGCTAAAACCTGAAATGTTTGCATCCGGTACGGTAGAAGCTACATTGCCGAAAAAGTCCAACAATGTTATCGTTCCGAAAACAGCCGTAATGTGGACGGGTAAACGCTCTGTAGTCTATGTGAAAAATACCTCCGGCAGTGGAGTAAGTTTCATGATGCGTGATGTAACGCTTGGGCCGGGTTTAGGTGACAGCTTTATTGTGGAGAGTGGCCTGGAGGAAGGTGAGGAAATAGCCGTGAATGGTACCTTCAGTATAGACGCAGCGGCTCAACTGGCAGGGAAACCGAGCATGATGAACCCTGAAGGTGGCCCGGCCATGACAGGCCATAATCATGGGGGTATGGAGATGTCGGCTTCTTCTTCAACCTCCACACCTGGAAAAAAAGCGGAAGTAAAATCTGTTTCAATCAACCAAAAAGCTAAAGATGCATTAAAGCCTCTTTATGAGGAATACCTGAATTTCAAGGATGCACTAGTGGCTGATAATTTAGCTGAGGCTCAGAGTGCGGCTAATGAGTTGAAAGCAAAACTGGATGCAGTGAATATGTCAATTTTTACCGGAGCATCACATAATGCGTGGATGGACCATAGCAGTGATTTGAAAAATGCCTTGCAACACGTACAGCATTTGAAAGATATTGAGGCTGTGCGTAAAGCATTCCAACAGGTGTCTGAAGGGATGATTGATTTGACCAAAGCTTTCAACCCATTGGACCAAACCCTATATGTCCAGTTTTGTCCTATGGCGGATAATAATAAAGGAGCTAACTGGCTAAGCACCGAAGAGGAGATTCGCAATCCGTATTTCGGAGAGGCCATGCTTACTTGTGGTGAAGTGAAATCAACAATTAAATGAAAGAATGTTGTAAAACGGAGGATGAAAAGCCCCCATCAAAATTAAAAATATGGTTTTCTCGGATCATCTGGGGGATTGTGATTCTCCTGGTAATCGGTGTGGCCATCATTCAAATGTTTAATCTTTAAAAATCAATTATTATGAAAAATGTAATCTTAACACTTGGTATCGCAGCAGTTCTTGCAAGCTGTGGATCATCCAACAAATCAGAAGAAAAAGCCGAGCAAACAACCACTGCAAAATCTGAACAGACAGCGATGGAGGAAGAAGCATCTTCGGCAGACAAAAACGCAGATGTAAGCGCGGTAATTGAGGCTTACCTCTCCATCAAAGACGCACTGGTCAATGACGATCAGGAAACAGCCGCTTCCGCAGGTAAAACACTTGCCAATGCTTTGGGCGAAATGAACATGAGCCAGGTGGCAGAAGATCAAACGGCAGAAGCCAAGGAGATCATAGACGTGGCAAAAAATCATGGTGAGCACATAGCTGAAAGCGAAATTGATCACCAGCGAGAGCATTTCGAAGCACTTGGTAAAGACATGAAAGATCTCATCGCCTTTACCGGAACCGATCGCAAGCTTTACCAGCAATATTGCCCAATGTACAATGACCACAAAGGAGGAATGTGGCTGAGCGCATCGGAAGAAATCAGAAATCCATTGTTTGGCTCAAAGATGCTCCAGTGTGGTAAGGTAGAAGAGGTCATCAACCTTTAAACCATGCTGAAAAAAGTATTAATAGCCATTTTGATAGTGGGTGTGGGAATGCAGTTTATTCCCGTGCCCAAAAATCAAAGTGATGAACTACCAGAAACGGACTTTTTCCAGTCAGTAGGAGCTCCTGTTGACATCCGAAATATGATAAGGGCTTCTTGCTATGACTGTCATAGCAAGAATACCGATTATCCTTGGTATGGCAGGGTTCGTCCTTTGGCTTGGTTCCTTCAAAAGCACATAGATGAAGGTAAGGAAGAGCTCAACTTTTCCACCTTTCAGGAGTATTCTGACCGGATGAAAAGAGAAAAGATCCGCTCTATGATTTCGCAAATACGAGATGGAGAGATGCCTCTGAAGGAATACCTTTGGATGCACCCTGAGGCATACCTGAATGAACAAGAAAAAAAGCAATTGACAGAATTTTTGACTCAGATCAACAATGATGGAAACGACTAATAACCTAAAAATCATACTCTGGAAACTACTGCTCGCCACTAGTTCTATACATATCAACAAAACCAGACGAAAAAATCAAATGAATGTTGCAAAACGGAAAGAAAATTAGGGTTTTCGGATCATCTGGGGAATCGTCATTCTTATAGTGGTCGGGATAGCCATTCTACAAATGTTTAACCTTTAAAAATCAATAATATGAAAAATGTAATGAGAAAAAAGGCAGTTCTAATGATGGCTCTGGCTTTCGCAACCTTCGGGGCCTTGGCACAACACGATCATGCAGGGCATGGTAAACAATCCGATGGACAACAGATGGATCCAATGTTCAAAGATGAAGCGATGAGCAAAGCTTACGGCCATTATATTCACCCCAAAGAAGCATTGGTAGCATCTCATCCGGATGAAGCTAAAGGGGCTGCTGATAAGCTTCAAAAGTCTTTGGCTTCCTTAGGGAATACTAAATCTGCACAGGCCGAAGCAGGTAAGGTAGCTTCGGCTTCTATCCTGGATGAGCAGCGAAAAGCCTTTGCCGTGTTAAGTAATGAAATGACAACATTGGTTAAAGCCAGTACACTCTCAATGGGTGAAATATACCTGGAGTATTGCCCGATGGCCAATGGAAACACCGGTGCTTTTTGGTTATCAAATGAGAAGGAGATCAAAAATCCTTATTTCGGTGACAAAATGTTGAAATGTGGAAGTGTGAAGGAAACGATCAATTAAATCTCAAACCCTGTGGGAAAGGTTGCAGTTATTTCATCAATCAGATGATGGTCATTGCATTCCCACAGATACCATAAATCTTTTCAATTATGGACAGACAATCAATAATAATACTTTCTGGATTTGGCCTTTTAATCATGGGAGGCCTTTTCTGGCAATTTTCAAATGCGTTTAATCAAATTCCGGTGGGTGTGAATGAAAATGAGCAAATACCTAGGGAACTGGTTTGCATGGTGAATGATGCCTTTATGGGAGTAGAACAAATTCCTGTTGAAGCAGAAGGTAAAACTTACTATGGCTGCTGCCAAATGTGTAAAAGTAAAATCCAAGAGAACTCCGATAATGTTCGGTACGCTACAGATCCTTTTTCGGGTGAAAAAGTAAATAAAGCAAATGCATTTATAACACTAAGGCCTGGTCAGGATAAAGGGGTTTACTATTTCATTTCTGAAAAAAACATGCGGTCTTATTTTAAATAATATGATAACCAAGCTCCATATAAAAAATATGGTTTCTCCAAGCTGCATTTTGGTTGTCAAAAATGAATTGGAGGTTTTTGATATTGATATACACTCTGTTAGGTTGGGTTGTGCCGAAGTGATAATATCGGCTACCGTCTCACTGGAAGAAATCGATTTAAGAATAAAAAAGTTTGGATTTGAACTTATTTATGACAAGAAGACAATTTTAATAGAGCAGATCAAAATCGCAGTATTGGATTACCTGAAGCTCGTGCAAAAAAAACCTAAAAATAATATAAAATTATCAGCATACATTTCATCAAGAATTGGTAAGAATTACAATTACCTCAGCAAAGTGTTCACTAAAGAAATAGGTTATACCCTGGAGAAATATTATATCCATATTCGCATTGAAAAAGTAAAAGAGTTTCTGGAATATGGTCAGCTTAATGTTTCCGAAATTGCCATAAAATTGGGGTACAGCAGCGTTCATTATTTATCTAACCAATTCAAAAAAGTTACTGGTTTTTCTATTAGTGCGTATAAAAAAAGCAGAGGAACTGATTCTAATTCTCGGGAAGGTTTGCCAAAAAACTAATTTTTAAAAAAAAGATAAAATTTTATACATTTAAATCAAAATATCATAAAAAATATAAGGAAAGATTGATTCATTTACATCTTTAAAATTGAATAAAGGAATGATTATTGATTTACTGAAAACCTTATTGTATAACTAAAAGAATAAAAAAATTAATTATGCCATTACAACGCAGCCTTGCTTTAACAATTTTACTCTTACTATCAGGGGTAGCTGTAACAGCACAATCAGATACTTCAGTTTATAACCTGACTATTAAACAGGAACTAGTTAATAAGGCTGGAAAGGAAATCAAGGGAATGACGGTCAATGGTGATATTCCCGGACCAAACCTCAGGTTTAAGGAAGGTGGTTATGCCGTGATTTATGTGAAAAATGAAATGGATGTGGAAACATCAGTTCACTGGCATGGTCTGTTATTGCCTAACTTTTATGATGGGGTGCCCTATCTTACCACTCCGCCCATTAAACCTGGTGAAACTCAAAAATATGAGTTTCCACTAATACAATCTGGCACTTACTGGTACCATAGCCACACTATGCTGCAAGAGCAAAGTGGCGTGTATGGTTCCATAATTATAGATCCCATTGAGGAAACCTTAGAATATGATAAAGAATTAGTTATGGTGCTCTCTGATTGGACCAATCAAAAGCCAATGAACGTATTGAGAAACCTTAAACGAGGCAATGAATGGTACAATATTAAAAAAGGGACTGCTACCCCATTAAATCAGGTCATTGCAAGAGGAGGTTTTGGGGCTCAGCTCAATTTCTGGAAGCAACGTATGGAAAGTGCCGATATAGCAGATATATATTACCCGGCTTTTCTAAACAATGGGCAGGAAGTTCAGGAATATCCTCAATTTGAACCTGGAGATAAAGTACGTCTACGCATCATAAATGGCTCTGCTTCTTCCCAATTCTGGATGACTTTTGGAGGTAAGGATCCACTATTGGTAGCTGCAGATGGATTAAACGTGGAGCCCATTGAGCATAATAAGACATTTATTGCAATTGCTGAAACCTATGATTTTATCGTTACGATACCTCAAAAAGGTAAAATAGAGTTTAGGGCCATGGCGCAGGATGGTTCTGGTTACTCCACAGCATACCTGGGGCAGGGAGAAATACTTTCTGCACCAGTGGTCGAAAGACCAGATAAAATATTGATGATGATGAATATGGCTAAAATGGATATGCGTATGGGTGCTCCTGCCATGAAATTTAATTCAGGGAATGAGGAACCTTACCAAATGATGGATAATTGGGGTATGCAGATGGATGATGAAATGGATATGAAAAGCATGGATCATTCTAATATGAAGCATAATAAGAGAGAAGGTGAAGGAATGGAAATGAGACCAGATAAGGAAGATACGGATCATTCCAAAATGAATCATGAAAAGAGCATGGTCATGGATAAGTCTGTAACAGAAGATCCGATGGAAGGTATGAATATGTTTTCTGAATACAATTATGACTACCTGAAATCTGCTGCGAAAACAGACTTTGAGGATGATAAACCAGTTAAAGAAGTACTGTTAAATTTAACGGGTAATATGTGGAGATACATCTGGAGCATGAATGGCGTGCCTTTAGCAGAAGCTGATAAAATTAAAATTGAAAAAGGTCAGGTAACACGTATAACCCTAAACAACCTCACCATGATGCATCACCCTATGCACCTGCATGGCCATTTTTTCCGCGTAATTAATGAGAATGGAGAGTATTCTCCCTTAAAACATACGGTGAATGTGCCTCCCATGGGAAAAATGGTAATAGAATTTGATGCCAATGAATACGGTGATTGGTTTTTTCACTGCCACGTACTGTATCACATGATGGGTGGCATGGCACGTATTTATAGTTACGATACACCGAGAGACTCAAGAATGGCCGAGTTTCCTGTTTCTAAACTTATTCATGAAACAGATCAGTTTTACAAATGGGGTATGGTGGATGTTGCTTCTCATATGACTGAACTCAATTTAGTAGCTTCAAATATAAGAAATCAGTTCAATCTGGCTGCTGAGTTTGGCTACAACCAAAATATGGAGTTGGAATTTACGTATGAACGCTATTTGTACGATTATTTTCGCGTGTTTGCTGGGGTTAATATGGAGAATGAAATAGCGAACAGTCTTGATGAACTCTCTACTACAGCAGTTGCTGGAATACGTTTTTTCACACCATACATGTTCAATTTGGATGTCAGAATGGATAATTTGCTTCGTCCAGGGATAAGAATAAACCGGGAAATCATGGTTTTTCCTCGTACGGTGATTTTTGGTAACTACGAATATCAGGCCGATTTTGGTTGGGTAAACACACTCACCAAGGAAGGCACCAATGAACCAATTAATTATAGAGGAGAAACAACCTGGTCTGCCGGTGTGGAATATTTTCTATCCAGAAATTTTTCACTTATGGGTAGTTATGACAATCGCTTTGGTGCTGGTGGAGGATTATCGATGAGGTTTTAACGAATTTATTATATTTTAAATTAATTAAACTCTAAAATTTTAAAAAGATGGAAAATAGTCAAAATCAAAACAGCAATTATTTTAAGTTTTTTGCAATGATTGCTACATCAATGGTGGCCATGTTCTTTTTAATGTACACCCATTCTTACCAGATTATTGATCATTTCTGGTTTAGCGAAACAAGGCTTTTTATGACGATAATAATGACTGGAGCCATGATTATCATAATGCTCTTGTATATGTTGAATATGTATCAAAACCGAGGGGCAAACATAGCAATAATCGGGTTGGGCATTGTATTTATTATCGGTGGTATAGGATTGGTAAGAAGTCAGGTCACCGTCACTGAGGTAGACTATATGGAAGGAATGATTCCGCATCATTCAATTGCTATTTTGACAAGTGAGCGTGCTCAAATAGAGGATGTAAGAGTAAGGAAACTCGCTGATGAAATCATTAAAGCACAACGTAGGGAAATTATGGAAATGCAATGGTTGATTAACGATATCCGAAAAAATGGGGTAGTAGCAACAGAAGCGGAAAAGAAAAATAGACCCTTGCCTAAGTTTGAAGGTTCCCTTCAAAAAGAAACACAAAACCTTACTGAATAGCAGGCAATCCTCCCGATAAAATATTGAACTACAGAGGAGAAATGCATGACTGGTTTACACTGGGATTCCCTCTACAATTGGAACATAAATAAGTTGTCAATTTAATTATGGGAAAATATAAAAAGAACAGCCTATCACTCACAGGAGCTATCTCGCTTGGAACTGGGGTTATGATTGGAGCAGCCATTTTTGCCTTATTGGGGCAGGTGGCGGAACTATCCGGTGCATTGTTCCCCTTCATATTTTTGGTAGGCGCAATTATTTCGGGTTTAAGTGCTTATGCTTATATTAAATTGTCAAACGCCTATCCCTCAGCAGGTGGAATCGCCATGTACCTCAATAAAGCCTATGGAAAAGGATTAACAACTGCATTTGCTGCTCTTTTAATGGCATTTGCAATGATTATCAACCAAAGCTTGGTAGCTAGAACTTTCGGTTCTTACACACTTCAGTTATTTGATGTGGGTAAAAATAGCCCATGGATCCCTACCTTAGGGGTTTCCTTGTTAGTGATTGTATTTATTATCAATATATTAGGTAATAAAGTAGTCGATAGGGTCTCCTTCATTATGGCCATTGTTAAAATTGGTGGTATCGTTATTTTTGCTGTAGGGGGATTATGGGTAGCAGGCTTTTCACTCTCAGAAGCTGTACCAAAAGGTGTTTCAAACGATTATTCAACGATTAACTACTTGGGTGCATTGGCCTTAGCCATTCTTTCCTATGCAGGTTTTACCACCATTACAAATAGTGGAGAAGAAATTGTAAAACCACACAAAAATGTAGGTAGGGCCATAGTGATTTCACTCATAATTTGCACAGTGGTTTATTTGTTGGTAGCCTTTGCAGTATCCATAAACCTTTCGGTTCCAAAAATAATTGAGGCGAAAGATTACTCTTTGGCGGAAGCATCAAAACCTGCATTTGGAAAGTATGGCTTGTGGTTTACCGTGGGGATTGCCATTATCGCTACCGTATCTAGTGTATTGGCTAATATTTTTGCGATTTCCAGGATGACAGCAATGTTAACAAGCATGAAACTGATTCCTCATCGTCACTTTGGGATGCCTGGTAACGTCCAGCAACACATGTTGGTTTATACTGTGGTAATAGCTATCGTGCTCACTATCTTTTTTGATCTGAGTCGTATTGCCTCTTTAGGGGCAATTTTGTACCTGATTATGGATGTAATTATTCAATGGGGCGTATTTAAACACTTAAGGAAAGAAATTAAAGCAAATGGAGCCATTCTTTTAACAACAATAGTCTTGGACTTTGTGGTGTTAAGTGCTTTTATATGGAACAAAGGTAATACCGATTTATTTTTAATTGCTGTAGCTATGATTTTCCTGCTTTTAGTTTTCTTTTATGAGAAATGGTTTTTAAAAACGAATAGCAATAATAGAGAAAATTGATAATTAGACCCATGAGAAAATATTTTATTCCTACTACCATTTTTGTCCTGCTGATTATTGGCATTTTAATTATTTGGAAGCCCTATCATTGGTGGCTCGCACTTTTATTTGTACCCCTTATTATTTTAGGGACTATTGATTTCTTTCAAAGGGGCGATACCATTCGAAGAACTTACCCATTGTTCGGAAGACTATCTAATTTCCTCGAAAAACAAAGACATGTATTGCAGGAAGTATTGCTTCTAAATAGAACTGAAGGAAAACCCTTTAATTGGATTCAAAAGGAATTAGTATACAAGCGTGCTTCCATTACAGTGGTAAGCCAACCTTTTGGTACCCAAATTTCATACAAGAAATTTGGACGGGAGTGGATCCTTCATTCGCAATATCCAAAACAGAATGTTGAAGAGAATTTTAAAATAAATGTAGGCAGTTCACTCTGTGAAAAACCCTATCTATGTAGTATTCTAAACATTGGAGGGATGAGTTATGGCTCTATAAGTAAAAACGCAACGCTTGCTTTAAATGGTGGTGCAAAAATTGGTGGTTTCGCTCAGAACACAGGAGAAGGAGGTCTAACAGCCTACCATAATAAATATGGGGCAGATCTCATCTTCCAGTTTGGTACTGGATATTTTGGCTGCCGGGATGAAAATGGAGACTTTGATGATGAAAAGTTTGAACAGATTTGTCAAAATGAATTTGTTAAAATGATTGAAGTAAAAATCTCACAGGGCGCTAAGCCGGGTTTTGGTGCCATTTTACCAGCTAAAAAGAACACTGATGAAATAGCCAAATACCGGGGAATTAAAGCACATACAGAAATTTATTCTCCTGCCTACCATAGTTCTTTTTCAACAAATGATGAGTTAATCAGGTTTTTGGACAAACGTCGACATTTATCTAAGGGAAAACCTATTGGAATTAAGCTCTGCATAGGAAGAGAATCTGATTTCAAGTCTATGATAGAAGCCTTTTCAAAACAAAGTAAATTTCCTGATTTTATCACGATAGATGGTGGGGAAGGTGGTTCTGGAGCAGCAAATCTTGACTCACTTCAATGGGTTGGTTCACCCTTAGATGGAGCCCTACACTTGGCCAACCAAACATTGATTAGCTATGGTCTAAGAAAGGAAATAAAATTATTTGTTGGTGGAAAAATCATTTCCTCTTTTGATATATTTAAGGTTTTTGCACTTGGCGCAGATGCATGCTACAGTGCAAGGGGAATGATGTTTGCTCTTGGATGTGTACAATCACTGAAGTGTAACCTTAATACCTGTCCTACAGGGATCACTACAATGAATGCTGGTCGGGTAGCTTCACTTGTAGTCAGTGATAAAAAGCAAAAAGTGGCTAATTATCACAAAAACACCATTGATGGATTGAAGGAAATATTGATAGCCACAGGAATCACAAATATCCAACAAATTTCCAAAGCTATGATTGCTAGAAAGTTGAATGAGCGGGAAACAGTTTTATTAAGCGAAATATATCCTTTGGATAATGATGTATTATGCTAACAAATTATAAACTCGACATTTGAAACCATTGAGTACATTGCTTAACATAAAAATAGAATTTAACGAGAATGAACACTATTTTACTGTTTTTGGCAACTTTGCTTCTATTAATAATTATATGGGATTTTTTCATTACAGTTCTATCCATAAGTGGAGCAGGTTTTGTTTCATCGATGATATCAGCCCTAATATCGACAGTATTTCTAAAATTAAGCCGTTTGCTGAAGAATAGGGAAGTGCTTAATTATTCTGGGGTTTCGGTAATTCTCTCTCTTATTATATGGTGGATTGGTGGGTTGTGGCTTGGTTTTTTTTTACTTCTTGTAAGCGATAGCGATTCAGTTGTGAACACTTCTACTCATGAAATGGCTTCTATTTCAGATAAATTTTACTACAGTGGGTACGTACTTTCTACTATGGGCAATGGAGACTTTAAGCCTGGTTCGTCTACTTGGCAAATAGTTATTGCATTCTTTCCTTTTTCCGGATTTATTTTTATCACCACTGCTATGACCTATCTTATCTCTGTGTCTTCTGCTGTTATTTTTAAAAGGTCACTTGCACATTCTATTACCGACATAATGGGGCTTGATAATTATGATGAAAGGATAAACTGCTTATATGAAAACACAGATAACATAAGAAATAGGATCAACCAACATAATCAGAATCATTTGGCCTACCCTGTGGTGAATTACTTTTATAGTTTAGATAAAAAAGCTTCTTTTTCGGTTGGCTTGTGGGAGCTAAATGCAATGCTTACCTCCCTTCAAAATGATCCTACTCAACCATTAAATAAACTGAAACCTCTCAATCAGGCTATTGATAATTATTTAAGTTCAATGGGGGAGGCATTTATTCCTAAAGTTCAAAGCAATAGTGAAAATGAAGGAGAAGATTCGGTAAAGAAACGTAGAAAACAACTTCAGAATTTATTAAAAAGTGATGGTTGGCATCTTAATCAAATAGAAATGTATTGAAAATTACAGCTTTCTTCTCAAATTGTCCTTTTAAAGGGGCCTAGACCAGTAGTATAAAAGAGGGTAATTTAAATGGATTGAGAGTGGATCAAGGAGCTTATATTGAAGAAATTTTAAGATGGGCAAGTGAATCCAAATAAATGCCAGGTAGTCGTAGATAGGTAGTAATATTATACATTTTAAATGGGATTTTGTAAAGGGCTTACTTATAAAAAAGGGTATATTTATAAGTAAATAAAATACAACAGATATGAAGAAGTTTTGGACCATAATATTTTTAACTTTTACGCTTTTTACAGTTTTGGCCCATGATGGCGAGCAGCATGAGGAAAATGCTCATCAAGACACCATCAACGCTGAAAGGCTAGTAAACGATTCACATTCTATAGATACACCAGAGGAGAAGACTATCCTAAATGAGGAAAAAAAACTAACTGCGAGTTTGAATGATTTCCCAAATCTGCATCCGCTCATGGTTCATTTTCCTATAGTATTATTATTAATTGGTGCTATTTTGGCCTTTGTGAATGTTTTTTTTCTAAAAATAGAAATAGATTGGGTAATCACCGGGCTTGTTTTTTTTGGTGCACTGGGAGCCTATCTTTCGGGAAGAACTTTTCACCCACATACCCATGATTTAACCTTGCATGCCAAGCAAGTGCTCGCACAGCATGATTTATGGGCCGATTGGACCATATACTTAAGTATAATTGGTTTTGTGACACAAATCATCAGTCAGTTTATCTTCAAACAAAAACGCTGGGCCGTTGTAGTGGTTGCCTTTTTTCTTATTGTATCTGGCTATTCTGTGTCACGTGCAGGTCATTATGGGGCTCAATTGGTACATATAGAAGCGGTAGGACCCCAAGGCAATTTCCTTGATTTAGAAGAAAGTCATAGTCATTGAAGGATAATGCTTCGAAACAGTGACAATAATCATGTTTTTACATAATTTTCATCTTTTGATTTATACCTGATTTTCACGATCTTTATGCTATAATTATTTAATGCCCAACGGTTTTGATAAAGAAATTGCATAATATAAAACAAATTGTGATAACCCTGCTTCTTGCTGGGTTTATAAGTGTGTTTGTTTGCGATGCCCTTTGTGATTTTGGATTAATTTCTTGGGGAAATTACCCTACTTTTGTTAAAGAAGCGGATCATCATTCTATAAAAGACCAGGAGCATGAGCAATATGATGTGGCTAATGATCATCATCACGAAGATAGTCAGCCAGATGATGGTAGCGAGGAAGACGAGTGCTGTGACGAAGAAGTGAAAAACCTATATGCTTCGTTGATCAAATATGAGATAAGAGAACTGCCTGTGGAGACTCCTGTCTTTCACATGTTTTATCAGGTTTTTGCAATAAATTTTAAAGAAAAAACCTTTAATCAACAATTACTTCCATTTTTATTTACGAATCTGCCCCCACCTTTAAGTGGTATCCATATTCGTATTTTTATTCAATCCTTCCTCAATTAGCATTCATCTGTTAAGTAGGTGGTGAAGTCTGCGTTATCCTGTTTCGGAAACTTTGCCGTCATTTTTAAATTTATTCAATTATTCTTAACCGTTTTTTCTATGCAGAGCAAAGTATTTTCGGCCTTAAGTTATCGTTAAAAACATTCATTTGTGAATGAAAAATATAATTTTGACCGGTTATAGACTTTCGCGATCACTGGATTCTATTCAGAATTAGAAAAAGATTAACTCGAATTATGCAATCGTATTCGTAATAGCCTTCCTAGTATTGAATGGAGCGGCATTGCAATCACAGGAAAACAGCAAGGAATTTGTTGATTTAATGTGATTTAAGCACGAGTAATATTGGCGATTGCATATTTTCAGTTTAACCCATTGAACAGATGAAAACATTAATTCTTAATATAAAAAATATGGTATGCCCAAGATGTATTTTGGTTGTACAAAATGAATTAGAGGAACTTGGAGCATTAATTTCAACGATACGGCTTGGGTATGTTGCTATCCAAGTGCCAGATAATCTTAGCAAGGAAAAAATAGCCAGCAGATTAAATTCGTATGGATTTGAACTTCTTGAAGACAAAGAAGAAGTCCTGATGGAACAGATTAAGCTTGGAATTCAACACTATATAGAAATCCTTGAAAAATCTACCAAAGAGGTGATGTTGTCTGATTTTCTGGCACACGAAATAGGTAAAAACTACAATTTTCTTAGCAAGCTTTTTTCAAAAATTGAGGGGCTTACGATAGAGACCTACTACATAAACAAAAGAGTGGACAGGGTGAAAGAACTGATAAAGTATGATGAACTGAACTTAAGTGAGATTGCTGTTAAGCTCGGATACAGTTCCGTCCATTACCTATCCAGTCAATTTAAGCGTGTTACCGGTCTTTCTGTATCTGATTATAAAGAAGTAATGAAAAACGAGAACCGGTACTACAAGAACTTATCTGAAGCACTGGGCGACTTAAGAGAAAAAGGCTACACCTATAATTTCAACAGGAAGGAAGATTGCCTGGAATGTAAGGATCTGTGTGCCAGCTTTCAAATTGAGGAATTGAATATTTCAGAGTTCTACCGGTTTGATGAAAATGAAGATGCAGCAGGTAAGTCTGTTATTTATGGGATCGAAACAAAAGATGGTTTGAAAGGACTACTCATTGACAATAGTAACCTTCAAAACAAGGCACTATTCAGGAGACTTTCTGACAAGTTGAGAGATGGGTCTGGTGAAAAAATGGGTTGAAAATGATAACCTTACTCTCATACAATAAAGACAAGATTTCGAAAAAAGATCATGCATTAATCCACTTATTTTTGATAAAGACTGAATAAAAAGAAAAGCTATGAATCAAACCAATTTTAACATTTCGGTCATAAAGGGGAAATGACTCTTTTACAAGGAATATACTTTACACATTGGCTATTATATGTATGATTTTCTTTAGCGTAAATATGGCAAAAGCTCAGGATTTATATCATACAGCTAATGGCCGTGTGTTGCTGATTGTTCCAGTTGGTGACTCTGTAATCAACCTGCATTCTCAAGAACTATTGCAGAACTGGGTTACAAAGAGGCTTGTTTTAAAATGACCCTTCCCGCCAATTCTTTGTATTCCGGTGTAGATTCTCTGGACGCGTCATTTCCTCTATGGAGGATGCTAAAATTATATTGGCGGGGCAGCTGAACATCACAAAAAGTGGTGAAGGTGAAGATAAGATAGATACAGGCAAGCATTCACCTAAAACTTTTGAGTTTAGGGCAACCCTTAACTATAAAACGTCAGATCTGCCAATAAGTGGAATAGGTTCCCTGGAACATATTGAAGGAGGGTCACACCTCAAATGTGTGCTTGGGTTAACATTTGAGGTTAGTGCAGAATTTCTTCAAAACAGGCTTTCGGAAAGCAAAAATATTAAAGTACATATTCACCAGTTGGTATTAGATCTAACACTATAATTTATTAAGATTTTTCATGGAGTATTATCACAGTAAACTTGTTAAAAACAGTTCTTTTCAGGATGTAGTAGATCATGTGGTTAAAGAATTGGGCAGAGAGGGTTTTGGAGTATTAACCGAGATCGATGTTCAGGAAACTATGAAACACAAACTTAACATTGATTTTAATACCTACAAGATATTAGGGACATGTAATCCCGAGTACGCATTTAAAGCATTAAAGGCCGAAGATAAAATAGGCACCATGTTACCCTGTAATGTGTTTGTGCAGGATCTTATGGATGGTCATATCGAGGTGTCAGTTGTAGACCCGATAAGCTCTATGCAGGCAATTGCCAATGAAGAACTTGAAATAGTGGCTTTGAATACTCGCCAGAAATTACTCGATGTCTTACAAAATGTATAGGTCATGTTAACCTTAAGAAAAGCAATATTATATACTTTGGCGTGGTTTACAATGATCATAAATACCTCCTGCTCGGTGGGTCATCATCACCAGACATCTAAGAAACATGCTGATCCTGTTTGTGAGAATAGCGTTGACGTAAATGCAGCACTTCTGTATTCAAATAATGATGAGATGTATTACTTCAACAGTGAAGAATGTCTCCAGGTATTTAAGAAGAATCCTGAAAAATTCAGTATGGCTCTAGGGGGCAGACCCGGACTTTTTCGTGGTAAATGAAGGGTTCCTGTAATGGCCGGATTGAGGGTAGTAGGTATGGGTACAGTTATGATCCTGGGTGATTATAACCACTAAGCTATTGATGTTTTGATAGCAGAATATCATACATCAAAGTCAAGATTTCAAAAAAAGAGAGCGGGGCAATATGCTAAATTTGAATAAGTGCAAGTCCTTAGTGGCTTGATACTGTAATTTTAAAAGTTAATAAAATTTAAAAATAAATATTATGCATTGGTTTGAAGGACATTATGGCGGTATGCACATCATCTGGTGGGTGATTTGGGTGATTTTTATCGTTTGGATTTTTGCAACGCCCTGGGAAATACCAGGGCAAAAAACGAAAAAGGAAACTCCATTGGATCTTTTGAAAAAGAGGTACGCTAAAGGAGAAATCAGTAAAGAAGAATATGAAGACATAAAAAAGACCTTGTTAAAATGAAGGAAATAAAAGCTTTCGTCAGGCCGAATCGATTACCTGATATTGTAAATCATTTGCGTCAAGAAGGAATTTGTTGCCTAACCGTCTTTGAAGGAGAGGGAACAGGGCACTACACGGATGAGCGCAAGGATTTTCCGTCTTTGAGGCACCCATTTTCACATGCTAAAATAGCAAAACTGGAAGTTGTTTTACCAGATAAGGAAGTGAAGACAGCACTAGAGATTATACATCAAAATGGAAAAACAGCCCACTCAGGGGACGGCATTATTTATATCACAGAGGTTAGTGAGATGGTCAAAGTAAAATCATTAGAACCCGACTTGGAGAACAGAGACTTATGAAAAATATTTTAGTACCTACCGACTTTTCAGAAACAGCTAATCGAGCGGCAGATATTGCCATTGCCATAGCAGAAAAATCAGGTGCGGAAATTCATTTTTTGCACCTACAAATCACGCCTGTGCCGTGGGTTAAACTTGATAAGGAGAAGGAGCAGCGATTTCCCGAAACATTAAAGGAAATCGGGCATGCGAAGAGCGAGCTTAATAAGCTGGTAAATAAAGTGGAAACCAAAGGTTTGAAGGGCAAACAGTTTCTCGTATTTGATGTGGGTAGAGAGGAAATTCTCAAACATATCCCATTCCACCATCATGATTTTGTCGTCATGGGTTCGCATGGTGCATCGGGTGCAAAAGAAATGTTTATCGGATCGAATGCGCAAAAGGTACTAAGAGATGCTACTGTACCCGTTTTGATCATCAAAGAAAAGTCTAAGTGGCCCGTTAACAATGTGGTTTTTGCATCCAATTTTGAAGAAGATGTCAAAGAACCTTTCAAGACAGTGGTGAAGTTCGCTGATCTCAACGAATCCAATATGCATCTTCTTTATGTCAATGTGCCGTTTTCATTTGAGGAGACGGACAGGAGCCTTGAGAAAATGCATGCTTTTCATGAAACCTGTCCTCGCGGAGGAACCTGCACCACCAACATCTACAATTCGCTAAATGAAGAACGCGGCATTCTAAAGTTTTCCGAATCTGTAAATGCTGACCTTATTGCATTAACTACACATGGGAGGACCGGCTTTTTTAACCTGATAGGAAAGAGCATTACCGAAAACCTGGCAAACCATGCCGATATACCTATACTAAGTATTAACCTTAACCGATAACGATATGAAAAATATGTTAAAAACAGTGGTGACACTCACTTTACTGATAGCGGCTTTATCTGCCTGTCAGCAACAGGACGTAAGCACAATGTTAGAGAATGATGACACCCGAAATGAAATATTTAATACCATCATTTCCGATCATGAATACGCTGAACAATTGATGACCAAAATGATGGAGGATGATCATACCCAAATGATGATGAAAGGCAATGAGCAGATGATGAATGCGATGATGTCGGACAATGATCAAATGACGACTATGATGAAAGATAAGCCTGATATGATGCATAGTATGATGACCAAAATGATGAACATGGCTGACTCGGATTCGTCCATGTGTGCCCACATGATGACCACGATGAAAGGTAAACCCAATATGATGGGACAGATGATGGACATGATGCACAAAGAAGGCATGATGGACAAAGAAACAATGATGAGAAATAAAAAAAATATGGGAGTAGATATTCATCCTGGTCACCACTAAAAAACTAAACTATGAGAAATAATCATATGATATGGATGCTGGTTGGATGCCTGGGCATCTTCCTGCTGCTCTTCTTATTGCCGGTTTTCGGCTTTAATGGAACTAACTCGCTATTTATTTTCATCATTGTATTTTTTGTGGGCCACCTATTTATGTTGGGAAGTCATGGAGACCATTCTGGACATGACGGAAGCCAGCAAAATCAATCCAAAAACGAAAACGATCATGCAACACATCAACATTAAAAAATTCGCATTGGCTTGGGGGGTAGCAGGTGTGGTATTCTACTTGGGCTGTATTATACTGATGGCCACTGTAGGCCGTGAAGGTACCATCCTGTTTTTTAACAGTTTGCTCCACGGACTTGACACCAGCCCCATCATCAGAATGGACGTACCCTGGACCGAAGCACTCATCGGACTGGTAGAAATGTTCATACTGGGCTGGTTATTTGGCGCACTCATAGCTACGGTCTACAATATATCTTTTAATAAAAAATACCGATGATTTAGTAAGGATGATAGACTATGTATGGCTGATTTGGTCTTTGATCATTCTTGCAGTATGGGGAATGATCTTTTTATTTAGAAAAGATTATAGAAAGGTGATGCTCAAAATGAGCCTCATCACTATGCCTTTTGGCCTGACAGAACCATTATTTGTTCCTCAATATTGGAATCCTCCTTCACTTTTTGATTTAGCTAAAAGCACAGGTTTTGATATTGAAAGCCTGATCTTTTCGTTTGCGATTGGGGGCATAGGGTCAGTGCTATATCAGTTGGTTTTTAAAAAAGTAACCGTTGAAATGCACCCATCAGAACGCACGCATAGACGCCATCGGATGCATCGGTATATCTTGTTTGTTCCTCCGGTAGTATTTCTCATCCTGGCTTATTTCACCAGCTTAAACCATATTTATTGTGGCATTATAGCCATGTTTACCGGTGCAATTGCCACCTTATACTGTCGCCCTGATCTTAAAGGCAAGATATGGATCGGTGGTTTTCTATTTACCCTGTTGTACTTTATTTATTTCGGTAGCATCTTACCATTTTTCCCCGAGTATGTGAACCTCTACTGGAACCTGGATGCTTTGACGCATATACTCATATTGGGAGTACCCCTGGAAGAACTTCTATTTGCTTTCACCTTTGGCATGTATTTGTCAAGCCTGTTTGAGCATCTGTACTGGCAAAAATTGCAAGAACACCCTTTAAAAATGCATGTTTATGAATGAATATTGTAATACAGATGAGATGGTTTGCTTACCGGAAACCAATATGCCCCGGCTTGTCATTATTGGAGGAGGCTTTGCGGGACTTGCTCTTGCTAAGGCATTAAAGAGAAGTAGGATACAGGTTGTGCTGGTTGATAGACATAACTTTCATCAATTCCAGCCACTATTTTATCAGGTGGCTACCAGTGGCCTGGAGCCGGATAGCATCGTATTCCCATTTCGCAAACAAATCAGTGGTAATAAAAATACAATATTCAGGTACGCCACAGTTCAGCAAATAGAAGCAAAACAAAACCGGGTATTAACCAATAAAGGTATCATTGACTATGATTTCCTGGTTATAGCCACTGGGACTAAAACCAATTTTTTTGGCTTGACCGATATTGAAAAGTGGAGCTTGGGCATGAAAAGCATTCAGGATTCCCTGAATATTCGCCATACCATGATCCAGAACCTGGAGCAGGCAGCTATCACCTGTGATGAACATGAAAAAGACATTCTCACCAATTTTATTATAGTGGGTGGAGGCCCTGCCGGGGTTGAAATGGCAGGTGCCCTTGCAGAATTCAAGAAATATATATTACCGGGAGATTATCCGGAATACTCCTCCGAAATAATGGATATCTATCTGCTGGAGGCAGGTGATCAATTGCTGGCATCCATGTCTGACAAAGCTTCAGAAAAGGCACTGAAATATTTGACCCGGCTGGGCGTACAGGTTATGCTTGAGGAAGCAGTAGAACATTATGATGGATCGGCTGTCTCAACAAATTCAGGAAAGAAACTCTACGCTAGGAATCTGATCTGGACTGCCGGGGTAACAGGAGATTTTCCTGAAGGTATTGGAGAAGAAAGTATTGTTCGGGGAAACAGGCTTCAAGTGAATAACACCCTGCTGGTAAAAGGATACACCAATATTTTTGCCATTGGCGATATAGCTGCAGTAGTCAGCCAAAGAACACCCAAAGGCCATCCTCAGGTGGCACAGGTGGCCATCCAACAGGGTAAGTATCTGGGTGAAGTGATTAAGTACAGAATTGCGGGTAGAGAATATTCAAAACCATTTCGTTATCTGGATAAAGGGTCACTGGCCACTGTCGGTAAAAGAAGGGCGGTAGCCGATCTGGGTAAATTTCGGTTTGGTGGGTATATCGCCTGGTTGTTATGGTCGGTAGTACATCTTTTTTCCATTAGCGGTTTCCGAAATAAGCTGATGGTAGCACTGAACTGGGTGTGGAATTATTTCACCTATGACAAAGGCAATCGGCTAATCATCCAGGAGTACAAAAACAAGGACTTAGAAAAGGAGGAGTCCAAATGATTACCCGCCTAAACAACTCTTTGAATAATCTGGTAAAGAACCAATCAGCTTCAGGGATTGCCATTTTTCTGGCTGTACTGGTAGCCATGATCTGGGCTAATTCCCCATTCGGGGAAGTATATCAAAACTTTATTCACACTGAAATCTCGCTCTTGGTTGGGGAATTTGCTTTGTCAGAGTCACTATTACTTTGGGTAAATGATGGCTTAATGGCGATCTTCTTCTTACAGGTAGGCCTGGAGTTGAAAAGGGAAATTATAGGAGGAAAACTGTCTTCTTTCAGAAAAGCTATTTTGCCTATCGGAGCAGCTATTGGCGGCATGGTAGTTCCGGCAGCCATTTATCTTATTTTCAACTTCAATGTTGCTACCGAGCACGGTTGGGGAATCCCAATGGCCACAGACATAGCCTTTGCCATTGGAGTGCTTTCTTTTTTTGGAGATCGTGTACCTATCGGGCTCAAAGTATTTTTGGTGGCACTTGCCATAGTAGACGATCTCGGTGCCGTACTGATTATTGCTATTTTTTACACTTCCGGAATTTCATATATTGATTTGCTTCACGGTGTATTATTCCTACTTGTGTTGGTAGGAGGTAATTACATTGGCGTTCGCAAAGCCTGGTTTTATGCACTCATTGGGATCGGTGGGGTTTGGTTGGCATTTTTTTTCTCCGGGGTACATCCAACCATTGCAGGCATTCTCACTGCTTTCACCATTCCCGGTAAGGTTAAGATCAAGGAAGAAGATTACTTAAAAAATCTCCAAAAACTTCATTTGCAATTCTTAGAGGCAACTCCTATTAAGGGTAACTTCATTTCAGAAAAACAACTCAGTATTCTGGAAGAGATCAAGCAAAAATCAGATGATGCTGAAACTCCCTTGCAAAAAATAGAGCATCACCTGGCACCTATTGTAGGGTTTTTTATTCTGCCCTTATTTGCCCTGGTCAATACCGGGATTCACATTCATGGAAATTTAGTAGAAATTTTAAGTCATCCCATTAGCCTGGGGATAGGTTTCGGGCTTTTGGTTGGCAAGTTTACCGGTATCTTAGGAGTAAGCTGGCTTTTGGTGAAATTTAAGCTGGCCGAGTTACAAGAAGGAATTTCCTGGAGACACCTTTCGGGAGTAGCCATGATAGCCGGAATAGGCTTTACCATGTCACTATTCATCACTGAATTGGCATTCCAAAAAGAGGAATATACATTCATTGCCAAGCTAAGTATTTTGTTTGCTTCAGTGCTTGCCGGTGTCATTGGTGCAATTATACTTCGTGTGTATGGCAGAACAGAATCTACAACTAAACCGGCAATGAACAATTGACTTATATACAATGGTATACAAAATAGACTACGATAGTTTCTTAAAACAACTGATCAAGCGCCTGAGTCCGGCTGTGATACTGGTGGCTTTGGTGGTCATCGTTTATGTCTACCTCATGCAATTTGTTGATCATAAAATAAGCTGGGTGCCTTACCTGATGGTTTTATTTGCCCTGATCAAAACTATATATTTTACATTTTTTACCTTCAAACAGGTAAATAAATCCATTCGCCAGTGTCATTCTTTTGGGCAATTGCTCTGGATTTTCGGGTTACTGGTACTGTTGATTATCTTCTCCTATGCCGCAGATTATAGCTGTATTGCTGCTGCCAATACAGGCTCATTTCAGGGATTTAACACCTCGGACAACATGGGTTATCTCAGCTTTTTATTTGAGTTCTTCTATTTCAGTGTGGTAACTTTTGCGGCAATCGGTTACGGAGACATCGTACCCTTAACGTATCCTGCCAGGATATTGGTGATCATGGAGATCGCTCAAAGCTTTGTACTGATCGTATTCGGATTATCCAACATAAATAATATTCATACCAAAATTAAAACGCAATAACATTATGAAAAAGAAAATAGCACTTATCGGATATGGTGTAATCGGCAAAAGAGTAGCTGATGCTATTGCACTGCAAGAGGATATGGAATTGGCCGGAGTTTGTGATGTAATCAGTGATTGGCGCATTCAAGCAGCGGTAAGCAAAGGATACACTATTTATGCTGCTACTCCCGAAGCTAAAATCAACATGGAGCAGGTAGATATTTTCCCGGCAGGCAACATGACTGACCTTTTAGATGTAGCAGATTTAGTAGTGGATTGTACTCCCAAGAAGATAGCTGCCCAAAATGTGCAGATGTATAAAGAGCGTGAAATCAAATTTATCCTTCAAGGAGGTGAAAAACACGAAACTACCGGACATTCCTTTAGCGCAGAAAACAATTATGCTTCCGCCCTAAACCGGGACAGTACCCGGGTAGTTTCGTGTAACACCACTTCAATTGTCAGGACACTTTCTGCATTGAAAAGAGCCGGACTCTTAGAGAGTGCACGTGGCACTTTGCTGCGTAGAGCGACCGACCCCTGGGAAAGCCATATCGGTGGCATCATGAATACCCTGGTACCTGAAAAAGACATCCCCAGCCATCAGGGACCTGATGCGCAAAGTGTAGACCCTGAGCTGGATGTAGTTACTATGGCGGTGAAAGTTCCTCAAACCCTGAGCCATCTACATTACTGGAATGTGCGACTTACCCGACAAGCTGATAAAAAGGAGGTGATAGAGGCATTTCAGACGTCTACACGAATCACGTTGATGAGCTATAACGAAGGGTTGGTTTCCAATAATACGATCAAAGAAAGATACCTGGATATGGGACGACCCTGGGGCGATATGTATGAGGTAGCACTGTGGCAAGACATGCTAAAAGTAGAAGGTAATGAGCTCTATTACGCCTATGTAGTGGACAACCAGGCCATCGTAATCCCGGAGACCATTGATGCGATCAGGGCATTGACCGGGATAGAAGAAAGTGCCGAGAGATCAATTAAAAAGACAAATGAAAGTTTGAGGATCATATAATGAGCTTGTTTGATACAGAAATAAAATCTCTCAAATCACTTAATACCTATCTTCAAAAACTGGTAGCAGGCAAGCTCTGGTTAAAGGTACTCATTGCACTTTTCTTAGGAGTGGGTTTTGGCCTTCTTTTAAGCCCACAAAATGGATGGGTGAGCAAAGCCACTGCCGATGTTTTAGGTAACTGGCTGGCCCTGCCCGGCATGCTCTTTCTTAAGCTCGTGCAAATGATCATGATCCCGTTAATCGTGGCCTCTATCATTACTGGTATCGCCAGTAATGACAAAGACAACCTGAAAAAACTGGGAGGTGGTGTTTTACTTTATTTTGTGGCTACCACCATTATCTCCGTGAGTATAGGAACCCTTCTTGCCACCGTTTTTAAACCGGGCAGCTACCTGCATGAACAGGCAGCAGCCGAGCATGAAGCAGTACTGTCGGCAGGCGAAGAAAATGCTGAATTATCGTTTGACATCAATGATATGCCGGGCATTATTACCGATCTGCTGCCTGAAAACCCGCTGGCCTCAATGGTAAGCGGGGAAATGTTGAGCATTGTCATCTTTACCATTATTATTGGAGTGGCAGTATTATCATTGCCAGATAATCTGCTGAAACCTGTGAAGTTATTGCTGAGTGCTGTACAGGAAATTTGTATGACAGTAGTTAAGTGGGCCATGATTTTAGTACCCATAGCAGTTTTTGGTCTCATGGCTCAGCTTACATCCAGTGTAGGTCTAAGCTCCCTTGCCGGACTAGGTTATTACGTGATAGTAGTCTTGGCAGGTTTACTAATTTTAGTAGGCATATACCTGATGATGGTGAGTTTGTTAGGCCGCAGGAACCCGCTAAAATTCTTGGGAAAGATCAGAGACGCTCAACTCCTGGCTTTTTCCACCACCAGTTCTGCTGCAGTAATGCCTCTTTCGTTGCAAACAGCAGAAGAAGAATTAAAAGTGGATCATGCGATCAGTAATTTTATCATCCCTATCGGGGCAACTGTCAATATGGATGGCACAGCTCTTTATCAAACCATAACCACTTTGTTCATTGCCCAGGCGTACGGGCTGGAAATGAGTTTGCTTAATATTATCGTTGTGGTTATAACTATAGTTGCTGCGTCAATAGGTACACCGGCCATTCCGGGAGGAGGAGTTGTAATTCTTGCATCCGTCTTGGGCAGTGCAGGTATTCCGGCAGAAGGTATTATCATCATAATCGGTGTGGAGCGATTATTAGGAATGTTTCGTACTGCGGTTAATGTCACCGGAGATCTGACTGCCTGTGTGGTTTTCAATCAATGGTATGGTACAGTTATGCGTCAAGCAGTTATGGCTCCTAAAACTGTGGAAGTAATTAATGAATGATTCCGAGAGTCATGGAGGAATATGTTAATCACACAAAAGCAATTCGAGGTTACTTTCTTACCGATAGAAAACTCATCAAATTCATCAAAAACCGTCCCGGTAATCAGGATATTGATGTCATCAAAGAGAAGGTTATGGCAGTAGCCGATCATGACAGGGTTGATTATTTCATCATGTGCGGCTTTCATGATCATATTGAAAGGCTAAAAATTGATGAACCTCTGACCAAAGGCGACCTTTCAATTGCCATTGGTATTGCTCAAAATGGGCATAGCGGTATTGATAATGAAATCATAGCATTTGCATCCAGGTATTGTGCAGTTCATGCCCCGATGTTTTTTCCATTATGGAATAAACATTCATTGAAAGTAATTCAAAGTTATCACCACAAGACTTTATTGCCATCCGATTATTTAGAATACGGTGAGTTGGTGCGTGAGATAAAATCAAAGTTTAGCATGGCTCCTTTAAACTTCTTTGATATCAGTAAATTCTTTTGGATTTATCAGGACTACCTCATCGATTATTACTGCGAAAAGAGCTTTGACTCATAACCTCAGAAACGTTTTTGGGTATCATAATTTCATACATCGAAAGTGAGATATCGTAAATACTATGAGGGGTAATATTCTAACTTTAACATTGGATTGTTAAAGTAGTATAAATGTCAGAAAAGACCGTTCTCATTACAAAAGCTTCAGGAGAAAGAGCCGCTTTCTCAGCAGAAAAATTAAGGCAATCGCTGGAACGAGCCGGAGCAGATTTGGCTGTAACAGATCGGATTGTGAGCGAAATTGAGAAGCAGCTATTTGATGGAATGTCTACAAAAAAAATATACAGTCAGGCCTTTTCCATGCTCAGGAAGTACTCAAAACCTGTCGCAGGAAGGTACAAAACCAAGCAGGCTATTTTAGAGCTGGGACCATCAGGATACCCCTTTGAAAAGTTCATTGGTGAAATTCTCAAACACCAGGGATACCGCACTAAAGTAGGTGTGATCATTCAGGGCCATTGTGTGACTCACGAAATAGATGTGGAGGCCGAAAAGGATAATAAGCACTTTATGGTAGAGTGCAAATTCCATAATCGGCAAGGTTATAAGTGCGATGTAAAAATTCCACTCTATATAAAATCCCGGTTTGAAGATGTAAAAAAGCAATGGCAGAAACGTAAAGATCATGCTACTAAGTTTCATCAGGGTTGGGTGGTGACCAATACCCGGTTCACCGAAGATGCCATTCAATATGGTAAATGTTCCGGTTTGATTCTCATAGGCTGGGATTATCCCCAACAAGGAAGTTTAAGTGAACGGATTAATTTGTCCGGTTTACATCCTATCACCTGCCTCACTACGCTTACCAAATCCGAAAAGCAACAGTTGATTGATAAGATGGTAGTACTCTGCAAGGAGCTTTGTGACAAGCCAAAGATGCTTAATGAAATAGGAATATCTGATAAACGGATCAGAGGGATACTTAAAGAAGGAAACGAAATTTGTTCAAGCAGGGCGGTCTATTAAAAATGATTTGTATTTAAAGATGAAAGAAAAAATAACCATAAAATTTTTAGGTGCGGCTGGTACCGTTACAGGATCCAAATATTTGCTTGAAACCGGAAGTAAAAAGCTGATGGTGGATTGCGGTGTTTTTCAGGGATTAAAAGAACTGAGACTGCTCAATTGGGAGCCACCCGAGTATGTCCCGGCATCTATTGACGCGGTGGTACTTACCCATGGGCACCTTGATCACACAGGCTACCTGGCCCGCTTGGTGAAATTAGGCTTCAAAGGCAAAATATATGGAAGTGCGCCCACCCTCAAGATCGCTGAAATTATACTAAAAGACAGTGCTAAAATTCAGGAAGAGGAGGCTGCCAGAGCCAATAAAGAAGGATATAGCAAACACCATCCGGCAGAGGCTTTTTATGACCTTAAAGACGTTGAAAAAACAATCCCACTTTTTAACCCTGTTTCAGAAGGAAAGTGGCATGTGATAGAAGAAGACTTTAAGGTTAGGTGGCAATACAATGGGCACATTATCGGGTCAACTTTTATTGAAATAGAGGTCAACGAGAAATGTTTTGTGTTTTCTGGCGATATCGGACGCAAAAAAGATTTACTGCTATATGCGCCTAAAAAGCCTGAAAAGGCAGATATACTGCTGATTGAGTCCACCTATGGAGGCAGGGTGCATCCGGAAGAAGAAACCATTGTTCCAGAACTGGAACGTATCATCAATGAAACTATTGAACGGGGAGGCAGCCTGTTCATACCGAGCTTTGCGGTAGAGCGCACGCAATTGATGATGCTGATGATATGGCGGTTATTGAAAGAGAAGAAGATACCAAAAATACCCATGATCATGGACAGTCCGATGGGTGCCAATGTACTTCATCTCTTCCATGCCTCGCGGGATTGGCATAAGCTTAAACCTGAAGAATGTGATGAAATGTGTTCTCATTTTCAGGTAGTTAGCAACTATCGGGAAACCCTGGCGCTGAGGGAAGACAATAAATCCAAGATCGTCATTGCTGGAAGTGGAATGATGACGGGCGGACGAATACTGAACTATATGGAAACAAGATCAGGCAATAGTAATGACACCTTACTTTTTGTAGGCTATCAGGCAGAAGGAACCAGAGGAAGAAAACTGCTGGAAGGAGCGAAAGAAATTAAAGTCTATGGCAAATGGCTACCATTCAAAATGCACATGGAACACATTGAAGGACTGAGTGCGCATGGTGACCAAAACGATTTGATTGACTGGCTCTCTGAAATTAAAAAACAACCCGAAAAGGTATTCATTATTCATGGGGAAGCAGCGCATGCAGAAGCTTTATCAAAAGCCCTGGAAGACAATAAAGGATGGCAAACACATATCCCTCAACTTAATCAAACGGTAGAATTGTGATGGAAGCAAAGGATACCCGCCATAACGTGTTAAAATTAGTAAGACTAGGCATTGATGCACGCAATGAATACATGGTATTTATGCGCAAGGATTGTCCGGTATGTGTGTCCGAAGGATTTGAGGCTTTAAATCGTATAAAAGTTTCAAAAGGAAATAAAACCATCGTGGCCTCACTCATCGTTTGGGACAATGAAGAACATCTGACTCATGACCAACTAAGCTTATCAGAAGCAGCCATTGATTCATTGGGAGCAAATGCTGGGGATGAACTCACCTTGAGTCATTTGGATGCCTTGGATTCCATGAGTGACGTCCGTAAGAAAATTTATGGACACCGCTTGAACCAGGCAGCGTTTGACAGGATCATTGGCGATATCGTCAATCGGAATTTATCCAATATTCAACTTTCAGCTTTTCTGGCTTCCAGCACAGGGAATGCATTAAATCAGGAAGAAGTGATTGCCCTGACCCGTTCCATGATTAATGTGGGTTTTAAACTGGATTGGGGTAAAGATAAGGTTTATGATAAACACTGCATAGGTGGCTTGCCCGGTAACCGAACTACCCCACTGGTAGTGTCTATTGTTGCCGCAGCGGGGCTGACCATTCCTAAAACTTCTTCCCGTGCCATTACTTCTCCTGCCGGTACTGCTGACACCATGGAGGTAGTCACCAACGTAAATCTCACCACCGGGCAAATGAAAAATGTCGTGGAACAGGAAGGCGGTTGCCTTGCCTGGGGCGGATCAGTACAGCTAAGTCCGGCTGATGATATACTCATCCGTGTAGAAAAAGCTTTGGATATTGATAGCGAAGGGCAGATGATCGCTTCCGTGCTTTCTAAAAAGGCGGCAGCAGGTTCTACCGATGTGGTGATTGATATTCCTGTTGGAGCTACGGCTAAGGTGCGGTCGCAGGAGGCTGCTGAGCATCTGTCAGAAAAGATGGTTGCGGTAGGCAAAGCCATCGGGCTGAATATTGATATCGTGCTCACCGATGGGTCACAACCTGTGGGGAGGGGTATAGGGCCTGCCTTGGAAGCTAAGGATGTTTTATCCGTCTTGAGAAATGAAAACAATGCACCTGATGACCTGCGTGAAAGAGCAGTAATACTGGCAGGCAGGTTACTTGAAATGGGAGGAAAAGCAGCCGAAGGGTCAGGCACTCTTGAAGCTTTGAGAGTTTTGAAAAGTGGAGACGGCTACAAAAAATTCACTGCTATCTGCGAGGCACAAGGTTTTTTCAGGGAACCTGAGGTAGCGCCCCATAAGCATAGGATTAGATCCGCAGCAAGTGGAGTAGTTTCAGAAATTGATAACCGTAGACTGGCCAAAGTGGCTAAGCTGGCCGGTGCTCCCGGTGCTATGACAGCAGGCATTTTGCTGCTTACACCATTGTGTACTCATGTGGAAGAGAACGATACCCTGTTTGAAATCCATGCTGAGTCACAAGGAGAGCTTGAATACGCCCTTTCTTACCTGGATACACAAAAACAAATTATTAAAATCAAAGCGACTTAAAAATATGGAAATGATAGTTTTTGCCTTATCGGGCAACGAAGATCTTACTAAAAAAATAGCCAGGCACCTCAAGGCTGAAAAGGGAGAGGCAACCATCCGGCAGTTTCCCGATGGAGAAAGTTATGTGCAGATTCACTCTGAGGTAAAAGACAAATGTGTGGTAATGGTATGTACGCTGCATGAGCCGGATACCAAATTGCTGCCCCTGTACTTTTTAAGTAAGACAGCCAAAGAACTTGGTGCTGCCTGTACGTGCCTGGTAGCGCCTTATCTGGCATACATGCGTCAGGATAAACAGTTTAATCCAGGAGAAGGCATCACGTCTACGTATTTTGCTGAATTGATATCAGGTTTTGCAGAAACATTGACCACCGTTGACCCACACCTTCACCGTAGAAGTTCGTTAAGTGAGATTTACACCGTACCTAATAAACTGATCCATGCGGCATCACACATTTCAAAATGGGTGAGCGATAATATTGAAAAGCCGGTATTCATCGGCCCGGATAGCGAAAGTGAGCAGTGGGTTTCTGAGGTGGCAAAAGAAGCCAATGCGCCCTTTACAGTATTGGAAAAAGTACGACATGGTGACCGGGATGTAGAAGTATCCATACCGGATGTGGCAAAATATAAAGACCACACCCCGGTGCTGGTTGACGATATTATTTCCACTGCAAGGACTATGATTGAGACGGTGGACCACTTAAAAAAGGCCAACATGAGACCTCCTGTGTGTGTGGGAGTTCATGCTGTGTTTGCAGAGTCGGCCTATAAAGACCTGAAAAATTCAGGCGTACAGCAGATCGTAACGTGCAACACCATCCCTCATGAAAGCAATGCTATTGATCTTTCTGAAACTTTGGCAATGGAGATTAAAGCGTTAATGAAGCACCATGCGTAATATCCTCTTCCTCATATTGATATTTCTGCAATTTACTCCCGGCATGTCCTATGGTCAGGAAAAGGAGATGTTGATTGAGCAGATTGCTGGAAAAAAAATAGTTCGTAAAAATTTTGACAAAAATGGAAACCCACAAGGCATGCAAATTTTTCTGACCGGAGAGTTAAAGCGGGAAAGGGAAACCTATACTGTAGAAGTGTTGGTGGAGTTGTATGATGAAAAAAACCAATTGGATGAAAAATATACCACCACTTATAAGTGTAACCCCAGAGAATTTGATGTGCTGCTAAATGTATTTCCTTTTACCGATCCGGGAGATGAAAAGATAAAAGTAGATGTTACCTCAGAAGATTTTAAGCAGTTATATGATTTACAAAGTAGCAGTAAGTTGAAAGATATCCATTTGAAGATGAGTGTTGAATCGGGCGTACTCAGTTTTTTTGGTTCTAAAAGCCTGGTTACCATAAAAAACAGGCAGAGCAAAAAAGAAAATGGAAGGATAAATATTAGTAGTGATGCTGTAGTTGAAGCCTATGTGATGGGCCTAAAGATAAAGACTATCAACTACACGGTTGAAGAATACCTGACTGAGAGTTTAGTATTGCAACGTCAGAAATTCACGGAGGATGACGGTGCATATTTTACTATGACCTATGAGCAAAAAACTAAAGAGTAGAAAATGGTAGACTTAAATCATATAACCACCCTGCCGCCAGCAGAAGCTGATAAAACGGAAACAAAGAAAGAACTTAAAAAACTGCGTAAGGAGCTTTTTAAGCTACAGAATAAGTTCTATGCCGATGGCAGATACAGTATGCTTATCGTCTTGCAGGGCCTTGACACCTCAGGCAAGGACGGGACCATCCGTCACGCTTTCATCGGTATGAACCCACAAGGTGTGCAGGTTACTTCTTTTAAAAAGCCTTCGGCTGACGAGCTTAAACATGATTTTTTGTGGCGCATTTATCCTCATTTTCCTGAGAAAGGAAAGATCAGGGTCTTTAATCGATCCTACTATGAAGATGTTTTGGTGCCTTCCGTCAATAAAAGTCTATCAGGCGATGTATTGGATCACCGCATCAATTTGATCAATGAATTGGAACATCACCTGCTAGCCAATAATACTTTGATCTTGAAATACTACTTACATATATCTGCTGATGAGCAGGTAGAGCGTATTGAAGAGCGTAAAACGAAACCACACAAACGCTGGAAGTATACGAAAGAAGATGAACTGGTACCCAACCAATGGGATGATTTCCGGGATGCTTACGATACCCTACTTAATGCATGTGATCACTTGCCTTGGCACATCATCCCTGCAGATAAGCGTTGGTTTCGCAACTATACTGCTGCTAAAATATTAGCCGAACAGCTTGAAAAACTTAATTTGGATTACCCAAACAAATAAAAAATAGACATTATGGAAAATCATAAAGAGCATAATCACACCCACCATAGGCACGAAGAAAGTAAAAAGCATGAAGATCATTCGGGGCATGAAGGTCATCAACATGGTGGACAAAGCAGTCATTCAGGTCATAGCCCTGGACATGGTGAAATGGGACATGATCACCATAAAATGATGATTGAGGATTTTAAAAAGCGCTTTTGGATCGCCCTGATTCTCACCATCCCAATTCTTGTATTCTCTCCAATGATACAGAGATTCTTGGGCTATGAATGGTTATTGCCCGGAAATGCTTACATCCTTTTTGGCCTTTCAACCATCGTTTATTTTTACGGAGGATGGCCTTTCTTGAAAGGACTAAAGAATGAGCTGAAAGAAGGTGCCCCAGGCATGATGACTTTAATATCCATGGCCATTAGTGTGGCCTATTTTTATAGCTCTGCGACTGTATTTGGCCTTGTAGGTGAGGATTTCTTCTGGGAGTTGGCTACCCTAATTGACATCATGCTTTTAGGCCATTGGCTGGAAATGAAGTCAGTTCTTGGAGCTTCAAAAGCTTTGCAACTTTTGGTAAGTATGATGCCTTCGGAAGCACATAGAGTAAAAGGGGATAGTGTGGAAGATGTAAAATTGGAAGACTTACAGAAAGATGATATTATCCTCATCAAGCCTGGTGAAAAAGTCCCTGCTGATGGAATTATTGTAGAAGGGGAAAGCTATCTGAACGAATCCATGCTTACGGGTGAATCCAAACCTGTAAAAAAGGGAATGGAAAATAAAGTGATTGGCGGGTCACTCAATGGAAACGGTTCTCTAAAAGTAAAAGTAGAGCATACGGGCAAAGACAGCTACCTCAATAAGGTGATTACGCTGGTTCAAGAAGCACAAAAATCCAAATCCAAGATGCAGAATCTCTCTGACCGTGCGGCTAAGTGGCTTACTTATATCGCATTGGCGATAGGCTTTGGTACACTGGCCATCTGGTTATTTTTAGGATTTCCTTTTGTGTATGCCCTAGAGAGAATGGTTACCGTAATGGTGATTGCCTGCCCACATGCTTTAGGACTGGCAATTCCATTAGTGGTAGCTATATCTACCGCTGTGTCTGCGCAGAACGGTTTATTAATTCGAAACCGAACTGCTTTTGAAGAATCGCGTAAAATCTCAGTCTTACTCTTTGATAAAACAGGAACATTGACCAAAGGGGACTTTGGAGTTACCCGGATTGAATCCGTAGATAAGAACTATGACTCAAACGAAGTGTTAAGACTTGCGAGTGCCTTAGAGCAAAGTTCCGAGCATCCGATTGCTGTAGGAATTATTAAAAAGGTTAAGGAAGAAAATGTCACAATACCTAAGCTTGAAAATTTCAATGCGATTACGGGCAAAGGAGTTGAGGCCAATGTGGATGGCAAAAAAGTCAAGGTGGTAAGTCCTGGGTATTTAAGAGATGAAAAAATTTCTATTCCTGAAGATGCTTATAGTGATGCCGCTGAAACAGTTGTTTTTGTTTTAATTGAGGGAAAATTGGCAGGGTACATTGCCCTTGCGGATGAAATTAGACCTGAATCAGCAGAGGCTATTAAAGTATTTAAAAAGAACAACATTAAAGTGTTGATGGCAACCGGAGACAATGAAAAGACCGCCAAAGCAGTAAGTGATAAACTGGGATTAGACGGTTACTATTCAGAAGTGCTACCCCATCAGAAAGTAGAGATTGTAAAGGAGTTACAAGCCAAGGGAGAGTTTGTCGCAATGACAGGTGACGGAGTAAATGATGCACCGGCACTTGCGCAAGCCAACGTTGGAATCGCGGTGGGTTCAGGTACCGATGTGGCGGCCGAAACGGCCGACATTATTTTGGTCAATAGCAACCCGCAGGATATTGCTAACCTGATCCTTTTTGGTAAGGCTACTTATAGCAAGATGATCCAAAACCTGATATGGGCTACCGGCTACAATGTCATTGCCATTCCTCTTGCGGCAGGGGTGCTTTACACATCCGGCTTTGTATTAGGGCCTGCTGTAGGTGCGGTATTTATGAGTTTGAGTACCATCATCGTAGCTATCAATGCACAGCTGCTCAAAAAGAAAATAGGTAACAAGTAATGGGTAATAGAGAAATTCTTGGCAGGATAATAATTGTCCTGTTGAGTATTTTTGTGGTTATGAGCGGGTATGGCGTACTGCTGCCCGTTTTACCCTACTATACGGAAAGACTTGCTTTAAAGTCCGGTGTAGTGGCGGATGAGGATATCAACTATCACATTGGTATCCTTACCAGCATATACCCATTTTTTCAACTATTATTTGCGGTAGTTTGGGGTAAGTTATCCGACCGTTTCGGTCGTAAACTACTCATCATTATGGGGCTGACAGGTTTTGTTGTTATGCAGGCATTAACCGGCCTGGCTACTTCTTTAACCATGCTGTACATGGCCCGTATCCTTGGAGGGATCTTCTCATCTTCGGTTATCCCCGTTGGTAATGCTTACCTCAGTGACATTACCAACAGCATGCAGCGAAGGAAAGTCTTGGCATGGTCCGGGGTGGCTGTAAGTACGGGAGTGATAGCCGGGCCGATGATCGGTGGTTATCTCGCTCAAACCAACCTGCATTTTAATACCAGCTTCGGGCATTTACTGCTAGATAAATTCAGCGTTCCTTTCCTTGCGGTGGCATTATTAGGGGTATTGATTTTGTTTCTAACCATCGGATGGTTGAAAAATCCCGAAAGACGTAACCTTGATATTCTACAAGAAGTACAGCAATCAAGATTGAGCATCAGATTAGATTTTATATTACTGTTACTGATGTCGTTGGTTATTCAATTAGCGGTCACCTTATTTGAAACGGTCTTTTCCGTATACGCTAAGGATGTCCTTACTTTTACTACTTCACAGATAGGCCTGGGCTTTATGCTTTGTGGTTTGATCATGGCGGCACTACAGCCCCTCTTTGCCAGTCTTGATGAGAAAAAATTGTCTATAAACACACAACTATTTATCGGCTTTGCAATAGCCTCATTGGCCATGTTCGCTTTTTCTTTCTGGATACACAACTTGTTTGTCTACGCTATGATCATCGTTTTTGCGGTAGGAGGAGCCATGGTTACGCCAAATCTTATCGCTATGATTTCTTTCATTGATAAAAATCATACCGGAGCTGATCTTTCGCTACAAACATCTGTTAATAGCATCGGTCAGGTACTGGGGCCTATTTTGGGTATTTGGTTGTACACCTTTGGCAAATCCTGGCCATACCCGATCATCGGAACAGTATTACTACTTGTAACCGTTCTGGTCGTCCCGAGGTTAAAATCTACAAGTACAAAACGTCAATAATTGTCAACTGTAAATAGAATGGATATGAAAAAGATAAATGAATATTTAGGAGATCAGGCTGAATACCTGTTAGAGTACAGCTGCAAAACCTTTGACAAAACAAGGCTTACCATACCCGGACCGGATTATCTGGATCAGGTTTTTCTGAATACAAACAGAAATCCGCAGGTGCTTAATTCACTATCAAGATTGTATAATAGTGGTAACCTGGCAGGCACGGGCTACTTGTCAATTCTTCCGGTAGATCAGGGTATTGAACATTCCGCTGGGAGTGCTTTTGGCCCCAATCCGGACTACTTTGACCCGGAGAATATTGTACAGCTTGGTTTGGAAGCAGGTTGTAACGGTGTAGCCTCTACCTTTGGTGTATTAGGGCTTAACGCCCGAAAGTATGCGCATAAAATTCCTTATATCGTAAAAATCAACCATAATGAGCTTCTAACCTATCCCAACAAGCATGACCAGATTTTATTTGGAACGGTAAAGGATGCCTGGAATATGGGGGCTTGCGCCATTGGGGCTACCGTATACTTTGGGTCGGCAGAGTCAAACCGGCAGATCCGTGAAATTTCAGAAGCCTTTGCTTATGCCCATGAATTAGGGATGGCCACTATCTTGTGGTGTTATACCCGAAATGAAGCCTTCAAAACCAAGGACAAGGATTACCATACAGCCGCTGACCTCACAGGCCAGGCCAACCATCTGGGAGTGACCATTCAGGCAGATATTATCAAACAAAAGCTGCCTGAAACAAATGGCGGTTTCAAGGCTATGGATTTTGGTAAGACTTCTAAAGAAATGTATGAGAAATATACTTCGGATCATCCAATTGATCTGTGCCGATACCAGGTAGCCAACTGCTACATGGGCAAGATAGGCCTGATCAACTCGGGAGGGGCATCATCTGGTGATTCGGACTATGCTGAAGCTGTAAAAACGGCTATTATCAATAAACGAGCAGGAGGCATGGGATTGATTTCGGGAAGGAAAGCATTCCAAAGACCTAGAAACGAAGGCGTTGAACTGCTTAATCTGATCCAGCAGGTTTACCTTGATAAAGAAATTACTATTGCTTAACTATTTATAACTAACCCAATAATCTATGATGAAAAAATTATTTACCACCGCTATTTTGGCTTTATCAATACTAATGATTTATTGCAATGATTCGGTCAAACCCAAAAATACAGCCAACGAAGTGCTGGACTTATTTGTCAGTTCAGTAAATGATAAAAATCTGGATTCGTTGAACGCGGTTTTTTCTTCCAAAGCTAAGATATACGAACAGGGATCGGTTGATGATTCCTGGGAGCACTACAGAGACGGTCATTTGGGAAAAGAAATTGAGGAGATGCAGGAGATGACATTCTCTGTTGAAGTTGCTGAATCTCTGGTCAACAAAGAGATGGCATTATTGCAAGGCAATTATTTGATTAAGGGCGAGATGCAAGGCCAGCAAATTAATTCTGCCGGATTGGTAACCCTTTCCATGCAGGTAGAGGAAGATATGCGGAAGATCGTTCACCTGCAATTTTCAAGAGGATGCAAATAAAGTACAACAGCTATTTAGGCATTCTTCTGGGCCTACTCTTTGTCGGCTGTAATCCATCAGCTAGCACAACAACTGACCCTAAGGCACAGGCAGTAGTAGACTCTGCCATTGCCAGAAGCAATCTTCATTTATTAGCTAATGCGGAAGCAGCCTTTGATTTTAGGGACAGATCCTATAGTTATAAAATGAATGAAAATCAGTTTGAATGCACCCGTCTCCATATCGACAGCACCGGAACAGAAACCCTTGACGTGCTTACCAATAATGGCCTTACACGCTACATCAACGGTAAAGTGCAGGAACTTGTGGCAGCAAGGCAAAATGCCTACGCTAATTCGGTAAATTCCGTCATCTACTTCGCATTTTTACCCTACAGGCTAAATGACGCTTCGGTAATCAAAAATTATCTCGGCAAAGTCAATGTTCTTGACAAAGAATATCATAAAATTCAAGTAACATTTAGACAAGAGGGGGGCGGAGAAGATTTCGAGGATGTATTTATCTATTGGTTCGATAGTGAGGACTACATTCTGGACTATTTTGCTTATGAATACCAAACCAATGGTGGTGGTATTCGCTTCCGGGAAGCAACCAATCCCGGGGATATCAATGGTATCCAAATCCAGGATTACTTCAATTACAAACCCAAAAAAGGTGTTGAATTCAAGCTTTCAGAAATAGATGAGTACTATCAGCAAGATAAGCTTGAGAAGCTCTCAGATATTGATTTGAAAAATGTAAACGTTAAACTAAATAACAATTAAAACCTATGAAAAAACTAATCTACACTCTTACAATAGCCGCGTTCATTTTTTCCGGATGCACAAGTCAAACTTCTGATTCCCAAAAAGAGGGCCATGATGATGCCCATGAACACCCAGCCTCAAAAGCTTCTGATGAACATGAGGGGCATGATATGGCTAAAGAAGGAGCAAGTGAAAGTGAAGGGAAGCCTAAAAGCCCTCATACCAGTGCCATGGCCATGATAAATGACGCTCATGTGCATATCGATTACTCCTCTCCACGTGTTAGAGGCCGGGTTATTTTTGGTGGACTGGTGGCCTACGATGAAGTATGGGTTTCAGGGGCACATAAGGCCACCTGGCTGGACACAAACAAAGAGCTGCTCATCAATGGGCAGGAACTCCCAAAAGGGAAATATGCCTTTTTTACCATTCCCGGAAAGGCAGAATGGACGATCATACTTAACAAAAACTGGGACCAGCACGGTGCGGACGAGTACTCAGCTGATAAGGATGTGATGAGATTTTCCGTATCACCGGAAGAGCTGCCCGAAGTAAAAGAAGAGCTGACTTATACCGTAGCAAAAGATGATGATGGAGGACAAATTTCACTGGAATGGGAAAAGGTGCGCATTAGCTTCGACTTTAAGGTAAACGAATAAACACCCTGAAATGAACTTCAAAATCACATACACGCTTATCCTGATATCGCTCATTATGGAGGTACAGGGTCATGGGATATTTTCTGTAGGTTTATTTTTGTGAGATATTTAAGCATCAGGGTCAGCCTTATATGCAGGTTGATCCTGATTTTTTTATGAATGAACCCCATAATCCTACACGTAAAAGTCTGATAATTTGGATTTCCCTGATAGCCTTTGTGCTAAATTTTATCTGGGAAAACCTTCATGCAGGCCTATATGAAGAGTATAATTACTTTATGAAAAGCATCTATTTTCTAGGATGCACCATCGGGGATGTGGTACTTAAATTTATCATATATGGCCTTGTGGCTGTGGTACTTAAAGATAGGTGTTGGATTCGTAATTTCAATTTCAAAACAATTGTTACTGTACTTCTAATAGCTGGTATGTTTGCATTCGTAGCGGAATGGGTAGCTATTGAACTTAATTTCTGGAGTTACAATGAAAAGATGCCTATTGTACCAGTTTTGGAGGTAGGGCTTTCTCCTTTTTTGGCGATTGTGGTAAATCCAATACTGAGTTTTATTATCACACACAAAATTATTTCTACCAGAGATACCCGATAAACAAAATTCAGAGTGGCTGCATTTAAATGTAGTCTCATAATTTCATACATCAAACACCGGATTTTATAAATCATATCGCTTAAAATAGTGTTTATTTATTCAAGTGCCATTACAATATTGAGATGATAGAGAGCAGAAAATTACACGTGAAAAATATGGTTTGCCCGCGCTGTATAACAGCGGTTAAGCAACTCATGGAAGAATTGGAGATACCCTTTCAAAATGTGGAATTGGGTGAGATTGAACTCAAAGAAGGATTAGGGGATGAGGAAAAAAGCAGGTTAAATGAAGGGCTGGAAACAGTAGGTTTTTCGCTTATAGATGATCGCAAAAGCAGACTGATAGAGCAGATGAAAAATTTGATTGTTCAAAAGATTCATCATTCACAGGAAGTTTTAGATGTGAAATGGGCTGATTTTATCGCTGACCAACTCAACTATGACTATAAATATCTCGGTATGCTTTTTTCTTCTGTAGAAAGTATCACCCTGGAGCAATATATTATTCGCCAAAAAATTGAACGCATTAAGGAATTGCTGATCTATGATGAACTTACACTGAGCCAAATCGCCTTTCAGTTAGGATACAGCAGTTCGGCACATTTAAGTAGTCAATTTAAAAAAGTCACTGGTATGACACCTTCTCAGTTTAAAAGTACTATTGATAGAAAAAGAAACACATTGGATAACATATAATTATTCAATATTCAAATCCCGTGTGCTCGGCATACTGACAATTTTGTAAAACCTTCAGCAAATCCTATAGTACTTATTCCTTTTGCACTTCCGAAATTTGTATTGTTCATCTCAGAACATATAGATTAAAAAATGATATATGGAAGCCATAGATATTATTGAACCAAAAAGAAGACCATCTAAAAAGATGGACAAGACACTAAAAAAATCCTTTCCTGTAACGGGGATGACTTGCGCCTCATGTGCCTCCAGCGTGGAGTCCATCCTTACCCATACTGAAGGTGTGGCCAAGGCAAGTGTCAATTTCGCTAATAGTTCGGTATTAGTAGAATATAACGATTCACTCACCTCAGAGGATTTGCGTAAGGCGCTACAGTCAGTTGGTTATGATTTGATTGTAGACGCTGAAAATCCATCAGAAGCGCAGCAGGAGCTTCAGGAAAAGCATTACCAGGAAGTAAAAAGACGCACCATTTGGTCTGCTATATTAACGCTACCGGTATTCATTCTGGGCATGTTCTACATGGACTGGATGCCGGGCAGATGGATTTCTCTGGCATTTACCATTCCGGTTTTATTCTGGTTTGGCAGAAGTTTTTTCATTAATGCCTATAAACAAGCCAGGCACGGGAAGGCTAACATGGATACGTTGGTGGCCCTGAGTACGGGGATTGCATTCATTTTCAGCTTGTTCAATACCTTATTTCCTGAGTTTTGGCACAATAGGGGCATACATCCACATGTGTATTATGAAGCGGCTACCGTAATCATCACTTTCATCTCACTGGGAAAAGTATTGGAGGAAAAAGCAAAATCCAATACTTCTTCTGCCATCAAAAAACTAATGGGTTTACAGCCCAAAACATTGAAAGTGATCGTGGATGGAGAGGAAGTGGAAATGCCCATTGCCTCGGTTGAGGTGGGTTATACCATTTTGGTTCGTCCGGGGGAGAAGATACCTGTAGATGGTGAAGTGGCCGAGGGAAATTCTTTTGTTGATGAAAGTATGATAACGGGTGAGCCTGTTCCAGTAGAGAAAACAAAAGGCGGAAAAGTCTTTGCTGGGACAGTAAATCAAAAAGGTAGTTTCCGCTTTATTGCTGAGAAAGTGGCTGGTGAAACCTTGCTTGCCCAAATCATAAAACTGGTGCAAGAGGCGCAAGGCAGTAAGGCACCCGTACAAAAACTGGTGGATAAAATTGCCGGAATATTTGTACCTGTAGTTATGGCAATTTCCATCGTTACTTTTATAACATGGATGCTGGTGGGTGGAGATGATGCCTTTACACATGCATTGTTTACATCAGTAGCCGTATTGGTGATCGCCTGTCCCTGTGCATTGGGACTTGCAACTCCCACTGCCATTATGGTAGGTGTTGGAAAAGGGGCTGAGAACAATATCCTGATCAAAGATGCGGAAAGTCTGGAGTTGGGCTATCGGGTGAACGCAGTTGTGTTAGATAAAACAGGAACGATCACTGAAGGTAGACCTGTGGTAACTGATGTGATCTGGGAGGATAAGCACCAAACGGACAAACTCAAACCAATACTACTGGCTATGGAATCCCAATCCGAACATCCTTTAGCGGAAGCCGTGGTTCAAAAGTTAAAGGATGAGGGGGCCAAATCAGCACAAATCACCCAGTTTAATAGCATTACAGGGCGTGGCATTAAGGCAATGGATGTCGAGGGTGCTTTGTTTTACGTTGGTAATCAAAAATTACTAACAGAGAATAACATAGCCGTCAGTAATGATTTGGATAGAAAGGCAAAAGCACTGCGCGAAGAAGCCAAGACGGTTGTCTTTTTTGCTAATAATAATCAAGCTTTAGCTGTACTGGCCATTGCCGATAAAATAAAAGAAACGTCTAAAAAAGCCATTGAAACGCTTCAGAGTCGAAACATTGATGTGTATATGCTTACTGGAGATAATCAGCAGACGGCTGCTGCGGTAGCAAAACAGGTAGGGCTACAGCACTTCAAAGCAGAAGTATTGCCTTCCGACAAAGCAGATTTTGTAAATGAGCTACAAGCCAAAGGAATGATTGTAGCCATGGTAGGTGATGGGATCAATGACTCACACGCCTTGGCACAAGCCGATGTAAGCATTGCCATGGGCCATGGGTCTGATATCGCAATGGATGTAGCTAAAATGACATTGATCACTTCTGACCTTCAATCGATACCTAAAGCACTAAATCTTTCTAGAAAGACCGTTATGGGTATCCGTCAGAACTTGTTTTGGGCATTCATCTATAACATTATAGGTATCCCTATAGCAGCAGGGGTTTTATATCCTGTAAATGGATTTCTACTTGACCCTATGATTGCCGGTATGGCCATGGCCTTCAGTTCGGTATCGGTAGTAGCCAATAGCCTACGACTGAAAACAACTAAAATTTAAAATTTAAATTTTCAAACTTTAAATAGACAAATCATGAATACTTTAAAATTTAAAACTAATATCAATTGCGGTGGGTGTTTGTCAAAAGTGACCCCATTTCTGAATGAGGAAAAGGAGATTGAAAAATGGGACGTTAACCTTAAGAGTGAAAACCGTGTGCTTACAGTGGAGACGTCAAAATTGAATGCCGAAGAAGTAAAGAAAACAGTGCAGAAAGCGGGTTTTAATGCTGAGGTAATATAGGGTCTTCTGAAATGCTTATTTGCTACTAATTCTCAATGCCCGCCCAAAAATACTTTTAAGCGGGTATTGAGAATTTAGTAGTGTTTTTGTGTTGGTTTCATTATGCATTTATAGTACTGATTTGTTCGATTAGGTTTTCTTAGCCTATACTTTATTCTCTCTTGATTTGGTAATTTTGCTGAACCCAAAATTCCGTGGTTGGATAATGTATTACGAAAAGATAAGTCGCAGGAGTTAAAACCGGTCTTTTATTGCCTGCACCTTCGATTGATAAGGTGGGATTTGAACAAGTATAAGGGCTTTAAAGGGAACAAGGTCAAAGCTGTAAAATGGCTTAGACAAATTACGAAGTCATAACCTAACTACTCACTGGCTTTTTCCATAAAGCTTGGTTTTCAGAGTCGGCTATTGTTTCTATTTTCTAACTAAAAATTAATCACAGATAAAAGCTAAAAACCCTAAAAAAATAAAAGCTTAAATAAAGTAAGGAGATTCCGCTCAATATTTGAATACTTTTTTTTAACCAAGATAATTTTGCAAGTTTTGAAATAGAACTTGAAAAAAGACCCACAATCAAAAAAGGAAGTCCTCTACCAATACCAAAGCACAAAGCAAGAAGTAAACCATATATTAAACTTGCTTTTGCAATTGCAAAAGACAATAAGAGTAATAAAGGAGCGGCTGATGTACCTAAACTAAATATAAATCCATAAATAAATGAACCCACAATTCCTGGTTTTCGTAAAGATTCAAGTTGTCTTACACGTAAATAAGGACCATAAAACGCAATTCCTGCTGCAATCAGCGATATTATTCCCATTCCAAAGGCCCAGTATTTTCCAAAAACCTCAGTCAGAAAAACACCAGAATAGCCAGCAATGCTTCCTAATAATGTTAAACAAACAACAATGCCAATAAAAAATGAAAATGTTACTGCAAATCCTGTTTTCGATTCTCGAATAGAAGTGCTTCCCACATATCCTGCAAATCCAAGACCAACAGGTAATGTACAAGGACAAATGCCACTGGAAATTAATCCTGCTGCAAAAGCAATTCCTAAACTTAAGATGGAATTGTTTTGAAAAGTAGCGGCAAATTCATTTAAAAAAGGGTCCAGGTTCATTGAGATAATTTTTTCACGGTTCCAGCCTTATAGCCAATTTCATTAATAGATTGTGTTATTTTATCTAATGAAACTTTTTGTGGGTTGTATTGTAGCGTTGCGCTTTTGTTTTCAAGACTAACTTTTACTTCATTTATACCTTTTAAATCGGAAAGTGTTTTTTTCACATTTGCTACACAGGAAATGCAGCTCATTCCTTCAATAGAAATTTCAATAGATACGTTATCATCCGGATTTACTTCAGTTTGTTTATTTTTATTACTGTTTTCAGCACACCCTAATAAAAGCATAAACATTAACAATAATGAAGAATTAAAAACGGTTTTCATATAACAGCTTTTTTGGGTTCATATCCTGATTTGGTCAAGGCAGTTTCTATTTCTGATTCATTTATCTTGTATGGATTAAATTCCACTCGTACCGATTTCTGTATCGTTTTGGTTTTTACCTTTTTAATTCCTTCTAATTCATTTAAAATGTTCGTTATTTTTTCAGCACATCCTTGACAAACCATATTGTCAATTGTTAAAGCTAGCGTTTGCATATTTTCTTTTGTATTTATTTGTAGAAATTCATAAATAGTTTCAATTTCTTTCATTTTATCAGTAAGCTCATAAAGATTTAAGTTGGGAAACTGCTTTCTAATCGTCGCAATTTTTTCCTCTTGACCACAATTTCCTGGGCAAGTTTCTAATGCTTCTGCAATTTTAATAGCCAATGCTTTTCTGAATACTTCGTCTAAAAGAAGGTGTTGGGCTTTTTCAAATCCTTTGTTAATCGCTTTAAACTGATTAAGAATTTGAGCAGGATTATCACTATTATCAAGCATTTTTATAACCCCATCTACTTGTCCGTTGATACCCTTTAAACGATCTTTAAGGTCTTTCGTTAAATCTTTTGGTAACATATTATTTTTCAATTAAATACATTCCAAACGCTGTTTAGAACATTTGGAATGTATTGATGTTAAATTTAGCAACTTCTTTTTACATTGATTTTCCAACTCCGGCAGCGATTAATTCATCTTTATTTACTCCTCTGTCTTTGCAACAGTTGAGCAGTATTCCATTTACGGCTACGGCAGGTAAAGAAGTGATGTTATACCCTTTCATTTTGTCAATGCATACTTTAGAGTCACATTGCTCAATGGTATTATATACTGTTATTTCGCAAGACTCCCAAGACATTTCTTTTACCATTTTTACTACTGGTTCACATATTGGACATCCAGCTGTAAATACTTCAATTTGTCGGTTCATCTTTTTAAGATTTTAATGATTAAAATTGATTACTCTACAAAGATGGGGTCGGTATAGGGGTGGTCTCCAAATTTATTTTCAATTATTTTTGTTTTCGCTTGACCATAGGAGTTTTCAGGCTTCACTTCCATTTGTAAAGTGAGTGCCGTGATAAGTGATAATAAGTTAAGGTTTTTAATGAATGAATTTACCAGTGATCAGGGAAAACCTCTGGAAGTGGTGCTTGTAACTGCAGCATCATTGGCCTTTCCCATAGCCTTGTACAAAATCAACCCGGATGAATATATCGCACTCTGGATGGAATGTACCCACAAGGGGTGTGAAGTCAATGCGCAACCTAATTACTTGGTATGCCCATGCCATGGTAGTGAGTATGATGCAAAAGGAAATGTAGTAGAAGGCCCGGCAGAAACTAATCTTAAAACATTTAACATAACCACAGATCATGAATACATCTACGCCATTTATAAAAATCTCAATCCACTATTACTTCTTATTCTCATGGGAATAGGAGCTTCCGTTATGGCACAGCGGGTAAATAATGATACTACTGCCATCCAAATGAACATGGATGCGGTCTATAATCGTCCGTTTTTGCAGGCTGGCAGCTTTCCGGTTGCCTTGGGTGGCTATATTGAAGCACACGCCCAGTATTTTGTGACAGATGGTATTACGGAAGGTGTCTCTTTCAAAATTCCAAGAATAACCCTGTTTATATCCTCCACCATCAAAGAACGGATCAAATTCCTTTCTGAAATTGAGTTTGAAGAAGGTACCAAGGAGATCAACATTGAGTTTGCCGCCCTGGATTTTGAACTCCATCCTGTGCTGAACCTAAGAGGCGGAATTATCATGAACCCAATAGGCGCATTTAACCAAAACCATGACGGGCCGAAGTGGGAATTTGTAGATCGGCCTATAATGGCTACTACCATCATCCCGGCTACTTTCAGCAATGTAGGCTTTGGTTTACACGGTAAGACCCATCAGAAACAATGGGTTTGGGCTTATGAGGCTTATGTTACCAATGGTTTCAATGCTCAAATAATTGCCAACAGTGTAGGCCGTACCTGGCTTCCCGCTGCCAAGGAAAATGTAGATCGTTTTGAAGAAAACTTCAATGCTGTTCCCCTAATTACACTAAAAACCGCAATTCGTCATCGGAAAATCGGGGAAATAGGTCTGTCATGGATGGGTGATGTATATAATAAATAGGAAGAAGACGGACTTGTGCTAGATGAAAAGAGGCGATTGGATGTGGTAGCTGTAGATTTCAATACTTCCGCTATCAAAAGAGTCAATATCACAGGGGAATGGGTATGGGCATTCATCGAAGTTCCCGAAACCTATTCACAGCAGTTTGGCACTCAGCAGCAAGGCGGGTTTGTCGACTTTGTTTACACCATTTTAAAGCGGAAAATACTTGGATGGGACCATGCGATACTCAACCTGGCTTTGCGGCTGGAGCATGTGGATTATAATGTCGGCTCATTTGTGGAAACCGGAGGAAATATACATGATGATGTACAGGCCATAGTGCCTGCCATTACCTTCAGACCCTCATCTCAAACTGTAATCCGTGCCAATTATCGGTATAAGTGGGAGACAGACTTGTTGGGCAATCCGGCAGCCAAAACAGCAGGCTTACTGATAGGAATATCCAGCTATTTTTAACAATCTGTTTTAACTATGTAAGTGCAAACAATCCGAAGAAAACATACGTTAACCTGAAAATACAACTTTGCAATTCCTATGCATTGCATAATTATGTATATTTGTATTAAATGAAAATCGCATGCTACATATTAAGTTTTTACTTCATGGCCCTGACTGGTGTAGTATGTGCTGATACTTTACCATATGATAATACCAAAGATACTATTACGGCCTTTTCAAGTAATGATGGCAATCATAACCACTCGCAGGAAAGTGGCTGGGATGGTTGTTCACCGTTTTGCGTTTGTCATTGTTGTCATGTACATGTTGTATCCTCACCAGGGGTAGTCATTACTCATCCGTTAAAACTACCCATTTTTTGGACTGCTTGCTTTCAGGATTTTAGAAGTGCTGAAACCATTGGTTTTCTAAAGCCCCCACAATAATAAAATTCAATGTTTAGCAGGAATAAGTGTGGCAGATCGGTAAAGTCTACTGGGGTCCATGACTTTTTTGAGCAATTCCCTAAACACCACTTCATTTGCCTTTCTTCAAAGGCAACCCTTTCTCTATATTCAATTCTATTTATAGAGTTTGAAAAAACTGAATAAGAACAAATAGAATAAGGGGAAAAGAGGAAGTAGTAAATCACTGCCTAAATAGTTTTGAAATGGGTTTTCATTGTGCTGATTTGTGCAATTCTCCTTATTACTACCTTACTACGATGGTCAGGCTTTTTCACTACAATATTTTCCCTATCAAATAATTAGTAATTCTTATGATCAATAAAATCATTTCTTTTTCAATAAGGAATAAATTCATCGTGGGCCTACTTACGCTGGCTCTCATTGGAGTGGGTATTTACTCCATGTACACGGTCAACCTGGGCTCTGTGCCTGACATTACCAACAATCAGGTGCAGGTAATTACAGTATCCCCTAACCTGGCAACTGAAGATATAGAGCAGTTTGTGACCTACCCGGTAGAATTATCTATGGGTAACCTGCCTGGTGTAGATGAAATCCGTTCCATTTCAAGGTTTGGGCTGTCGGTGGTCACCATCGTTTTTGAAGACGATATGGGTACCTATCTGCCCCGGCAATTGGTTCAGGAAAAACTCATCGAATTAAAAGAAACTATCCCGGAAAAATTCGGAAGCCCATCCATGGGTCCCATTTCTACCGGATTAGGTCAGATTTACGAGTATACTATTCAGCCGCAGGAGGGTTATGATTCACTATATTCTCCCATGGAGCTGCGTACTATCCAGGATTGGATTGTAAAAAGACAATTGACTTTACTGGATGGTGTCGTAGAAGTAAACTCCTTTGGAGGATACATTAAACAATATGAAGTAGCTATTAACCCTGAGAAACTCAATGCAATGGATGTGAGCATCTCTCAGGTATATGAAGCCTTAGCCAGAAACAATGTCAATACGGGCGGGGCATATATTGAGAAAAATAGGATGTCGAATTTCATCCGTGGTGAAGGACTGATACGCTCACTCGATGATATCAGAAAAATCGTCATTAAAAATGAAAATGGAATTCCAGTTACGGTAGGAGATGTAGCTCAGAAAGTTCATTTCGGTAGTCAGGTGCGCTATGGTGCTTTCACTCAAGACGGAAAAGAAGCTGTGGGAGGAATTATCATGATGCTGAAAGGTGCCAATCCAAATGCTGTAATTCAGAATGTTAAAGATCGTATGGTAGAAGTGCAGAAGTCACTTCCTGAAGGTTTACAAATTACGCCTATTATTGACCGAAGTGATCTGATAGCAAGGACAACCGATACCGTAAAGCAAAACCTGCTCGAAGGGGCTTTGATTGTAATTTTTGCGCTGGTAATCCTGCTAGGTAGTTTGCGAGGCGGAATTATCACTGCTACCACTATTCCCCTTTCCCTATTATTTGCCTTCATCCTGATGAAGCAATTCAATGTTTGGGCCAACCTCATGAGCCTGGGTGCCATTGACTTTGGGATCATTATTGATGGTGCGGTCATTATTATTGAAGGTACTGTATATGAAATTCAAAAAAAAATCCGCTCCGGTAAAATCAAATTTAATCAGGGTGTAATGGACGAAGTGGCTTATGACGCAGGTAGTACCATGATGAGCTCGGCATTTTTTGGACAAATAATCATTCTGATCGTTTTCGCCCCTATCCTTTTTCTTACCGGAGTTGAAGGTAAAATGTTTCAGCCCATGGCTTACACCTTTGGCTTTGCAATGATTGGCGCCATCTTTCTTTGTCTGACGTACGTGCCTATGATGTCGGCCTTATTAATGAAGCCCATCGAGAACAAAAAAAACTGGTTTGGAAAGTTTGAAAGATGGTTAGAAAAAGTAAGTGACAAAATCATAGGTGGCATAGAATGGGTCTATTTGCCATTACTTAAAGGTGCTTTAAAGTTAAAAGCACTCGTCATCATTTTAGGAATTGTACTTCTTATAGCCGCCGGGTTTATTTTTTCCCGAATGGGTGGAGAATTTGTGCCACAGTTGGACGAAGGAGACATTGCCATGCAAGCGTTGATTAGGCCGGGCAGTTCGCTGAGCGAATCACTAGAGGTATCTAAAAAAATAGAAATCCTGCTATTAGATAATTTTCCTGAAATCAAAACAGTTACTGCCCGGATCGGTGTGGCTGATATCCCGACTGATCCAATGCCGATGGATTTAGCCGATATGTACCTGATACTGGAAAAAGATAAAGAAAAATGGGTTACTGCTGAAAGTAAGGAGGACCTGATTGAAGCAATTAAAGAAAAGCTGGAAGAACAATTAACTGGGGTGAATTTAGTATTTACCCAACCCGTGGAATTGCGGTTTAATGAGTTGCTTGAAGGAGTCAGGGAAGATATTGCTGTGAAGTTATATGGCGAGGATTTGGAAATCCTAGCCGCCAAAGTACAGGAAATGGCAGAGATCATACAAACGGTACCAGGCGCTGGTGATGTAAACCCTGAAAGAACATCTGGCTTGCCACAAATGACTGTTCGTTACAATCGTGATAAAATAGCACAATACGGATTGGACATTCAAAAGTTGAACGAATATGTGAGCTCCGCTTTTGCAGGAGGGGTGGCTGGGGTCATCTTTGAAGGAGAAAAACGATTTGATCTAGTGATCCGCTTTGATGAAGCCCACCGTAAAAGTATAGACGATTTACGAACCTTATATATTGACCTTCCGGACGGCACGCAGGTTCCTGTCAAAGAAGTAGCCGATATCAGCTATATGCCTGGCCCCATGCAGATTTCACGTGATAATACATATCGCAGGACCTATGTCGGTGTCAATACTAGGGGCCGTGATGTAGAATCTGTAGTAAACGACATACAGGAAAAACTGGATGCACAGCTAGACCTACCTCCGGGCTATTACATCACTTACGGAGGTGAGTTTGAAAATCTTGAGCGGGCTAAAAGCAGATTAACCATTGTAGTACCCATAGCGTTGTTTCTGATATTTGTGCTTCTGTATTTTGCCTTACAGTCATTTTCACAATCTATTATGATTTACATCGCCATTCCTTTGGCAGCCATTGGTGGAATTTTTGCCTTATGGTTAAGGGATATGCCATTCAGTATTTCGGCAGGTGTGGGCTTTATAGTGCTATTTGGAGTAGCTGTATTAAACGGACTGGTATTGATCAACCGCTTCAACTCACTAAAAGAAGAAGGAGTTACCAGTATCCGTGACCGTATTTTTACCGGAACCAAAGAAAGGATCAGGCCGATCATGCTTACGGCTACTACAGATATATTCGGTTTCTTGCCGATGGCCTTTTCAGGATCTGCCGGAGCGGAAGTGCAGCGCCCCTTAGCTACGGTAGTGATTGGGGGAATGCTTACGGCTACACTGCTCACATTGGTGGTGCTTCCGGTACTTTACACTTTTGTGGAAAGCAGAAGTGACAAAAGAAAAAGCCTGAAAAGACCAAATGCCAACGTGATCATTGCCCTGATCGTTTGTGGAGGCTTATTCGGGCTACCCACTGTGGCGAATGCGCAACAGCAGCAACAGTCACAGGTCGGTTTGCCAACTATCACACTGGACCAGGCCAGAAAACGTGCGGTAGAAAGCTTTCCTAAAATCCAATCGGCAAGACTGGAGATAGAAAACCAGGAAGTTTTGAAGAAAACCGCCTGGGATTTTGGGAATACACAGGTCTTTACCGGAAAGGAAGAGGTAGGCAATGGCTCTGATGGTATTTATACACAATTTGGAATTCAACAACAACAGATAGATATCTTTGGAATAGCCCCACGGGTGAAATTGCAAAAAGAAAGGATTACACTGGCAGAGAAGTCACTTGACCTCTCAATCATTGAACTTGAGAGGGAAGTAAGCCAGGCTTGGGGCATGGTATATGCCACTAAAAACAACTATCAGGTTTATCAACAGTTGGATTCGATATTTGCAGATATTGAAAGAGCTGCCAGGATTCGATTGGAAACGGAAGCTACTTCTAAATTGGAATACTTAGCTACTTCCAACCAAGCCAATCAGGTACAGATACAAAAAGAGCAAGCTTATCGGGATTACCTGAGTGCTTTGCAGCGCCTCAACCTTTGGTTTGCTAACGATACCTTATTTACTGTACCTGATGTCCCCACCAATCAATTAGACAAGCCACTCAATTATGTAGCTGATTCATTGATGAATCATCCTTTATTGAACCTGTCGAAACAACGACTAGATGTGGCTGAAGCTACCATAAAAGAGAGACGATCACAGTTTTTGCCACAATTGCAGGGGCAGTATGGTAGACAGCAAATTGCTGGGCAATCGGGATTTTATCAGTATCAGGTAGGCATTAGAATTCCCTTGTTTTTCGGTCCTGAGCTTGGAAGAACACAGTCGGCCAAAATCCAGCGGGATATTGCCGGGCAAAACCTCAGACAAAATCAATTGGAACTGAATACCGCCTATCAGAACATGAGAGAACAATATCTGAAATGGCTAAATTCATGGAATTACTACCGTGATGAAGCACTTCCACTGGCTCAAGAGCAACGGGATGGGGCTATTTTTGCTTACAGGGAAGGCGCTATAGATTACGTAACATTCCTGCAAAATATCCGGGATGCCATTCGCATAGAGGTAGACTCCTGGAATGCCTTCGGTAATTATCTGGACAGTCGCTACCAGCTGGAATACTACTTAAAAACAACAAACTAATGATGAAATTGAAAGTCAAAAATAAGTTCAGACAAATATTATAAGAAATGAAAAAGCAAATAATATATATAGTGGCACTAATATTAATGGCATCGGTATTTACAGCCTGTGATAGCAAGTCCGCTGGTAACCTTGGAAAGACTTCTGATGCAGAACATATTGAGGGAGAGGCTGGATACGAAGGCGGAGAAGGTATGGCTGAGTTGCACCTCTCAGAGTTGAAATTTGAAAGTTTGGGTATTAAATTGGATACCCTGCCCACTCGACCACTTTCAGGAATTGTAGAAGTTAACGGCCAATTGGAGGTGCCACCACAACACGAAGCTACTGTTACCGCCATATTGGGTGCTAATGTTACTTCCATCAAAGTAATTGAGGGTGATCAAGTAAACAAAGGTCAGGTATTGGCTTATTTGTCGCACCCAAACCTAAGCAAACTTCAGACAAATTATGTGCGGGCATACAGTCAGTTACAGTTTCTGGAAAAGGAAAACCAACGACAGAAAAGGTTGTACGAAGAGGAAGTGGGTTCTGGAAAAACCTATCAGCAAATTCAGGCCGATTATCAGGCCATGAAAGGAGAAGTGAAAGGCTATGAAGCACAGCTAAGGCAACTCAGCCTGAATGTGGAGAAAGTACAGACTGGAGATATCTATCAATATGTACCTGTTGTGAGCCCAATTGATGGGTACATTGAAAAAGTGGAAGTACAACTTGGGCAATATGTAGAACCACAAACCAAAATGTTTATGATTGTAAATACCGATCATATCCATGCCGACCTGATGGTATTTGAAAAGGATGTATATAAGGTAAAGAAAGGACAAACTATATCTTTTACTGTAGAATCAGTTCCGGGCTCAACGCTTACTGCAGAGATTTATTCAGTGGGCAAGCAATTTGAACAGAATCCCAAAGCGGTTCATGTGCATGCAGAAATAAAAAATAAAGAAGACTTCCTCATTCCGGGGATGTATATCAATGGAAAAATAAGAACAGGAGATAATAACTCTGTAAAGGCATTACCAGAAAGTGCCATCATAGAAGAAGAGGGCAAGCCCTATATTTTTATGGCAGAAGCACATGAAGAAGATGGAAAGACCGAATGGGCGTTTAAAGCCATAGAAGTGCGCACAGGTATCACCGAAGATGGTTGGGTAGAGATCAAATTATTGGAGCCACTTACAGACGATACTCAGGTGGCATGGAATAATGCCTACTATTTGATCTCCGAAATGAAGAAAAGCCAGACTTCTCATAGTCATTAAATGAGTTGGCAAAAGTCAGTTGGCAGGGAGCTAAACCTAGACCACTTTTGCTAGTTGCTTTTGGAGGTTATTATCTTCATTAATTGATTAAAAATTATAACGACTATAAAAATGAAGAAATTAAAGTTGTACTTGTTGAAAAAGTACAAATAGTTGGTGACTCACAAGGCGATGCAGGTTGCGATGATAAGGCTATTTAATAGGGGAGGAGCCTATGCGAACCAGCAAAGAAATACTTCTCCTTCATTAGGCTTTTATTTTACCGATAACCCGAAAATATAATCTGGGCAAAAGTACCAAAAATGAAGGAATGGATAAAGATGTGTATTTATTTTGGGAAAAATTTCAAAAACCTGAAGCAGGTGATGGTATTATTTACTTCTCCAAATTGGTTGATGCATATAGTATGAAGACATGTGATTCTATTAAAGAATAATTTAAAGCAAATGATAAAGGAATTAGAACAAAGCTTAATGGCTCACAATATCAAACCCACTACTATGCGGTTGTTGGTATTTGAGTACCTCATGGGTAAGGAAGCAGCAGTTAGTCTGACCGATTTATATCAGGACTTTGAGAAATCGGACCGGACTACTATATACAGAACACTAAAAGTTTTTGAAGAAAATGGCATGGTACATAGTATTGATGATGGTACTGGTGTGCCCAAGTATGCGATGTGTGAAGAGGGATGTAATTGTGAAATAGAAAGAGACTTACACCTGCACTTTCATTGCAGAATATGCGGACAAACCAAATGCTTGACCAGTTATAAAATTCCCGAAGTAGAGTTACCTCCAAATCATATTCCTGAAGAGGCTAATTTAGTTGTAAAAGGTGTTTGTGGTAATTGCTCAGAAAATAAATAGAATGATTATGAAAAAATTACAAATAAAAATACCACTCATTCTTCCCAAAATGCTGGACAAGAAGGATCAATGTGTAGAAACGCTAATAAAGCAACTTAAAGGGAAAGACGGACTTGAAAAAGTCCATGTGGCTGATGAATTGGATAACGGTGTGCCCCAACTCTGCTTTCACTACGATCCTGAGGTAATCTCTATTGATCAGATTCAAAAATTAGCTAAACGTACAGGTGCTTCCATTATTGATAAATACGGTCACAGGTTAATTGAGGTAGAAGGAATTCGTCATACCCGTCATGCCAGAAAAATTGAAGAAGCACTCAATAAATTAAATGGAGTTTTACAGTCCTCAGTGTCTGCTTCTGGTATGATCGGATTAGAATTTGAAACTGCAAAGATAGATGAAGCGGAAATCCTTAAATCCTTGCATAAAGAAGGCCTAGACATTATTACCACAGAAGTCGAAGTCGAACAGTACATAAGAAGGACTGCTGAAGACGATGAACAAGTGCAACAAAATGAAGAAAAAGACCGCCATGATCATGGGGAAGGTGAAGATCATGAACATTCGCATGGAGGGATTTTTGGCAAAAATACTGAGCTGATCTTTTCCATTATCTGTGGAGCATTGTTGAGCATTGGCTTTGGGCTTTCTTATGTGGAAGCTATCTCTTCTTGGGTGAGCTTAACATTATATGTTGTTGCATATTTCTTTGGAGGGTATTTCACTGCCAAAGAGGCGATTCAAACAGTCGCCAAAGGTGGTTTTGAAATTGACTTTCTCATGTTGGTGGCGGCCATTGGAGCAGCTATTTTAGGAGAATGGGCTGAGGGTGCTTTGCTACTCTTCCTTTTTAGCATGGGACATGCACTGGAACATTACGCAATGAACAAAGCAAGGAAATCCATTGCCGCTTTGGCGGAACTGGCCCCTAAAACGGCCTTGCTCAAGAGAAATGGAAAAACCGAAGAAGTGGGTATAGAAGAACTGAGCATTGGAGACATCATAGTAGTGAAGCCCAATAGCAAAATTTCTGCTGATGGTGTGGTGGTAGATGGTCGAAGTAGCGTAAACCAGGCGCCTATTACCGGGGAAAGTGTGCCGGTAGATAAATTGCCTGTTGATGATCCTGAAAAGGAATGGTCAAAGACAAATGACATTAAACCAGAGAATCGGGTATTTTCAGGAACCATTAATGGCAACAGTACTTTAGAAATAAAAGTAATTAAAGAAGCCAGTGACTCAACTCTTTCCCGTTTGGTAAAGTTGGTCAATGAAGCCCAGACCCAAAAATCACCTACCCAACTTCTTACTGATAAGTTTGAGAAATACTTCGTGCCTTCTGTACTGGCACTGGTTGTACTATTGCTAGGTGCTTTTTTGGTCATTGACGAAACCTTTAGTGAGAGTTTTTACCGCGCGATGGCCGTACTGGTTGCTGCAAGTCCATGTGCGTTGGCGATCTCCACGCCTAGCGCTGTTTTGAGTGGGGTTGCCCGCGCTGCAAAAGGTGGTGTGCTTATAAAAGGTGGACGGCCGTTGGAAGATCTGGGCGTTTTGACAGCTCTGGCCTTCGACAAAACCGGAACGCTAACCGAGGGAAAACCTAAACTCACCAAAGTAGTTCCTCTTGGGAACGTGAGTGAAAATGAACTCTTAAAAATAGCGGTGGCGGTGGAAAACCTAAGTGACCACCCGCTGGCAAAAGCGGTAGTGAGGGATGGGAAAGAGCGGTTAAAAGATACAGTCATTCCAGAAGCGAGTGATCTTGAAGCCGTGTTGGGGAAAGGGATCAAAGCTTCATTGGGAAGTGATAAAATCTACATAGGAAACCTTGACTTGTTTGAGGATCTGGATGAAAATAAACCTTCTCAGGAAATAGAAGAACAAGTAAGGGAACTCGAAGGAGGTGGCAACACCACCATGCTTATCCGCAGGAACGCAGAATACATCGGTACGATAGCACTAATGGACACACCGCGTGAATCGGCAAAGGCAACTCTGGCCGAACTGAAAAAAATTGGCATCAAGCGCATGATCATGCTTACCGGGGATAACCAGCAAGTAGCCGATGCTGTAGCCAAAGAGATTGGCCTCACGGATGCCTGGGGCAGCCTGTTGCCGGAAGAAAAGGTTAAAGCCATTAAAGAACTTAAGGAGAAAGAATCCAAAGTAGCCATGGTAGGTGATGGCGTGAATGATGCCCCGGCCATGGCGAACAGCACGGTAGGCATTGCCATGGGAGCAGCAGGCAGTGATGTAGCCCTGGAAACAGCCGATATCGCCTTGATGGCGGACAAGCTGGAAACTTTGCCTTTTGCAATTGGGTTGAGTAGAAAGGCAAAAGGCATTATCAAGCAAAATCTCTGGATTAGTTTAGGAATAGTGGCTTTGCTAATTCCTTCAACTATTTTTGGTTTGGCTAATATTGGTATTGCAGTGCTTATTCATGAAGGTTCTACCTTGGTGGTAGTCTTTAATGCATTGAGATTATTGGCATATAAAAAACACCTATCTTGAGTGATTATAACCTTTGATTAAAATATGAGCATTCCAGAAGAAATACTTAAGGATCATGGCATTCGATCAACTGATACTCGTTCCAAGGTGATTAAATACATTCTTAGAAAGAAAACAGCTTGTAGTTTAAAAGAACTTCAACAAGCTTTGGCTATTTCTTCCAGGCAGGAAAAACCAATAAATCTAACAACTTTCTATCGCACAATCAATCTTTTTGAACAAAAAGGAATTGTTCACAGGATTGATGATGGTACGGGAACAGTAAAATTTGCAATATTAAAACCTGGATCGATAGATGAAAAATGGCACCTCCACTTTCACTGTAAGAAATGTAATAATACCTTCTGTTTACCCGAAACTATGCCAATAAATCTCCTTTCAATTGGAGGCGACTACCATATTATAAGGGTAAACTTGGTGTTGCATGGAATCTGCGAAAAATGTAATGGAAACTACCGGAATGAAAAAAAGCACATTTAGTATAACCAAAATGGACTGCCCCTCGGAGGAGCAAATGATCCGCATGAAACTGGAACCTCTGGGCCAGATAAAGCACCTGGAGTTTGACATCCCAGCACGCAAGCTGGACGTCTTCCATCAGGATGAAGTACTGCCTATACAAAATGCCATCAGTGAACTAAACCTCAATGATCAACTCCAAGGTACTACTTCTGAGGCAGAAATGCCCATTGCCGAAGACGAGACCAAACACAAGAAAATACTCTGGTGGGTGCTGGGAATCAATTTTGGATTTTTCGTCATCGAAATGACTACGGGTTGGATTTCTGCATCTATGGGTCTCATTGCCGATTCGCTGGACATGCTGGCTGATTCTATTGTTTATGGTCTGAGTCTCTTTGCCGTGGGAGCGGCTGTTTCCCGTAAGAAGAAAGTAGCAAAGATCAGTGGTTATTTTCAAATGGGCCTGGCGCTCCTTGGCTTTTCAGAAGTACTACGCAGGTTTTTCACCCAAAGCGAAACACCCCTTTTCCAGTGGATGATTATCGTTTCCCTGCTGGCTTTAGTGGGTAACCTCGTCTCATTATGGTTGATCAACAAGGCAAAAAGCAAAGAGGCCCACATGCAGGCCAGTGCTATTTTCACTTCTAATGACATCATCGTCAACGGAGGGGTAATACTGGCTGGTGTCTTGGTTTATTTTCTGGAAAGTAAGTGGCCCGATTTGATTGTTGGCGGGATCGTTTTTGCCTTTGTATTGCGTGGAGCAGTGAGGATTTTGAAACTGGCTAAATAAAATTTTTATGGCAGAATTAAAAAAAGAACTCGGAGTTCTAAGGCTAACCTTTTATGGGGTCGGTACCATTGTAGGTGCAGGGATCTATACGGTCATAGGTGCAGCGGCTGGCCAGGCAGGATATGACCTTTGGCTCAGCTTTATTTTTGCTGCGGTGGCCGCAAGTTTTTCTGCATTTTCCTATGCCGAACTTTCTTCTACATACCCCAGTGCAGGTGCAGAATTCATTTTTGTTAGAAAGGCTTTTCCCAAAATTGATATTCCTTCATTCCTTACCGGCTGGACAATTGCTTTTCACAGTTCCGCCACAGTTGCTGCAGTATTATTGGCTTTTTCGGGTTACTTCAATACTTTTTTCAATGTGCCTTCCCTCTTAATTAGTTATGGTATCCTGCTGTTGATCACTTTAATAAGCATCACCGGAATCAAAAAATCATCAACTGCCAATGTGATTATGGTAAGCATACAATTACTGGGTCTATTGATCCTCATTGTATTTGGATTGTTGGAGACTGGTGCACCTAAAGCAGGTTTTTTCAAGGTGGAATCGCTGTCAGGAACCTTAGCCGCTACTGCAACGCTATTCTTTATCTACACCGGATTTGAGCATATGGCCGCATTGGGTTCGGAAGTTAAAAACCCTGGAAAGACAATTCCCCGTGCTTTTTTATCGACTATGGTAATTACTACCATCATTTACTTGTTCATTGCCTTTACTGTACTAAATATAGCAGATCCTTCTGCCTTGGCCGAAGTGGATTCGCCACTGTCCCTTGCCGCATCAAATCTCAATAGTTGGTTGCCTGTCGTATTAGCGGTAGCTGCTCTCTTCGCTACAGCAAATGCCGCGTTTAGTGGTATCATTTCCATTAGTAGAGTGCTTTTTGGAATGGCAAAGATGGGCGAACTTCCAAAGTTTATGATAAAAACAAATACTCAAAAAGTACCTTGGGTGACAACGCTTGCAGTTATGGTAGCCGTAGCTGGGTTCTTACTGCTAGGAGATATTAAAATTGTAGCGGGGATGTCATCTCTTGGAGCTTTGCTTGTTTTTGTTGCCGTAAATGTTGCGCTTATTGTGCTTCGGTTTAAAGCACCTGACCAAGAGCGGCCTTTCAAAGTTCCCTTATCAGTAGGCAAAGTGCCAATACTGCCTATCGTGGCCATACTAATTATTTTATCGCTAATAATCCAATATCAATGGCAGGTTTATGCGGCATTTGTGGGTGCAATTGTTGTTGGCAGAGCCCTCGATTATTTTTTGGATAAAAAATCAAAAGAAGAAATAGACCCTGAAAACGAAAAGGAATTGTTCAACCATTAAATTAAACTCAGTATGCTACAGGTATTAGATTTTACAAAAACAATGTAATTGCTACGAAAGCTCAGGAAAACCTGACTGAAGCTGACATACAAAAAATACATCCTCTGATTCACAACATCGTGTACCATGGACAGAAAGTGAGATGGTACTTTGAAATGCAGGATTTTACCGGTTGGGATATGAAGGGTCTGTGGGCAGATCTAAAAATGGATTTGTCCCACGCTAACGACTATGAAAAAATCGCTATGGTTGGAGAAAAAAAGTGGCAGGATTGGATTACTCGGTTCATGAAGCCATTTACCAATGCTGATATCCGGTATTTTGATCTTGAAGAGAAACAAAAAGCTAAAGAATGGATCAATCAGTAGATAGGAATAGTACCGGATTAGCGTATATCGGAGAGACTGCCCGAAAGTTTCTGGATAGGGAAACCTCCGGTGGACTGTTGTTGATTGTGGCCACAATCCTTGCATTGGTTTTGGGCAATTCCCAATGGGCTGATGCATATCATCATTACCTCACTGATGAATTTCTTTTTGAGCTTTCAGAGCATTTCAGTTTCGGGCTAACCATAGAAGAATGGATCAATGACGGACTGATGGCCATATTCTTTTTAGTGGCCGGGATGGAACTAAAGAGAGAAATTATGGTGGGAGAATTGTCTTCCCTCAAAAAAGCGTCAATGCCTCTTTTAGGTGCTTTGGGTGGTATGGTTGTGCCTGCCTTGATTTTTGTCAGTCTCAATACTGGAACAGAGAATATCAGCGGTTGGGGAATACCTATGGCTACCGATATTGCCTATTCATTGGGTATCATCGGTTTATTGGGTAAAAAAGTGCCTTCACAGCTTAAAATCTTTTTGGTGGCACTCGCAATAGCTGATGACTTGGGGGCCATATTGGTCATCGCCCTGTTTTACAGCAATGAGCTGAGTTGGTTATTCCTTGGCTCTGGGGTCGGCATATTTGTATTATTAATGCTGTGCAATCGTTTTGGTGTAAAAAGCCTAATCTGGTATATTTTGGGAGGTGTGGCATTGTGGTATTGCTTTCTTAATTCCGGTGTTCATCCTACCATAGCAGGAGTGCTCTTCGCTATCACCATCCCTGTAAAGCCAAAGCTGGATAGCAAAATACTGAAAGAGCGTACTGCTAAGAATGTGGCCGCATTGGAAGAGACGGACATTGAGAACCGCGACCCCATGCAAGACACTCGTCAAAGCAAAATCCTTAAAGCCATGAAAAAGGACACGCAAAACTCAAGGCCACCTTTGCTTAAATTGGAAAACGCTTTGATTGACTTTAATGCTTTTTTCATTATTCCGATCTTCGCCATTGCCAATGCCGGAGTAAAGCTGAATGTGGGAATTTTAGAGGTGGTTTCCAGTTCTTTAGGCTTGGGTATTGTATTAGGCTTGGTTATCGGTAAAGTGCTCGGTATTAGTCTTTTTACTTTTGTTGGTGAAAAGCTCGGCATCTCAGAACTACATACCTCCCTACGTTGGAAACATATTATCGGCATGGGTATGATAGCTGGCATAGGCTTTACCATGTCACTGTTTATTACAAATCTTGCGTTTATTGATCCTGAGTTTATCAAGATCTCCAAGATCAGTATTTTAATAGCCTCACTAGTTGCTGCATTGGGTGGGATCATTACATTGTTATTTACCAAACCCAAAATTGAAAATATATGATACATCTGAGAATATTACTTTTGATGTTTTTCTGCTTTGGCCGATAACAAATAAGACTTCATCATTTCTGAATAAAAACAATAGGGATTTTAATGTATAACTAACGAGTTGGTTAATTGTTTTTCATTCTGAATTTGGTAGTCCCAGAGCCTGATTTTCTAAAAATAGGGCATATTACTCAGAAAAAATCCAAAAATGATAGGGGTTTGGTAAGCTAACAGGTTATTGAATTATGCTAGAGCAGATATAAAGATATTACGACTAATGGACTAAATATTAATACCACCGGGTTAGTCCATATTCCAGTATAAACTAAAAAATAGGTGATAGTACACTACAACAATCTATAGCAGTCTCAAAAAAGGATCAGGAAATCACCTTACTAGAATATTCCGAAATTTTACTAGTAGTAAATACGATTTGTTGAAACTCCGTTTATAGATTAATATCTAGAACTTCTGATACAATGCCCTTTATCTATGAACCTATTTGGTTTAAATCGGCTTTTCCCATTCCAGTTTAACTGGATTTCACCAAATTTAAAAAATCAACATAATAATTTTCCAAAACTAGTACTTTCCGTAAAATTCTGAAAAAATATGAATTGCCATTCGAAATTCATACTTTTGATTATTGATGAAAAAACTAAGAAAAATAGGGGGTGCTTTTATGTTGCTCATTATGCTAGTCATGATGATGCACAACTCATTCCCACATTTTCATCATCATCATGAGTCTCATAGTCATGATTTGAATAAAGGCAAGCATCATTCACATCAAGAAGAAGGTCAACACCATAACAACCAAAATCCCTCCAAACACAATCCTTTCGATTTTATTTCTTTTTTATTAACCAACCACGCCCACGCACATCAATTGGTTGACAATAATTTGGTAGTTGAGAAATGTGTAAAGGAGCAAAATCAAAGCAAGAAAACTAACTTTTTTATTGCAAAACAGGACGGGCAGAAAATTCCGCTTGATATTATACTCACAAAAAAAACGGGTATTCCTTTTTTACCTGATTTCAATAACTTTTATTACTATACTTCCTCACCGCTTCGAGGGCCTCCAACTTTAGGATAAATCAATCTTTGATAACCTATCAAAGTCAATGAACTGATTTCATTGAGAACTATTGATTCATTCTAAATTCAACTTCATGTTAAAAAATAATGTACTCGCTTTTTGCGTGTGCTTATTTTCGTATGTTGCTGCAGCTCAGTCTCCCAGTACAATGGATGCTTTACAGCAAATTGAACAGAATAATGCCACGCTTAAGGCTTTTTCTTCCTTTTTGGAAAGTAAAAAGCTATCGCAAAAAGCTTCAAATAACCTCCCTGATCCACAGGCGGATGCATATTACCTTCCATTTGGTAATCACACCTCAGGAGATTACACGGAGTTTCAAGTTACCCAGTCCTTTGAATTCCCAACGGTATACAGCTCCCGTGGTAACCTCATTGAGATGCAAGAGGCGCAGAACGCTATGGAATACCAATTGAAAAGGCAAGAGGTATTGCTTCCAGCTGTCAAACTATTGAATGAACTGATATTCTTTGCCAAAAAACAGAAGGTTGAGCAAGTCAGAGTCATGCAGTCTAAGAAGTTGTTTGAACAGATTAATCAGCTATTTGAGATCGAACAAGCCGGTGTTCTTGAACTCAATAAGGCTAAGATCTCCTGGATTCAAGAACAGTTTAAGCTGGATATTTTGAATGCAGATCGAAATAAAATCATGCTTCAACTTCAAAACCTGAATGGTGGAAACGAGTTGAAATTTACTCAAAATGATTACTTAAGCTCTCTGACTATTGATGATCCAGAAAATTTATGGCTGGAAAAAATACAAAGAGATCCTGAATTAAAAATCCTCAGAGAGCAAGAAAAAGTGGCTAATCAGCAAATCAAACTTTCCAAGAACAAGTCGCTTCCTAATCTAACTGCAGGGTATAACTATCAAGGGGTTGCAAAGGCTAATTATTCAGGGGTTTATGGTGGAGTTTCTATTCCCTTGTGGAGTAGTCGAAATACTGTCAAGGCCGCTGAGGCAAACTATGATTACCAAAAGTCTTTTACCCAAGTCAAAACAGATGTTATGCATAGTGAATTTCTGGGTGAATATGAAGTGTATCAAGTGATGCTGAAAAAATATCAGGAATACCATTCCACGCTACAGTCCTTGGAAAGTGAAGCATTATTGCTTCAGGCATTTAAATTGGGTGAACTTTCCTTTATGCAGTATTACCTCGAATTACAATTCTATCAGCAGGCATTCGACTCCATGTTGGAAATGGAAAAACAGTTAAATCAATCCAAAGCTGAGCTATTAAAACATCAATTATAACATTCAAACTACAAAAATTATGAAAATCTCAAATATTCTATTCGCACTACTTTTGATCGTTTCTGTCTCATGTGGCAACAAAAAAAACAACGATGATCATGGTCACATGCATACTACAGAAGAAGAACACGGCCATGCACATGATGCAGAGGATGCCGATCATCATCAAGAAGAATTCAAGGTAGAAAAAGACTCTACCGAGCATACCCATGACGACGGGACTACTCACAGCGATCATTAATCTATTCAAAGGATATTGATTATGCGATATGTAATTCTAATGATTACACTCCTCCTTGCCTCATGTCAGGCAAAGGAAGAGGAGGATCATGCCCACGATGAGAATGGTGGGCATTCAGTAGAAGTAGCGGAAACCCCCACCTTAGATGCTACGGTATGGACGGATAAGACAGAGTTGTTTGTAGAATTTCCAGCTTTGGTGGTAGGTGCTCCAAGTCGATTTGCAGCCCACTTTACAATAATGGATAAGCATCAACCTGTACGAGAAGGCACATTGACAGTAAGTCTAATCAAAGGTGAAACTGGAATCCGTAATACTGCTGAAGCCCCGGATTCTCCGGGTATTTTCAAGCCAACTTTACAACCAAAGGAAGCAGGAAACTACCATTTGGTATTTGAACTCAAAACACCAGCTGTAACAGATCGAATAGTAATTGATCAGGTAACAGTGTATGCTACTTTGGAAGAAGCCATAAAAGTATTGGGTACAGCTGAAGCAAATGACGGCTCTATCACCTTTCTAAAGGAGCAGGCCTGGAAAATAGATTTTCAAACTGCAAAAGTTGTAGAAAAGGAAATCTATGAGACCATCCCTACATCAGGAAGATGGAAAGTATCTCCTTCGGATAATCATACGCTTATAGCGACAACTAACGGGAAAGTGAATTTCAACAGCAATAATTTCAACGAAGGGATAAAAGTACAAAAAGGCCAATTACTGATGTCTGTAAGCAGTGCAGGATTGACTTCAAATAATCTTTCAGCTGAGATTCAAAAAGCGAAAGCGGCTTTTGAGCAGGCAAGTCTTGAATATGAGCGAAAGAAGCAGCTGTTTGAATCCAAGATCGTACCCAAGTCCGAATTTGAGCAGGTGGAGCAAAAGTACCTGGTTGCTAAGTCAACCTATGAGACGCTTAATGCTGGCTATACATCCAGTGGCAAGCAAATCTTTGCTCCATTTGAAGGCTACGTAAAATCAATAGCCATAAATAATGGAGCATTTGTTTCAGAAGGGGCGAGTTTAGTGACCATTACCAGTCATAAAACCAGTCTCTTGGAAGTCCAGGTTAGCCCATCTTATGCAACTCAACTTCAGAATATCCACAATATCTATTATCAAAATAGCCCTAATCATTGGTCAAGCCTGAATACAACCCAAGGTAAATTGTTATCTGTAGGCAAAGAAGTGGAACGTGATCAACCTTTACTGTCGGTATTTGCAGAAATCAACGATGTGGTGGAAATGCCTATAGGTAGCTTCACCGAAGTTCAAATAGCTTTTGGCTTGTCCAAATCGGCAGCAGTTGTTCCTGAATCCGCATTGCTGGAGGACTACGGAAATTATTCTATAATCGTAGCGCTGTCGGGAGAAAGCTTTGAAAGAAGAGCTGTCCGGATAGGCAGAAGAAACGGGGAAGAAGTTGAAATTTTAGATGGAGTGAAGGTTGGTGAAGTGGTCGTTACAGGTGGTGCATATCAGGTAAAGATGGCTTCTATGTCAGGACAGGCACCAGCGCATGGCCATGAACATTAATGGATCTAAGCTATGCTAAATAAAATCTTATCGATTTCACTTCACAATAGATTGTTAGTGCTTTTTGGTGCTTTCGTACTCAGTATTACAGGACTGTTTTTAGCACGAACGATGAATGTGGATGTGTTTCCTGATCTGACGGCACCGACTGTTACAATCTTGACAGAAGCACATGGGATGGAATCAGAAGAAGTAGAAAAACTGGTTACCTACCAGTTGGAGACAGCAATGAACGGTTCTCCCAATGTCAGAAGAATTCGTTCTTCATCTGCTGCGGGGATATCAATTGTGTGGATAGAATTTGACTGGGGCACTGATATTTATCGTGCCCGGCAAATTGTGAGTGAGCGAATTCCTATGGTGCAGGAAAATTTGCCCGATGGTGTAAGTACGCCAACGATGGCACCGATCTCATCTATCATGGGTGAAATCATGCTTTTGGGAGTTACCTCGGATAGTCTTTCGCCCATGGAATTACGTACCCTGGCAGATTGGACCATTCGCCCACGAATCAAATCCTTAGGTGGAATTGCAAATGTGGTGGTGATCGGTGGTGACTTTAAGCAATACCAAGTTTTTGCCAATCCCGAAAAACTGAAATACTACGGTGTTACGCTTGGAGAATTATTGGAAAAAGTAACTGAGTCCAATATAAATGCTCCTGGCGGTGTATTGAATGAATTTGGAAATCAATACATCATTAAGGGAAGTGGCAGAGCCTATGGAGTGGAAGATTTGCAAGAGGCAGTATTGAAGCAGGTTAACGGCCAATCCATAAAAATAAAAGATGTGGCTACTGTACAGATCGGTGCAGCTGACAAAATCGGTGACGGTTCATTGAATGCCTCTTCGGCTGTGATTCTCACTGTTTCTAAGCAACCTAATGTCAACACATTGGAACTGACTGAGAGTCTTGATCTGGCAATTGAAGATTTGCAACAAACACTTCCATCTGGTGTGGAAATCAAAAGCCAAATCTTCAGGCAGTCTGATTTCATTGAGGCTTCTATTTCGAATCTAAACCAAACTTTGCTTGAGGGAGCATTTTTCGTAGTGCTTGTCCTGTTCATCTTCTTGATGAATTGGCGAACTACGGTAATCTCTTTAGTCGCAATTCCAATTTCGTTATTGGTATCCGTGATCGTTTTAAACCTTTTGGGATATACGATCAATACTATGAGTCTGGGAGGAATGGCCATTGCGATAGGTGCGTTGGTGGATGATGCGATTATTGATGTAGAGAATGTATTCAAAAGATTGAGAGAGAACGTTCGCAAGCCTATTGAACAGCGTCAGTCAGTTCTAAAAGTAGTTCGGGATGCTTCAGTTGAGATCCGTAGTTCGATCATAATTGCCACGCTGATCATCATTGTTTCTTTTATTCCGCTTTTCTTTTTAAGTGGCATGGAAGGAAGATTATTACAGCCTTTGGGAATTGCATTTATCACCTCAGTTTTGACATCATTGATTGTAGCAGTTACGGTGACACCAGTGCTTTGTTCCTATTTGTTGAAAAATGAAAAGGTACTTGAAAAACAAGTGGAAGGAACCAAAGTTGAACGTTGGTTGCAAAAGCACTATTCCGCAGTCTTACGCAGAGCCCTGGAAATTCCCAAATGGATCATAGGTCTGACTGCTGCAGCTTTTGTAGTGAGCTTAATCCTTTTCTCACAACTGGGACGCAGCTTTCTTCCGGAGTTCAATGAGGGTTCCTTGGTGATTAGTGTAGTGGGTATTCCTGGAATGTCATTGGAAGAAAGTAACAAAACCGGTCTTTTGGTAGAGCAGATACTCTTAGACATGCCCGAGGTAGATGTAGTTACCAGAAGGACAGGACGGGCAGAGTTGGATGAGCATGCTCAGGGTGTTAACGCCGCGGAAATCGACGTTCCATTTGTGCTTTCAGATAAAACCAAAGAAGCCTTTTTCGAAGAAGTGCGAACTAAATTGAGTATAGTTCCGGGCGCAAGCATAACACTTGGACAACCAATTGCACACCGGATTGACCATATGCTTTCTGGTACCCGTGCTAATATTGCCATCAAAGTCTTTGGTTCTAATCTACAGCAGCTATTCGAGGTGGGGAAGAATATCGAAACGAACATCAAGTCAATAAAGGGTATTGCAGATGTGGCAGTAGATCAGCAAGTAGAAGTTCCGCAGTTGAGAATCACTCCGAATCGGCAATTACTGGCAGCCAACGGGATGACAGTGTATCAATTGATGGAGCAGGTTGATATTGCCTTTGCAGGTGAAAAAGCAGGTGAAATTTATGAAGGACAACAGTATTTTGACCTAGTTGTAAGGTTCAGAGCTGAATCCAGAAGTACAAGAGCAAGCATCGAACAGGCATTGATTTCTCTTCCCGGCGGAGGCCAGATACCGCTCGATCAGCTCGCAAATATAAGCTCTGTAAGTAGCCCAAATACCATAAGTAGAGAAAACGTGCAACGAAAAATTGTAATTACAGCAAATGTTCAAGGAAGGGATCTTCGAAGTGTTGTCAATGATATCCAGCAAATCATCGGAGATGAGATTCAGCTCCCTGATGGATATCGGGTAGAATATGACGGACAGTTTGAGAGTGAGGCCAAAGCATCTCAGCTACTGTTAATCACAGCAGGTATGGCTATTCTGATTATTTTCCTTTTGCTGTATTACGAGTTTCAGGACATCAAGCTTTCCTTTGTGGTATTACTTAATTTACCTTTGGCTCTGATTGGAGGAATTCTGATCGTCTATTTTACCTCCGGAGTAATTAGCATCGCAGCTACAATTGGTTTTATCAGTTTATTCGGAATCGCAACAAGAAACGGAATTCTACTTGTTTCACGTTATGAAGATCTTAGGAAAGAAGGGAAAGGCGGAGACGAACTCCTGCTTGAAGGTGCCATGGATCGGCTTAACCCAATTCTGATGACAGCATTTACTACAGGTCTGGCTTTGATTCCATTAGCACTCAAAGGAGGAGAGGCCGGAAATGAGATTCAGAGCCCTATGGCGGTCGTAATTTTGGGAGGATTGCTTTCTGCCACTTTACTTAATCTATTTGTCATACCATGTGTGTATGAGTTAGTAAACAAGCGAAAATCTATTGTTTAATAATTCATTAATTTCTTTAATCATAACACCTCAGGGAAATTCCCTGGGGTTTATTTTATTTAAATTTCTAAGGAAGAAGGAGATGATCTGACAAGTTATCCTGTTCAATTTGACGTATTGGTCTTCAGTTTTCAGCCTATGAATTATAGACTGAAGATCGTGGGATGTTTTCTGAATAAGAGCCGATGAAATGCACTATTTTTTCACATCCCAGGTGCGGGATGGGTAGCTATGTTTTCAAGAAAAGTCTATAGAGATTTTATCTTGGAAAATCTGGCTTATTGTAAAAAGGAAAAAGGACTTTTCCTCTTTGGTTATGTCATCATGACCAATCACCTTCACTTGGTTGTTCAACAAATAGATGCGAAATAATGAGGATGGGTGCGTGATTTTAAGAAATTTACAAGCAAGAAATTGCTAAAAATGATAATTGAAAACCCTCAGGAAAGCAGAAAGGAATGGTTGAAGATAATTTTTGCCTATCATGCGAAATTTAATAAAAGAACTGGGGAGATGCAATTTTGGACACATGAAAACCATGCTATCGAACTTTATCGAACTGAAATGATTGAAAGTAGAATGAATTATATACATGAGAATCCGGTAAGGGCAGGAATCGTGGAAAAACCAAAGGACTACATGTGTTCGAGTGCAAGAAATTATGCTGGATTAGAAGGTTTGATAGCCGTGGATCATTGGCAATTCCGTCCAATTCCAATTGCAAATTAAAAATAATAGAAGGGTGTTTTGCAAACCTACACCCAGCTCACGAAGGCATAAACTACACCTAGCCGGGGTCATTTTGGATCCTTGAAATAAAATTTCCCTCCCCGATGTACCGTTTGTCAATAATTCACTTTATTTTTTAAGAAAATGTGGGAAAATTAAGTATTAGGAATAAAAATTGTTAACATTTAGTCTTAAAGGAAAGTGTGGCTCAATAATTTTTTTCAAATATGAAAATAGGATGGTGTTCAATCAAAATTTGGTATTTCTCACGAGGTCAACTTAAATAATTCCGGGACTTAGATCAGCATTTTCTAATTTTCTAATCCAAAAATTATTACCAATTCTTAAAATTTAGAATAATATGAAAAAATTCAAAATACTCTTATTTCTAGGTGGACTATTAAGCCTCTTGGGGTTTGGTTGCGAAGAAGAAGAGCCTACAAATTGTGAACTGGCCGCATGTGACCCCGGAAGAAAAACCATCAAACAGTGGGTAGACAAAGAGGGAATGGTATTGTTGGACAACAGGAACCAAATGTATTATATAAGTACTGGTGAATCACCTGATATGCATATACTTGGATATATTTGCAATTTACCTGAAGAATTTAAAAGTGAAGGAATGCTAGTTGTGGTAAGTGGTGATTTAAAAGAAGATTGTGATGAGCTTAACCTTATCACTGTAGCTCAGGAAAATTATTATTTACATATTGATAGTATTGAAATCATTAAGGATTAAATTATGGAAAAGTTTTACTTTATTCTCATCATGCTTTTATGCTCGGTTAGTGTATTCAGCCAAACCATTCAGAATTCTGATTCTGATATGGTCTTTCTTGATGGGAAGCCGGATAAAAAGAAATCCAACGAAAACGTCATAAATCCTAAATATGTTATTATTGGAAATGGGAATAATGTATGGGAAGACCGAATTATTACGTATTTTTTTGATAATGGGACCCCAGATATTAGCGGGGATCTTGAAGAAGATGGGGTAAGAGATGCATTTGATATATGGCAAGCAGAAACTGATATAGCTTTTTTAGAGGTATGTAATGCTAACAATGCAGACATAGTTATTTCTTGGAGATCGTGGAACCATGGAGATGGGGCTCCATTTGATGGACCTAATGGGGTGTATGCTCACGCACTTATTGGTGAAACCACTAACCCCCTTGCTGGAGATATACATTTTGATGAAAGCGAAGATTGGACCATAGCTGAAACAAGTAATGATAACCAACCTATGGATTTGGTTACTTTTGCTGCCCATGAAATCGGCCATGCCATAGGTTTGGATCATTCTAATGTAAATACTGCATTGATGGCAGGTGGTCATGCTCTTTGGATACAAAATGGGTCTCATCGGTTTTTGACACAAGATGATATAGCTGGGATACAAAATCTTTATGGTTTACCTAATAGTGGGGAATTGGTTGATGGCCCTGATGCTCTTTGTTCCAGCGGGTCATATACGATTCAGGATGTACCAGCTGGTATATCAGTTGCATGGACGGTCAGCCCATCCCATATTTTCACAAATAGTTCCGGCACAGGAACAACAGCAAACCTAAATCTTGTAAATCCTATGACTGTTTCAGGGACGGCTACCTTGACCTATACCTTACAGGGAACGGGATGTGCTAATACGGAAATTACCAGGGAAATCCAAGTAGGACCGGAATATCCAGACTTTGATTTCTATCAATATCCTACTTGTGTTAGCCCAAACCAAGTAGTTACCGTTGTTGCCAATATCACTCAAGTGGATTATGACTGGACGGTCAATGGCGGCACCATTCTAAGTGGACAGGGCACACAGTCCATAGATATTAATGTGGGCAGCAGCGGTTACATTTCCGTGCATTGCAATGTTTCCAATGGTCCTGATGCCTGCGAGGGACCAAGGGGCACCGTCTCCCTCTATCCTATGGCCTGTTTTGGGATTGAGGACAACAGTGTGACTGCCTATCCCAATCCTGTCAATGATATACTTCATCTCAGGAGTGAAACTGAAGAAAATATCAAAGGGGAAATTCTAGTTATGGATTCCCAAAATACTCTGCGAAAGAGCATTTCAGTAGACAGCTGTGAAGTTACCATAGATGTTTCCGATCTTCAGCCCGGTATTTATCATGTGACTTATTCCATCGGTGACAGGTATCAAGTGAAAAAAATTAAAATAGAATAGAAAATAACAGTAAAAACCTTTGATTGGCCGGCCTCCAGAATTTGATCCCAGACACCACTCGCCAAGAGTTATCCAATGATAGCTTGACTCTCTTGGAAAACGAATAAGTAACCACCGAGGAAAGGTTGATATTAGCCTCCTCCGGGTTGTTTTGTGGTTTGTTTTTGACACGGATCCGCTGGTTGATGAATTTTTGCGGTGCCTGGAGGGTATGCATCGAGAAAAAACCGTAAGCAAACGGCCAACCTCCTATTAATAATTAGCTTGGGTTCACGTGGTGATGTTTCCACCTGTGGGGCAGCAGGTCGGAGAATCTACCTTCATAGTTGAGGTCGTTGAGTTTTCGATGCACTTCGAGCAGCCGATCATGGGGATTTACACCGTGCTTTTGGCAGATTGTGAACAGGTAGTTTTTCCGCCCCAGGTTATGAAAAGCCTTACATAAGACAGGACGAAAAGCTTACCTGTTTTCAGGATCGCATAAGGCAGCAGAAATGGCTGCAGGCATGTATTCTTTCATGGCCAGCTGCAAGAATAACAATGTCAATGAGTTTGAGTGGCTGAAAGATGTCTTTGAAAGGATCCAGTCCCACAAACAAAAAGTTCTCTACCAGCTCCTTCCCTTGGACTGGGAGGAATATAGAATTAAGGCCTGACTATAAACATTCCCTACACTAATTTCTAGCTTGGGTTCCTCGGACGGATACTTTTAAACCATGAAAATAGTAAAGCACTATTCGGACGATTTTAAAAAAAAGGTTGTTCGGCATTATCTGAACTCTGATGACAGCATGAGAACCACCGCTGTTAAATTTAATTTAGCGGTTTCTGCTTCCGTTAGCCAGTGGCTCCCTAAATTTGGACCAGAATCCAAATCACCCATTATGGACCAATCCCCTAAAAAGCACCAAAATCCACTAATTGATACACCAGAAATTATGGCCCGTAGGTTAAAGAAACTGGAAGAAGTTTTGGAAAGAGAGCGTTTAAATACCCTGGCAGCTAACATGGTAATTGACAGGAACCAAGCAGTCCATGTTCATATACCTACATAAACCTCCACTCTTATATACGCATACCTACGTATCCGCGTAAAATAGCCCTTTTTACGTATTTCCTTCCATATATTTTTTCCTTCTCTTTGAGTCTGTCAGTAATTAGCAAGAACCAGACAACCTAAAAAACATGAAGGATCTCCAGGAAAATAAAACACACAAAATCACCTTCAGGCTCAAAGCGCAAGAGGCAAAATTCCTGGATGATTTTGCTGGGAGTGCGGGTATTTCCAGAAGCGAAACGCTCAGGAACCTGATCCGAAAAATTCAGGGAGATGCATCCATTATCAAGACGGATAAATTGCTTAATACCCTGTCTGACCTTGCAGCCGAGCAGGGCCGGGTAAACAACAATATCAATCAACTGGCCAGGCATGCCAATCAATATTCCAAGGTAAGTGACCTGGACCCTAAGGTATTTGTAAGATTTAATACGCTGCTAAACCGGCACCTTGACTTTCAGGAGGACATGAACAGGACTTTCCGAAAAATCTATAAATCCATCAGCTGATGACAGTCAAAATTCTATCATCCACCAGTACTTTCAAAGGGGTTTCCTACAACACCAACAAAATGCAGTCCGGCAAAGGTGAACTGATGAAATTCAAAAATTTCGGTTACCTGCAATCGGCGCAAAAAGTAACCCCGGCTGAAATGAAAACTTTTCTAAAAGCCCATTCTAACCGAAATACCCGGGTACAAAACAAACAATTCCATGCCATGATTTCTTGCAAGGAACGAGAATACAACAAGAAGGAACTCACCAAAATGGCGGAGAAGTGGCTGGAAAAAATGGGCTATGGCGATAATCCTTACCTGATCGTATTCCATGGAGATACCAAAAACAACCATGTCCATATGGTCTCTTCCAGAATCGGCAACGATGGCAAAAAGATTAATGACAGTATGGAAAGGATCAGGGCACAAAAATGCATGTTGGAGATCATGGAAAGAAATCCGGCTCAGGAATGCAGGAAGATCCTGGATCAGTTAAAATCATTTTCCTTTTCCACCTTCAACCAGGCCAAGCTATACCTTGAAACTCGGGGATATAACCTTCAGGAAAAAGAAGACCAACTGCTCCTATATAAATTTGGTTTGCTACAAGGCGAACTTTCCATAAAGGAAATAAAGCATAAGACCAATGCCTATACCATCGATAAGGCAAGAAAAATGCAGCTCCATGCCTTGTTTGAAAAGTACAGGAAGGTTTACTGCAGCACCCCTGTTCCAATATTTGAACCGCTGAAAGGCAATCGCCTTGGGAAACCAAAGGGTTACCGGTCAGAAATGGCCGACTTTCTCAAGGAAAAATTTGGGATAGAATTGTTGTTTCATGGCAGGGATGGCAAGACACCTTATGGCTATACGATTATCGACCATAGCAGGAGAATCATCTTTAAGGGAGGTGAAATCTATCCGCTTAAAAACCTGAATCAGGAAGAAACAAGGGATAAAGTTAAGGTGATCAATTTCCTTTTTCCATCAGATATTTCTGCTTATAAAAGCATTGCAGGCGCTTCAGATACCCTTTTCCGAATCAAACGTTTTCCGGAAAATGCGGCTTACCGGTTGAAATTACTGTCTGTTTTGGAAGATTACCCCAACCTCCAAACGGGCCTTGAGGAATTCAAATTACACCTTCTGGTAAACGAAAAGCACTTGTTTTTACTGGACACTCAAGAGCGGTTTTTTATTCGACTGGAAGCCATTCTGAAAAATAAAGAATACAACAGATTTGCCAGACTTTGGGAAGTCCCTTTCCAAAATGGGACAGAACAAGCAGCTTATATCGGATCAGGATCTGATTCAGGAGAGCAATTGCCGGTACAAGCGGACAACGAAAACGCTTTACCCTACGCTTCGGGTAATGAGTATGCCGAACCTGACCGGGAGACAGTGGCCCCACTTTCTAATTTCAACCTGGACATCCATCAGGATGTGGACGATGAGGCATTGCATGGCAGGAGAAGAAACAAAGAAAAAGGCAACAAAAGAAAAAGCATCAGATAAAAACCAATGCATATGATAATCCTATTTGCAAACCAAAAAGGAGGAGTCGGTAAAAGTACCCTTTCGGTGCTATTTTCCAACTACCTAACCCTGGCCAAAGATAAACCGGTAAAGGTCTATGACATGGACTTTCAACGGTCGCTTTACAACAAGGCCCAGGCGGCAGAAGTGATTGAAAACACGCCATTGTACCCCGTAGAGGCTGCCGAATTGTCTCAATTTAATGCCATACAAAAAAAGGACAACAAAAATGAAAATCAGGTCAGCATCATTGACCTGGCGGGTAAAATGGATGATGATGAACTTGTTCCGGTATTCCAAAAATCGGACCTCATCCTATGTCCCTTTAGTTATGACGAATACTCCGTGTCCTCTACCATCGAGTTTTCTTTTGTAATCAAAAAAATTAACCCGAATGCTAAAATCATATTTATTCCCAATAGGGTGCGTAGCAGTGTGAAATACGAAACCATGAAATCGGTTCAGGACGCACTGAAAAATTTCGGAGCAGTCACCAGCAGCATCACTGAAAGGATAGATTTCCAGCGGATCACTACCTATGACATTCCTTCGAATATCATAGAGGTGATCGAACCTGTTTTTGAATCCATTTATAACGAATATATAGACCCGGCATGGCACAAGATGATTACATAAAAACGCTGATGAGCAATTTCCGCCCAAATGGTCATACATCGGTGAAAAAGAACGGAAAGGAAAGAAAGCTCTCTACAAACAAACAAACCAAATCTACTGCCCTGAGTAAGGATATAGACCTTTTATTGGAGCAGGTCAGGGACCTGAAAATTGATGGTGACAAAAAGCGACTGATCAAAATCGATGAGAAAAGTGAGGAAATCCTGAAAGTGATGTATCCGGTATTTTCTGTAGATGTAACACGCTTTATCAATTTTCTTTTGACCCGCTTCTTTCAGGACCATCCGGAACTGATAGACGAGATCAGAAAATCATTTAAAAAACTCTAACATGAACTGGACTGAATTTATAAAATTTTTGGCATCTGGATACCTGCTTTATTATGGGGTACTGGTGGTGCTTGACCTATTAAAACCCCAAAAGGGAATCTTTCACAGGGGAAATGAAGACTTGCTGGAATTTCCAGAGGAAACCCAAACTACCATTATTGATGAAGAAGCATTTCAAAGTGAGGATTCCCTTAAAGCAACTGAAAGGTCAGAAGATCAGGAAAACCAGCAATGGAAACTCTACGGAGAAAATATCAATGAATCAACAGGAGGAGTAAGCAGCATGACAGAACTCTTTAGACTGGCACAGGATGAAATGATAGAGGTGAAGAAAAATCTTGTTTACTGAAATGAAAAGCTTGTTCCTCATACTGATGGTCTCCACGATTTTTTTTGTCTTCTGTTTGGAAGTTACAGCCCAAACGCCTCCGGGTCTATCTGAGATCAATGAAGGAAAAAACCTAATGGCTCAGAACTTTCGGGCACTCTCTCGAGCGGTGCTGATACTGGGTGCCCTCTTTGGCCTATTGGGTGGATTGAGGATATATAACAACTGGCAAATGGGCAAGCGAAACATCGATATTGAGGTAGCAGGATGGTTTGGGGCCTGTATATTTCTTTCTGTATTGGGAGTCTTCCTAAGTGCCCTTTACCAAGTACCCATTGCCTAAAAAAGATCAATCAATTTTAAACCATAATATACAATCCATTTAAATCAACTAATCATGAACAAAAGCAACATAAAAGCTATCGGAACCCTTGCAATGACAGTCATTGGACTGGTTCAGGCAAAAGCTCAGGGAGTACAAGGCATTACAGCCGCAGAATCTTCTCTCATAGGTTATGTGGATCCCGTGGCCTCTCTTTGTCTGGTCATTGGTGCTGTAGTAGGGATCATCGGCGGGGTAAGGGTCTATATCAAATGGAATAGCGGAGACCAGGACATCAACAAAGAGCTGATGGGCTGGGGAGGCTCCTGCTTGTTTATGGTGTTGGTCAGCGTAGTCATTAAGGCCTTTTTCGGGGTTTGAGCAAGCGATTTCCCATTTATAAAGGACTCCAAAAACCACTGATGTACAAAGGGTTTCAAGGCAAATTCATCGGCTGGGGCATTGCTTCTCTGGTGATGGGCCTTGTCCTGGGAGGGGTGATCGGAAGCTTTACCAATATGGTTTTCGGGGGATTGCTTACCATCGGTATCATTATAGGTGGCCTTTATTTTACCAGCCTACAACAGAAAAAAGGCCTGCACAATAAAACACGAAATCAAGGTGTGTTTCTACACCCTACAGACCTTAAGTGAATTAATTATGCCTAAACGCAAAAAGACAACCTTTAAGTTACCCTATATCGGTATAGATCATAGCAATGGATACGATGTGCTATACAATGAAAAAGGTGAATTTGGGGTAGTTCTGGAAGTGGAAAACCCGGTCCTGCAGTATGCTGCTGATCCGGGAAACTATGACAACTTTCACCAACTTTATGTCAATGCGATCAAAATTCTTGGGGAAGGATACATTGTACAAAAACAGGACATTCTGAGCAGAAAAAAATTCAACCTTAAATCCTCTGGAGAATACCTGCAAAGGAAATACGATGAACATTTCAGGGGAAGGGTATACACCTCCCATCAAACGCTTTTGGTGATTACTAGAAGAGTAAAACCCGGTTTTTATACTTACAGTCAGAAACAGATTGAAGATTTCACACAATCTATAGACAAAGTAGCAGACCTTTTTGTCCGAAGCCAGTTACCTGTAAATGCGCTGAACAAAAATCAGATCAATCGGTATGTCAGGCAGATTCTTTCTATGAATTTTCATGAAAAAGAACTTTGCATGAATAATCTGCTTGCAGGAGATGAACAGCTTGAAATGGGGGATACAGCGACCCGCTCTATCAGTTTGGTCAACACAGACACCATCGACCTTCCCCAAGTGGTGGGTACCCATCTGGAAAGGTCAGACAAGGATAGTTTAAAAGGTTTCCCAATCGATAATATGGGGTTTTTATTTTCTGTCCCTCATTTTAAAACCATTATTTACAATCAGGTGATTGAAATTGTTCCACAGACCAGCACCCAAAGGAGGTTGGAACTGAAACGAAAAAGGCATTCAGGAATTCCCGATTCGGCCAACAATATGTGTGTGGAAGACATTGACCAATTATTGGAAGACATCGCAAGAAACAATCAGTTGCTGGTCAATTCTCATTTTAACATCCTGGTGTCCGGAGAAAAAGAGTTGATTCAAGCTACCGCGAATTTTATTGAATCTTCCCTTTTTCAGCAGGGGATCATACCGTCAAAAAATGCTTACAACCAACTGGAATTGTTCAGGACCGTTTTGCCCAGCAACACTTCAGAACTGAAACCTTACGATTATTTTCTGACCACCTCAGATGCAGCTTTGTGCTTCTTCTTCAAGGAATCAATGAGTAAGGATGAAATCAGTAATTTTCAGATCAGGCTAACGGATCGACAGGGCATTCCGGTAAAGATTGATCCCGCAGACTTGCCTATGCAGACCAACCGGATCAATAACAGAAATAAATTTGTCCTGGGGCCCTCTGGATCAGGTAAATCATTTTTCATGAATGCGCTGGTAGAGCAGTACTGCATGTACAATAAAAGTGAAACACCAAGGTGGCTGATGGACGTGGTTATCGTGGATACTGGTCATTCCTATTCCGGCCTTTGTGCCTATTATGGAGGCAAATACATTACCTATTCAGAAAAGAATCCCATTACCACCAATCCATTTGCCATTACCAGGGAAGAATACAACATCGAAAAAAAGGATGCCCTGCTTACCTTGATCAGTGTACTGTGGAAGTCCGCAGAAGGTAAGATTTCTCAGGTAGAATCGGATGTAATATCTAATACCATTTCAGCTTACTATCAGGTGTATTTTGATGAGGTGTCAAAAATTGACCGCCCTTGTTTTAATAGCTTTTATGAATTTGCACTGACATTCATTCCTGAATTGATTCAAAAGGAAAATATTCCTTTTAATATAGATGAGTTCAGGTTTGTCCTCAAGAAATTCTACAAAGGAGGGGAGTATGGTAGCCTATTGAATGAAGAGGTAGATCAGTCCTTGTTTGGAGAATCATTTATCGTTTTTGAAATAGATTCCATCAAAGAGCACAAGGTGCTGTTCCCAATTGTCACCTTGATCATCATGGATGTATTCATTCAAAAAATGCGGTTTCGAAGCAAGCAGCGGAAAGCATTGATCATTGAGGAAGCCTGGAAAGCCATCGCTTCACCACTTATGGCCAATTATATTCTCTACCTGTACAAGACAGTCCGAAAATTTTGGGGAGAAGCCATTGTAGTGACCCAGGAGTTGGGAGATATCATTGGAAACACCGTGGTAAAAGACAGCATTGTGAACAATTCGGATACCATCATTTTGCTTGACCAGGCAAAATTCAAAGACCATTACAATGAAATCGCATCCCTGCTTTCCATCAATGAGCATGAAAGGAAAAAGATTTTTACCATCAACCAGTTTGACAACACTGAAGGCCGGGGCAGATTCAAGGAGGTTTACATCCGAAGAGGTGCCAGCGGAGAGGTATATGGCGTGGAAGTATCTCTTCATCAGTACTTGACCTATACCACTGAAAAGCCGGAAAAGGCAGCAGTGGAAATCTATACAGATCGCTTTGGTAGCTATCAGCAGGGTTTGGATCACTTTGTAAGGGATTATGAAAATTCAAAAATGGAATTGAACCGTTTCTTTTCTCTGGTCAACCAATTGGGAATTCCTTATGGAGAAAAAAAAGAATTTACTGACTAAACAATTACAGCATGAAAACTTTGACATTTCTTTTGTTCATTTTCACCAGCGGATGGTTGAATGCGCAAGTCTATGTTGATCCGGCTGTTTCGGGAGCGCAGGCTACCCATGCAGCCGTTATTAACAGCCAACTCAATAAGACCAATGAAAAACTGACTTTAATAGAAAAAGGTCAACTGGCGGTCACTGGAAAACTTACAGTAGTGAATACCCTCCAGGAAAAGCTTTATGCAGGATTGACCGAAGTGAGTGCTATCCTTACCAACCTAGCCAATGTGAGGGAGATTACCAGAATCGCGAGTGGAATTTCCGGAGATGTCAGGGACATCATGAAGTTGGCCAAGGAAAATCCTGAATTTATTGTTTTCGCAGAGCAGAACGCTACACTTTTCCAGCAAAGAGCCACAGCATTGGCTTTAGAAGTACAGCAATTTGCACTCAAAGGAGGTAAGGAAAATCTTATGGATGCAGGGGAACGAGCAAAAATCATCAATACTATATTAAATGAACTATTGATCCTGCGGTCTTACTCTTACGGAATGTACCGTTCCATGCAATTTGCAAGCATGAAGGGGCTTTTCAATTCACTAAATCCTTTTCAAGGCTATATAGAAATGGACCTTGCCATAATGGATGATATCCTTAGAAAAAGAGAAACCCTTAACCGATAAGCCATGAAAACCCTCCTGATCATCCTGGTACTTTCCTGCTCTTTCCCTGTAGCTGCACAGGTCAATATTGCCCTGTTGCATCAGTTGGTAGAAGACTCCAAAAATGAACACGAAAAGCAATCCGAAGCGAAGGCCAATCAAGCTAAAAATGCCTTTAATGAAGAAGTGAATAGAAACCTGATGGGCCAGGTCAAGGAAAAATATCGGACCATTCAGGAGCGTTTTGCCAAGCTTCAGCTATTGGTGGAAGCTGTTGGGCTTGCCGCGTCGGCAGATCCACTTTTAAGAGCTATCATAGACCATCAGGAGCAAATTGTTTTTTATTGCTCAAGTGATCCTTCGGTAATTCCCCTAGCATTGGAAACAGAAAAGCTATTCGTCAAGCATTCCTATTCCCTAATGAAATACCTGATAGGCTTAATGGCTTCTATTGGGGATCTCAACCAAATGAAGACTTCCGAAAGGCGCTTGCTATTGCAGCACGTTTTGCATGAGCTGAGGTCAATCAATAGACTCTCCCTGGCTACCTCCAAAAGTTTGGAGTCCTATATCCGTCAGAAATCAGGAATGGATCCCTATCCCGAATTCTTTTTGGAAGCCTCAGGCACAGTAGATGAAATATTGGAAAACGCTCAACTGATAAAAAAATGAAACAACTTCTGATCTTCTTTCTTTTGGCTAATTCCTTTCCGCTGTCAGCTCAAACAGTGGTATTTGACCGGGAGCATTTTTTGATTGTAAACGAAAATGCGGCCATTAGAAATGTATCTGAAATTGGTTACCAGGAAAGCCTTACAAGGATTCGGGAAAATACCGATGACATTGGCTTGAATGTGTCAAGCCTGGCACTGGTAGAAACCATGATTTACCGGTCCCTGAGTCAGGTAAATGAAGGGCTGAAGGATGCTATTCAGGTAAAACAGATAGGGGAGACTTTGCAAAGAATCTATTCTTTAAGCGATGAAACCATGACTATTGCTTCTAAGAACCCAGTCCTACTCCTTTTTGCCGAAACCTATATTCGCCAAGCCAAGGAAAGAAGTTTTTTACTGGTATCAGAGGTTTCGGCTTTTGTTCTGGCGGATGGGAAAAATTTACTGATTAACCCCAATGTGAGGGACCAGTTGTTGGTGAAAATCCAAAATGAAATTAACCTCATAGCAAGTTACCTTCTGGCAGTGAAGAAATCCATGTATTGGGCAAATGTCAATGGGGTACTGAAAAGATTTAACCCTTACCAGGCTGATATCGATCAGAACTTAAATCTAATCAATCAAATCCTTATCCATAAACAGAGCCTGCGATGAATAAGAAAAGAAAAATTAAAATATTAACCACAGGCCTTTTCCTGCTTTATATGACAACAGCTATAGCACAGACCCCAATTCAGGACAAAGCGGTTGTGGCACAACAGGAAAGAATGGTATTCAAGCAATGGGATGAGGACCGTTTTCTTCCCGGGCCTAAGCGCTTCCTTGGTATTCCTACGAATTCCAATTGGTTTTTAACCTGGGCCTTGCATCCCGATTATCCCGATCTGGACAGAAGGCCTCTTTCTATTTCCGGGGAGCAGACCCAAAGACTTGGATTGGCCGCTGCCATGAAAATCTCCTCGGATTATTACAAACAGCAGGCTGATACGGTTAAAAATATGGCACTTCGGGAGATAAAGCGCATATCCGGTGCCTTGTCTGGATCAGACCCATTGTACTTACTCTATTACAAAAAAGAGCTCGATCCGCTTGATAATATTGAAACCCAGGCTTTCCAAAACAGTGCCACAGAAGTAAAGGAATATATGCTTCAAAATGGTGCATATGACTGGTACCTGGAAAGGATGAAAAGTCTTGAAGAAAGGTACGGGTTTGCGAAAACGCAGGATATGGAAAGAGGGCAACGGATGCTTATGTACCACAGGGTTTTATTGGATCTCAGGAAACTCCAAAGCAACTGGGAGTACAAATTGGCCCTATCACAGAAAATGCTGGCTTTCCGGAAAAGTATGGAAAAAGGGCAAAACAGCAAAGGACAATTATTAGAGCAAGCAGATCAAGAGGAAGAAATTCTTTCTGGAATTTTACAAAGAAGAATCATACTGCGATGAAAAAAACTGGATCCACACTCATTTTAACCCTTTTGATGTTACCAATGGCATATGGCCAGGTACCAGTTCCCCCTGAAGAGTACAAGGAAGCCATTTCCTTTCTACAGGGAAATGGTGTATATGATCGAGGGGTCATGCGCTTTTTTGAAGGAATGCGCGACTATGCCTATTCTCATTTTGGACCATTTATACAAGATGCCCAGGCTCTGGCCTGCATTTTTATGCTGATTTTCTTTTCGATTAAATCTTATGAAATGATGGTGGGGGATAAGAAAATGGAAATCATGCCACTTTTGAGACCATTTAGCTTGTTGATGCTGACCATGTGGTGGGGCATGTTCTGTAGAATAATTGCTTTTCCCACCGACCTGATTTCCGCAAAAACAGAAGCCATGTTTTCTACCCAAAATGAACGGATCAATGCTTTGAGGCTGGACCGAGCGGTGTATATTATTCAGGTGGCTGACAAAATGGTTGAATACCAGGCAACCACTGAATTGGCATCCCAGCAAGCCAAGGAAGCAGACAAAGGCCTGGGTACAGTCATGGTGGATGGGGTTAAAGGCTTTTTTACCGACAATGTATATGGCCCGCTGGTACAGATGAAAATAAGGATGCAGACAAATATGCAACTATTGGTCACCCAGTTGCTGGAATTATTGGCCATCTGGATCTTAAGAATTTGTGTCTATTTTGTCTTTTTCATACAAATCATCTATTCAACCATTTTGGTGATTTTAGGTCCCTTTTCATTGGCCGTAAGCGTATTGCCAGCCTTTCGGGACGCCTTTACCACTTGGATTGCCCGTTTTGTAGCAGTCAATCTGTATGTGGGCATTGCCTACCTAGTTTTATACGTGTGTGGGTTGATGCAGGAATATGCTTTTCTACAAGAAATTCAGAAATATGAAGCACTGCTGGATACCTCCGGTGGAGATGAAGTTTTGTCCAAATTGGCATGGATGGCAGGAAATGGCATTCTTTCCTTTGGCTTGGTCATCGTAAGTTTTTTGGTGGGAGCAATCGCCATCACCACAGTACCCTCCATCTCCACCTGGATCATCAGTACCTCGGGCGTTACCTCTGCATCCGCCACTATGGGAAGGACGGGTTCCACTCTTAGCAGAACGGCTTCCCGGATGTCAGTTAGAGGAATTTTAGGAAAATAAATTTCAATACCATGATCATTAAAAACATAGAATCGAAAATTAAATTGGCTACTTATTTATCCTTTGGGAGTTTTATTACTGCTGTCATAATCTGTATTGGAGTTTCATTTTTTGCTTACAAGCAAGTGTCCAATGCAAGACAATCCATTTATATACTGGACAACAATATTCCCATTCTGGCCAAACAGACAAATATGCAAATGAACAGGCCTGCCGAATACAGGGCGGCCGTGGACCTGTTTCATAGCCTGTTTTTCTCCCTGACTCCGGATGACAAACACATTGAATACCAGATGAAAAAAGCCATGTACCTGGCAGATGAGTCAGGTGCATTGCAGTACAACAACCTGAAAGAAAGAGGTTATTTTAATTCCATCCTCAGTTCCAGTTCGGTACTGACACTACAGACGGATTCCATTGCCCTGGAACCCAGCAATAAATTCACTTTCTATGGCAAGCAGAAAATCGAAAGGAGAAGTGCCACGATCACCAGGTCCCTGATTACAGAAGGGTATTTAATGGATATCCCAAGGTCTGAAAACAACAGCCATGGAGTTTTGATCACCAATTGGAAAACACTGGAAAATAAAGACCTAAGCCATGTTTCGAAAAACACCTTCTAAGAATAAAACCCTCTTTGGGGAAATAAAAAGGGAGTTCAGTACCCTTCATAAAAAGGGGAAGAAACGCATAAGCAAAATATTGGATAGGTATCCCAAACAATGTTTTTCGGGGATGGTGTTCAGCCTTATTGTTTCTGCTCTGCTCTCTTTTATCATCCTGCCTTTTGATGGGTCCAAACGACCGGAAACAGACCAACTTATGGAGGAGGCTAAAGTACTGGGATCCGGAGTAGCTGATGAAGTTTCTGGGCTTTTTCAAATTGGTAATGAGGCAAAGAGAATAGGGCAGCTAAAGCGGGAAGTAGAAAGAATCATTGCCAAGGATAAAATTGATTTACAAGACAGCATTTTTCTTGAAAATGCCATTTCAGAACTTGAAAAGTATCAAAAATTAAACTCAAAAGACCATGAAGATTGACTTCAAACAACCAAAATACATCTTGCCGCTGATCCTGTTGCCCTTTATGCTTTTGCTGAATTTTGGCATGCAGTCCTTTTACAGCGAAGAAGAAAAGGAAGATGACAGTGGAAAAGCAGACCTGCAGGAAAGTGTAGGAAAGGTTTCTGATCAGGTTCGAAACCGTGGTATCGATGGCAAACTCGATGCATTCAGATCCAGGTACAAAAGAGCGGATGGGTACACAGCCATCAAAAACATGAGGGTTGAGGTTGAACAGGAAGATGAAATCCTTTCCCAATACAATGAAGCAGAAAAAAGGATGCTGGATTCCATTGATTTGGCTTTAAAAAACACCCTTAACCAGCCTGGTCCGCAAATAGAAAGGAGACCAGCGCCTGTTTTGGAAGTCAACAATAATCCCACTGCCCAAACCGATGAAGATGAACTTATTCTTCAGGCATTAAACCAAATGGAAAGACAACAAGATACCAAAGAGGAGCCAAAGTATGAAGATCCCATGGACCTTTTTCGGGCTCAAATGGTCCTTGTAGATTCCATCTCAAAAGCCAATGATCCTGCGTTTCAAGTTTCTGAAAAAGAAATTGAAAGGGAGACCCAAGTTCCTCAAAAAGCCAGGCTAAAGGTTTCGAAGACCAGCCAAACGGATAAACATTTCAATACCGTAAGGAAAACTTCCCAAAGGTCTTTCATCCAGGCAATCGTTGATCAGGAAATCCGCAAAGGTACTTTGGGGGAAAGAATCAGGATTCGCTTACTGGAAGATATACAGATAGGTGCAAGGAAACTTCCTAAAGGGACATACCTCTATGCTTGGATCAGCGGCTATGAGGCACAAAGAGTGAAATTGACTGTCAGCAGCGTGATGGTGGAAGATGAAATTTTACCCATAGCATTAAACATCTATGATCAAGACGGCATGGAAGGGCTTTATGTTCCTGCCAGTTCCTTTAGGGAATTTTCAAAAGACCTGGGAGGCAATGTTACAGGAGGGATGAACCTCCAGATGAACCAAGGAGCCTCCTCCATGAATCAAATGTACTTGTCAGCACTTCAAAAGGTATTTACCTCCAGCTCCCAGGCCGTGTCAAAACGGATTCGGCAAAACAAGGCCAACCTAAAATATGGCACCGTCATCTATCTTATTGATCCGGAACAATTGAACCCGGACATCCTTTCAAACTAAAACCCATAATGATATGAAAAGATTAATCTTAGTAACATGCCTTTGGAACCTATTGGGCTTTGCTACAATTGCCCAGGAAATTGATGCTAACCATTCCCATTCCAATAGAGAAAAACTTTACATCCGGGAAAACATAACTCTTCACTTTAATTCTCCCGAACCGATACAGTATGTAGATATTTCCAGCGAAGGACTGGTGGGTGATTTGCCTTTGGACAATGTTTTCCGTATTAAAATGCAGGAAATTAGTGCGGCAGACAATATGGAATCTAAGCAGAACCTTGGAGTAGTGACCATTGTTGGCCAAAAATTCATAGCCCAATATGAAGTGCAATATGGTTCAGGCAATCAGGAGTTGCCCACATTGCTAGAAATCACCCCTGAAAACATGAGTCCTTTAGGTATTGGGCTGGTACCGCTTACTCAAAATGAATTGAGAGAATTTTCAATGGGTGCCTATAAGAGAAAAGAGGATGAAACTGGCCTTTACAATTCCCAATATGGCATCACTGGCAATGTCAACCATATCCATACCCTGGAGGATTACATTTTTCTGGACATTACCTATACCAATGAAACCAATCTGAAATTTGATATTGACCAGATCAGGTTTAGAGTGGAGGATAAAAAAATAGCCAAGGCTACCAATGTACAGGCCATAGAAATGAAGCCTGTATTTACCCTTTTTGAAAAGGAAAACTTCAAGCGGAAGTATCGAAACATTTATGTGTTGGAAAAATTTTCCTTTCCCAATAACAAGGTGCTTTCCATAGAACTTACCGAAAAACAATTGTCCGGGAGGAATTTGATACTTGAAATAGATTATTTCGACCTACTGAGTGCAGACACTTTATAGGAAATCCTTTCACAGTGTAATTAGTATCTATTAGAGGTCTGATCAAAAGTAGATTGTAAATGAGGAATTACCAGACAGGGAAGAACTGCATGCCCTTCAATTCCTTAATTTACTTCAGATAAACCAGGTGCATTTTAGCTCCCTTAATACGGTTTTGGGATTTATAATAGTGGATGAAATTGGCAACTGAAATCAGATTTCGCCTATTGGAAAGGAGCAACGGACCATTGTGATGTTAGTTTATGTTATTAAAAAACTTGAAATAAATGGAACAGAAAAGACAATTGGAAAAGCTCCATGGATTGATCCAGTTTATGGTCTACGGCATGGTTTTCCTTGAAATATTTCTCTTTATCTATAGCCATAAGTTGCTGTTGGAGGAAGGAATGGGTAGTCCGTTTGTGCCCATTGTAGACAAGTTGATGAATTTGCCTATTTATCAAAACTTACTTTACAGTAAACTGGCCATTTTATTGATCCTCTTTTTGGCAGCCATTGGTACCCTTTCAAAAAAGGAATTGAATCTAAACCCCAAGAAGCAAATTGTATTTCCTTTGATTTTAGGGTTTGGTTTTTTCTTTGGCTCACTGTTTTTCTATTCCATTGAAACCAGTTCTATTATCTTACCTTATACCAGCTGGCCTGATCTAGCCTTTGGCATTTCATCCCTGCTGGGAGCGGTATTGATCCATACCTCTTTAGACAATGTTTCCAAACTGATCAAGATTGGACTGGGAAAAGATGAATGGAACATTGAAGGTGAGTCTTTTATGCAGGAGAAGGAAAAAAATAATACGCCTTACTCTGTCAATATCCCCATGCAGTTTTTTTATAAAAAGCGCGTTCGGAATGGTTGGATCAATATTGTCAATCCTTTCAGAGGTACCCTTTTGATAGGAACCCCGGGAAGTGGTAAGTCATACAGTGTGGTAAATCCCTTCATCCGACAAATGATAGCCAAAGGCTATACCATGTGTCTGTATGACTTTAAATTTCCGGATTTAGGACAGATTGCTTACCATCATTATTTATTGGCCAAGAAGCAAGGGAAAATACAAAACCATAAATTTTTGGTAGTGAATATGGATCAGGTAGAGTATTCTAAGCGGATTAATCCTCTGAAACGTGAATACCTTCAAACCCTGGCAGATGCTTCAGAGACTGCAGAAGCCATTGTAGAATCCCTCCAGAAAACGGAGTCTTCCGGAGGTTCGGATAAATTTTTTACCCAATCCGCTGTCAATTTCTTGGCCTCAGCCATTTATTTTGTTTCAAGGCATCAGGAAGGTAAATACTCCACTTTTGCACACCTTCTTGCTTTTTTAAACAGGACGTATGAGGAAATATTTACCTGTTTATCGACATTACCGGAGCTGGAGTCCCTGCTGAGTCCTTTTCGAAGTGCCCTGGAGAAAAGAGCCTTTGAGCAGTTGGAAGGTCAGGTGGGTACTTTGAAAATCTTTATATCAAGATTGAATACTAAAGAAACAGCTTGGGTGTTTTCCGGAGATGATTTTGACCTGAAAATTTCAGATCCCAAATCTCCGGCCATATTGGTGCTGGCCAATAGCCCATCCACTCAAAACATCAATTCCACCTGTTATTCGGTGATTGTAAACCGACTGACACGACTGATCAATACCAAAGGCAATTTGCCTGTTGCCATTGTGGCAGATGAAGCACCAACCCTTTATATCCATCGGGTGGAGAATTTGATTTCTACCGCCAGAAGCAATAAGGTAGCGGTGTTATTAGGTTTGCAAGAACTTCCTCAGCTCAAGCAACTTCAGGGCAAGGATACCGCCACCACTATGACAGCTGTAATCGGCAATGTGTTAAGCGGATCAGTGCGGAACAAGGAAACGCTGGAATGGCTTGAACGGATGTTTGGAAAACGAAAACAGCTAGGAGAAAGTGTTTCTATTGACCGTACAAAAACTTCCATTTCATTGAGTGAAAAATACGATCCGCTGATACCAGCAGGTAAAATTGCCGGTATGCAGACAGGAGAGCTGGTGGGGCTATTGGCGGCTGATGCTGGGAAATTCAATGGCAGCTATAAAACCTCCAATATTCACTGCAGGGTTAATCTTGACCCTCAGGAAATAAAAGACGAGGAAAGAAATTACCGACCCATTCCGAAATGCTATGACTTTAAAGGAAAAAAAGAACAAGTGCTGACCAAAAATTTTATGCGGATCAGGGAAGAAGTAGAGAACATTATCGATTACTATACCGCATCTGCTTAAGTAAATTAAACCATATAAAAACACTTATATCATGAATTCAAAAGAAGGAAAAACAATGCAGTCTTTAATGAGAAAACTGGACCGCCTTGAGACAGAAAAGCAAGTTGAATTGACTCATGAGGAGGCCCGATTGTATCAGGTTGATACACAGGATGAACTTCCCCTGGAAGACCATGTTGAACCCTTTAATCCTCTCGAGAATGGCAGCTGAAACCAAAAAAATGCACGAAGCTGTGGCAGAGAAAATCATTGCCCAACTGAAAGAAGGAACGGCTCCCTGGCAGCTACCTTGGGAAAAATCGACAGCAGCATTTGACAAGCCGCAAAATGCAGTCACCGATAAAGCCTATAGAGGTTTAAACGCTTTATACCTTCACATTTTCTCTCCCTTTGAAGATCCCAGATGGGCTACATTCAAGCAAGCCCAGTCTAAGGGTTGGCAGGTACAAAAGGGCGCAAAAGGGATGGCCATCAACTTTGTCAAAACCCACCAGTTTTATCCGAAAAAAGATGAGCAGGGCAAACAGGTATTGGATGAAAATGGCAAGCCGGTCAAAGTACCTAGGACATTAAATCCTCCCATGATCACCAAAGCCTGGGTTTTTAACGCTGAACAGATTAAAGGGGTACCTCCAATAGCAAAAAGCCCGGAGATCAGCCAATGGGAAAAACTGAACAGGGTAGAAGGTCTGGTGAAAAACACCGGTGCCAGCATTGCACATGTCCATGGAAATAGCGCCTATTATTCACCCTTGGGGGATAATATCAGAATGCCCGAAAAGACACAGTTTAAGTCTTCCGACAGGTATTATGCCACCCTTCTACATGAGTTGGGTCATTGGACAGGGCACAAGGACCGGTTGGACCGGAGTATCATGAACAGCTTTGGTACACAGGAATACGCAAGAGAGGAACTGAGAGCTGAAATCGCTAGTATGATGTTGGGAGCCGAGCTGCAGATTGGTCATGATCCCGGACAACACCTGGCCTATGTGGACAGCTGGATTAAAATCCTTACTGAGAAACCCTTTGAAATCCATCAGGCAGCTTCTGATTCCCAAAAGATCATGGATTACCTGATGGCCTTCGATAGAAAAAAAGAATTGAAGCAGGTTGCTTCGAAATGCTCCGCATCGGATACTGAGCCTGTCGAAGTACCCGATGTGGAGCGGATAAAAGTGTTGTCCCACCAACCGACAGTTAAAGAACAAAAACAAGAAATGGAAACCACTTTAAAATTAGGAAGATGATCAAGGAAAAAACATTACCCATGCATGACCTGAAAATATTTGGGATTTATAAAAATGGAAAGTTTACCATACCTAAGGAACAGGTACAAGCGTTGCAGGAAGGTAAAATGACGGATGTAGTAGCCCTGAAAAACCTGAAAGGAAAAGATATGCAAATAGACAACCTTCCAGCCAGGCTCTCCATAGTAAGAGGGGATGATGGAAATCCTTCTTTAAGAATAGATCCGGTGTACAAGTCCCCCAATTCTCATCCACAACTCTCTACAGAAGAGAAAGAGCGGCTGATCAGGGCAGAGATTGCCAATATTCGTAAAAACTATGTAGACAAAAATGGGAATGTTAGGACGGAAATCATTGCATATGATAAAGATACCAAGCAGTTTATGAGCTATGATCCCAGGAAGGTGAAGGCACCTGAAGCTGTCAATAACCAAAAACTAACAGCGGAGCAAAAAAGGAAATACAAGGAGGGGGAAATGGTGGAATTGCCGGATGGGACCCAATTCCAGTTTTCCACTACCGATCGAAAAGGCATACGCTCCAACCGGAATGGCTTGGTATTGTCTGTCCTTTTGGATGGAGGCTTATCCTATTTATTGCTTACAGGAATAGGCAGAATGTTGGGTCAGAAAAGTGGTGAGGAACATTCCTATTCAAAAGGTTATCAGGATGCACTCCAAAAGGTACAAAAGCAAATGGAGCGAAGAATTGCGCTAAACCCTAATGATAAGGATGCCTTGAGGGATAGGAACAATGTTCGAGAGGAAATGTCAAAAGTTGGAACCCAACCGGCTAAATATCAAAATAGGAGTGGTGATGAAGTAAAACGCTTTAACTCCATAGGTACAGAAGAAGGCCGGAATCCTAATAAAAAGTCAGAAGACGATGAACACCGACAGCGAAAAATTTGAGCTTTTGGAAAGTCTTGGGGTGAGTAGCGAAGTACAGCAGCTGTTCTCGGAAGTTTTGAGGGAAGATGAAAAAGGCAGGTTGATTGTTGATTACCTTAACGAACATGGAGATGTAGTGGATCGCGAAGTTCTTGCTGTGCTTAAACACAAACTGTCCTCCAGAGGTATCCTTTATTTCTCACCAGCAGAGCCTGTAAACGTCAGGACACTGTATATTTCTGATGGACTTATGCCTTTGATTTTTCTGGTTCAAAGAAAAATGGGACGTGTGAATTTCGATTATGCTGCATTTCTGGCCATGGGAGCAAAGATAGACAAAAGGCTACTTTTAAAAGGCGTTGAACAGTTTCCAAAAGGAGTAAAAATTTATACTGTATTTGGTCATTCCCTATTAGGTCGGGTTAGGGACTGTAAGGTTCAACATTGGCTGAAAGGGGAGGATTGCCTTTTTACGATTGCAGACAATAGAATAGTTGCATCCTTTAAAGGGAAGAATTTTTGTATGCCAGTAGGGGAGTTTTCATTAAGAAATCATTGCCGGCAGGTAGGGCAGAGACAAACCGTAAGTACTTGTAAACCTTTTGATAAAAATATTGATAATTTTTATTTGTTTTGTTATTTTTAAGATTACAAATACAATATTATTCTAATTTGAATAGGGTTAAAATTTTAAATTAGAAATATTCAATTAACATTGCCCTATCTTTTTGAATAAGAATAGTCAAACTGACCTACCATTATGAGAAGACTAAAGACACTCTTTTTTTATGCCTTCATTTTTTTAGCAATCTCTTGCAACAATGACCCTGATGAGGCACCTTTAGTAGAAAAAACAGCCCGAATAGAAATTGCTTTGGACGGAAGTGTGGAACAGTACCTCATTAATTTCGGCGTCCACTCCCTCTACCAAGGCCAAAGCGATTTTGTCAGTGCATCCATCCTTCAACCAAACGACCTTGAATGGACCCAAGTCATCGATGAGGCCAATACCTTTAACCTTTCCACTTCTACCACCTTAACCGAGCTTGTAATTGAATCAGAAGAGCCTGTTCACACCTTCGGGTTTAATTTTAATGTAATTCACTCAGGTGAATTACCAGATGAGGATTTTGAGGAATTAAGTGCTACTATTAGAATTTTTGGAGACAATGCTGAGGTTCAGACCTTCCAATATACCGCTAGACCAGTAGGAGAGGTTTCGGAGGTTTTGAGTGAGGTGGTGAGGTTTTGACTGTTAAAATAATTCAGCAAATTTTGATTTTGTTTTAATTTTTTCCCATCCATATTTTGGGTTTACTTTAATAAATTTTACCTCAATATGTTCAATTTACAGCTCAACACTATTAATTTTAGGGTGTTCTTGAGGCATTTAAAATATAAAAATTTAGAAGAAGTGCTGTAATGAGTACTTTTTCTTAACCACAATTATCAATGAAAGTAACAAGAGCTATTAAACTTTTTTTCTGCTTTTTGGCGATATCTATTCTATCTAATTGTAGTCAAAAGACAGAAAAGAGGGAGTTATTTGTCGATCAATTTCCGGTTTCGAAACAACTCACCAGCATACCGATTGAAGAAATTGAAAATTCAATACCCTCTCAAATAATGGTAGAGGATTCCCTTTTGATAATACTGAATAGCAGGGGAGAAAAGTTTTTCCAGGTTTATAATAAGTCCTATATGAAATCAATAGCTGAGTTTGGCACAAAAGGAGAAGGACCGGAAGAATTTAATTCACCAGAATTTAGTGGGCAGATTGTCCAAGAAAAATGGGATAAATATTACCTGATATTTGATTGGAAAAAGCTACAGGTAAATTTATTAAACCTAAAAGAATCCATTCGGCTTAATTCATCGGTATTTAAAAGCATTAAATTACCGAATAGACTAAGTAGAACATTTAGATTGGTTTATTACAGTGATTCTTTAATCATTACCGTTCCTGGAGGAGATGGGGATGACCCTGGGCGGTTCCAAATATTTAAAGATAGTATTCTTGGAACCATTGGCTATTTACCAGATCTTCCATTTAAGGTGCATGAAGATAACAGGTATCCAATGTACGCAAATGTGAGCTCGGCAATTCACCCTGAAAAACACAAGTTTGTGGCTACTTCTGTATTGCTTGGCCAATACGATTTTTTTAGTTTCGACGGAAACTACCTGCACTCAACTGTTGTAGAGAGAGATGAAGGCCTGCGAAAAGCAGCTCGCTCTCCCACTATATTTGATGAACCAGTTACCTTTTACCATACTCAGCTAATAACTAAAAATTCATATATTTATTCCTTGTATTCTACAAGTACCAAAGAGATGAAAATTTCTAAATCTAAAATTCATGTGCTCGATTGGGAGGGGAAGCCGATAAAGGAGTATATTTTAGATTGTTCTTTACTTCGCTTCGACCTGGATCTTGAGAATGACGCAATTTATGGACTTACCTATTCAAATGATAGGGAAGAAAGAATTCATATAGTCAAATTTTTAATAGAATAACTTTCACACTACCAAGTTTATGGTGTTTCTAAATGCGTATACGCTTAATATTCAGACAAGCCTCAATGGGGAGTGGGAGCTTGAGAATGCGAGGTTTGCTCTGGGCAGATCCGGTGGATCTAAAGTGTTCCAGTGGGTAAGCAGGTCAGATCTTGATAGCTTTTATTTGATAGGTGCCTTATTCAATTAGTTAATTTAAAGATTTTCATACAATTTTATATGGAGATATCTTAAACTATTAATATGTTTATAATGTGTAAATCAATTACGTATATAACATTTTGGGTTTTAATTTTATTAGGGCCCAATATGTTATATGGGCAAGTGAAAAATAAAATTTCGCAAATAATGTTTGATCAATATGAAATTCAGTTTACGATGCCGACTGGATTTTATGAGGATTTTAATCAAAACAGTAATATAGAAACTTTCAAGTGCGGTGACGGAAAGCTAACTAATGCAATGTTTTTCCAGATATCATCAAAGAATAACGAATCAATAAAAATTTCATTTAGTGGAGTTGAAGCTCGCAATGAAGAGGAAGATGTACAAAGAAACAGAAAGTATTACAAAAACTACAATCCTAATTTGAATTATTTGAATTCTATTAACCATAAGGTAGATACAATCAACCATAAAATAATATTTTTTGATAAAAATTATTTAAAAGAAATGTATAACGCGGACGATGGAGGAACTTTTATACGTAATTGTAATATTCCATATTTGGACAAATATTATAACCACGTAGTACTATTTTTAGCTAAAAAAGATTTTGGACATATTGAGGTCACCTATTTTTATAATAAAGGTTTGAAACAAGAAATAGATGAAATTATAAGTCGAACTGCTGGCTTGGTGAAATTTAAAAATTAAGTACATCCGATTTATTGACTTTAATAGTCATTTTCTACAGATATATTTTAATTTTATGATCATAATAAAAAATGACTCAGACCACAATTTTAATCCCAACATATACCTGTTCTCATTATTTGTTAGAGTGTATAGATAGCATTCTTGTAAATGAATTAGTGAATTTGGTCAACAGTACTCTAAAATGTGGTCGTCTAGAATCAGCAAAAGCAGGCTCTTTTTTCACAACTGTAAATTCTCTATTCTTAAAAGCATTTTATTATGTTTCTACTGACAAGAATGAATTCATTATCAGCGAATTAAGCTGTAGACTTGAACTCAAATAAAAGACCTTCTGGATTTTTAAGAGAAAGCTGAATTCGATGAAGAGCAACCAGAACTTCCCAATGATGGGAAAATTAGAGGTGGATGATTCCTATGTGGTCATGACATCAAAGATTTGGGAATAAATGAGGAGAAAAGAAATTCATTGTGGTGGATAAGTTAAGAGGGACCTATCATTTGATTTGGTAACTTCAACCCTACATCAATGAATTTACCTACAGGTGAAATCGACATAAAATGAAAGAAGGGGTTTTTGAAAATCTAATGCAAAGGATGATAGAAAATCCACAATTTCCCTAAAAAGAATCTATTTTATCTGTGTCTTTTTTTTCTTTAAGATAACATGCGTATTGAAAATGGGAGATGTAGCAAATCAATGACGCACCAAAGTTATGGGCTATTTTTTCACATGCATCCGAGATGATTGCCAGAAGTAACCAAGGAACTACGGCATAATGGGATGAAATAGACTGAGATTTTTTATTCCGTTCCTCCTTGTGCTTAGTGAAAAACTCCCCATGGAATGGGCTTATCATTCATTTAGCCCTCCAGCGCCAGGAGATTTAAAGTCGGTAAGCACATTATGAAACGTTTTAATCTATTATCAGAACCCACAGAGATGCTTTATAACCAGGGGAGATCTGCCATGACAGACTACCATATCATCGCTGCTATAGCCAATATTCAAGTAGACAAAGCTCGGGAGATCCTTGCCCTGGCAAATAATAAACTATCGGAATTGGCCAAGTGGGACATGGAAAGATGGCTGAAAATAGAAGGGATAGGATATGCCAAGGCCACGGCTATGGTAACTTCATTTGAATTGGGGAGAAGAAGGATGTTTGAACAACCGGATAAAAAAATCAAGATTAATTGTTCTCAGGATGTTTACAATTGTATGAAGCCTTTCCTTTATGACGAAGTAGTAGAACACTTTTACATCGTATTACTTAACCGAAACAATCAAGTACTCAAACTTCATAAAATCAGCTCAGGAAGTACCAGCGCAACCCTGGCCGATCCCAAACTAATCTTCAAAAAGGCACTTGACCACCTCGCCTCCGGAATCATCCTAGTACACAACCACCCCTCCGGAAACCTTAAACCTTCCGAAGCAGACAAAAGGCTAACCAAAAGGTTGACCAAAGCTGGAAACAGTTTGGAAATGCCAGTTCTGGATCATTTGATTTTTACAGATAGTACTTACCTGAGTTTTGCGGATGAAGGCCTGTTATAGGTCTTCATTTTTCTATGAAATCCATGGATATAGGAAGAATTGCCAAAAAACTATATTATTTTGGTAAACAGTTTGTTTTTAAGGGTTTAATGTAATATTTATTATCTAGATGTTATCGGTTGGAAAAATGTGCCAAGGGTATCCAGAGTGAAAGCCTTCGATAGCGTTACATTATAATAAGGATTATACCTATTTCTATTAAATATGAAATTTGAAACTTCGGCGCCTAAAGTTATTCCAGATTTGGGTTCCGTTATAAATGTTCTTACATAGGAAAACCAATTGGTTTTTCTAATATATGGTACGTCGCTAGGTAATGAGAGTCCAAAAGGTTCTCGTTCCCTATTCCCTGACTCATAGCTAAAATTTAACCCAAAAGATCCTTGAATCCTGACGCTAATTGATTCATTTTCGTGAATTAATGATAATCCTGCTAAACCAATATAGACGTCATAAATATTTCTAGGAATTTTCTCAATCTCAGGAAAGGTTCGGCTAGTAATATTAGGTCTATTAGCTCTATATGTCGTATCAGTTACAACAGAATTAACATACGAGATCGTTGTTAATTGACGCCTCCAAATAAATTCGAATTGTGGGGCATAATAAAGTTGCGTTTGTCTCTTTTTTGAATCACTTAATGACCAAAGCCTTAGCAAGGGAGAAAACATTGCCCCAATGTTATCGGAAACACTAACTATTGTCTTATTCGCTTGGTTTCTATAATAAACTAATGAATCTACTCCAATTGGCTCGTATTTAGATGTATAAGTCACTATTCCCGATGTATCGGTTGATGATAGAGTCCTATTTCCGTAAATTGACATAATAAAACCAAAACCACTTTTTTCAGTTCTTGGTGGCGATGATATATTTATTGCGAAGAAAAGATCTTTAGCCTTCGTACCATCAATTAGATCAAAATTAGTTCCTATCAGACCTAGATAATCATAGCTATTTACAATTTTGATACCTTTTACTTTTACAACTTGAGAAATATTTTCAGTTAAAAAGTTTTCTTGTTCTCCCTTTTTTCTTAATTCAAGATCTAAGTGTACTTTTCTTTCTCTATCTCCAATCGAGTCTCCATTGATAGTTAAAAAAAAGGTATATTTCGAGGTCATTTTATCAAGAGTTATACTGTTAAATGCAAGTGTGTAGTCAGAGCTAGGTAGTGTTGTCTTATCCGTATTTACAGTAGCAGTAAGGGTGTAAAGATTCAATGTGTCAGGACCTATTTTGACTGAGTCTTTTAGAATTATAATCGGATATGTAACAGGTTTTTTTTCTCTACTAATAATTAGGCTATCAGCTTCAAATGATAGCTTTATCAACTGTTGAGCATTGGTAGAAAATGTTACGAAAAGGCTAGAAATAAGTATTATTTTAATAGTTTTCATATTCCTAATTACAATTAAAATTTTGAAATATTTTATTTAATTTTTGCTTACGTTTCAAGATTACTTAATTTAAAAATTAATGGATAATTGGCAGATGAAGTTAGGGGAAGTTTTTGTCAAAACTATTTCCTTTAAATCTCATCTCCTTCACTATCGCCTCCCTCCCCGAATGCACCTGCAATTTCTCATAAATATGTTCCAAATGCTTCCTAACTGTTTTATCAGAAATAAACAACTGTTCCCCAATCTGCCGTACACTCATTCCTTTCTTTAACCATTGAAGTACCTCCTGCTCTCTTTTAGTCAATTTTTCGATTCCAGGAGATAAAATTTCTTGGGTTTTCGGTTTCCCTTTTAAATAATTCAATGCCATGCTTGCCAATGAAGGAGAAAGGGGAAGGCCGCCTTCCAGTACATCGTCGATTGCATTTATGAGTAGATGAGGTTTGATCTCTTTGAGCAAATAACCGGATGCTCCAGCTTTTAGGGCTTCAAAAAGCTTTTTCTCATCATCCATCACCGTCAGCATTAGAATCTTCAGATTTTGATATTTTTCCTTTGCCAATCTTGTGGCCTCGATACCGTCCATTCCGGGCATAGAAATATCCATTAATACCACATCAGGTAAATCCCCCAATTCCATGGCTTTTAATGCTGAAGATCCATCACGCTCTTCCCAAATTATGTTTACCTCTTCACCCAATGCTAACTTGTCCCGGATATCCTGGCTAAGTTGGGCGTTGTCTTCAACGAGTCCGATCTTTATCATTTTTTGAAGAGGGTAGAGGTAAATTGGTATTATCAAATATATAGAATTGGATAATGGCTGTCAATACGTCAAATGCCGTAATTATTAAGTGGTTACAGGTATGGTGACCTGTATTTCTGTTCCAAAATTTCCGGATTTTAAATCTATAATACCTTCCATTTCGCCAGCCCTCTTGTTCATATTTTCAAGTCCGAATCCATATGAGGATTTCTCTGGATCGAAACCGATGCCATTGTCTTTAATCACCAGGTTTAGTTGAGGTGGATTAATTCTCAACTCAACTTCTATCTCATCAGCTTTAGCATGTTTAATTATATTCGCGATTGCTTCCTGAGTTAGTCGCATCAGGTGCACGGCCACTACTGGTGAAAGGATGATATTTTCAGCTGGATTTGAACAATTCCATGTCAACTGGGGATATTTCTGACCCTCCCAAAGGTTCTGTAAATAACCATGTAGCCTCAATGCGAATTGGGAACAGGTAACTTCTTTCTTATTTAAAATCCATATGGTTTCCCGAAGGTATTGGTTGGTATCACTAGTGAAATCACGTAACTGTTGAAGTTGTTTTTGCTGTGAATTGTCTGCTATAGAAAGGATGTCTAACCTTGAAATAATATGGGTAAGTTGAGAACCTATGCCATCATGCAGGTCTCTAGCAAGATGTTCTCGTTGTCCATGGAGTTCGTTGCTTATACGTAACGAGGAAATTTTTAATTCTTGCAATTCACGCTCGGCATCCCAAAAAGCTTTTTGCTGCTCTAAATACAGCAAGGTTTGTTTATCCTGAGTGTCCCTTATTTCCTTTTGACGAAAGATCCATCCAATCGAAATAAGCAGAACTTGGGCTGTAAGTGCTATCCTTAAAAGTAGGATATCTGGAATAGGGAGATATGCTTCATTTAAATTGACCGAGTTAATATTGACGACGAAAAACACAATTACTAATGCCTCAGAAACCAACAAAAGCCAGACAGGTCGGAATTTGCGCTTAAATGCGTCTCCTAAATAACTAGCCCAAAGAACGCTGATGACTATTATCAAGAGTATTCCGAACCAATAAACAGTATTGTAAAGAATGTTATAGGAATTGCTGTAGCCGTAATTGGTTAGAAAAATACAACCGGCAAGGCCAGCGAATAACCACCAGGGGCTGATCCGAAGCCACCATTTCGTCGATACGCTGGGAATGACCAGAAATTTTCGACTAAACAATAAGAAAAAACAAATGCCCAGATTAAGAAGATGTGGGTTTTGTATGGGGTTGTAATACTTGTACAAAGATGGTGCAAGGTATATTCCCCATCCATCTATTAGTAAAGTATATAACGAAAAGCAAGTAATATAGGCTGCAAAATAATAATAGATGCGCTTTTGTTGGATTAAATAGGCAGCTAGGGAGACAAAAAGAACTGTTAAAATCATTCCAATAAAAAGCGCCCACCTCCAATTGGATTCATTTGAATAATGGATAAATTCTGGCTGATTCCAAAATTTCACAAAGTATTTCATAGGATAACCTGCATAATTATTCCCATGGATAATTACATCAAAGGTTTGATAATTCTTTATAGGAAGTTCAGTCAGAAAATAGCGGTGCTTCAGCGGATTATAATGTATTTTAGACAAAAGGGAGAATCCAGTGGCTGGAAACTCATGAATATTACCGGAATTGTCAATTAGCCATATTTTTAAAGTATCAATAAAAGGAGTCTTCAACTCCATAAGTAAGGGTTGGGTTGTTTTACTTTTTACCTTGATATAAACCCATCCGGAACCGCTGTTGTTGTCGAAGTTGATAGCAGAAACTTCTTTCCATTCCTTTTTGGATAACGCAAGGATATCTGGAAGGGTATATAGAGAGTTCGCATCAGAGAATTGGAAGATTTGTTTTACCATCACAGGAGATTTAATGGTAATGCTGTTTATTCCCCTTCGCTGGTTTAACACCCACCAGCAACCAATACCTAGAAGCCCTACTATGAGCAAAATCTGGGGCACGAAATTAAAAAACGTCCGATCCGTTTTAATAAAAATAGGAGTTAAAATAAAAATTACACCAACTACAATTTAATTATATTATTCCACATTTTTATGTTTGTTAAATCTATTAATACAATTTATTTTTTAATAGAGGAGAAATATCAATAGTTATTTACTTCTATTAAGGGCTTTGATAGTCGGTAATATATTAATACCAACCGAAAATTTGAATTGGGGAGATATGCCAAACCAATGACGCACCAAAGGTATGGGCTATTTTTTCACATGCATCCGGTTTGACTGTCTGAAATGTTCCAAGGAACTACGGCATAATAGGAGCTGATTGGCTGAGATGCTTTATTCCGTTCCTCCTTGTGCTTAGTGAAAACCTCCCCATGGCATGGTCTTATCATTCATTTAGCCCTCCAGTGCCAGGAGATTTAAAGTCGGTATGCACATTATGAAACGTTTTAATCTATTATCAGAACCCACAGAGATGCTTTATAACCAGGGGAAATCTGCCATGACGGACTACCATATCATCGCTGCTATAGCGAATATTCAAGTAGACAAAGCTCGGGAGATTCTTGCCCTAGCAAACAATAAACTATCTGAATTGGCCAAGTGGGACATGGAAAAATGGCTGAAAATAGAAGGAATCGGATATGCCAGGGCCACAGCTATGGTAACTTCATTTGAATTGGGTAGAAGAAGGATGTTTGAACAACCGGATAAAAAAATCAAGATCAATTGTTCTCAGGATGTTTACAATTGTATGAAACCTTTCCTTTTTGACGAAGTAGTGGAACACTTTTACATCCTATTGCTAAACCGAAACAATCAGGTACTCAAACTCCACAAAATCAGCTCAGGAAGTACCAATGCTACCCTGGCAGATCCAAAGCTGATCTTCAAAAAGGCACTTGACCACCTGGCCTCAGGAATCATCCTTGTACACAACCACCCTTCCGGAAACCTTAGACCTTCCGAAGCAGATAAAAGGCTAACCAATAGAATGACCGAAGTTGGAAAAAATCTGGAAATGCCAGTCCTGGATCATTTGATTTTTACAGATGGTACCTATCTTAGTTTTGCGGATGAAGGCCTGTTATAGGTCTTTATTCATTAGGTTTTACAAATGGGAAATTATCAACCTACCGTTGCTGATTCCCCATTTACTTTTTCTTTAAACCTTACATAAAATCAATTGTATGCATATGCAGTCTCCCGAACACCACCAATAGGATAGGAGTACAGCTTATGGCAATGGCTTTCGAAAACTTTGTGTTGGAATAAAAGTAAAGAAATACTAGGCCAAATGCGGTAACTGCATGTAAGAACCCGATCAGGAATGCCAAAACGTTATTCTGATGAAGGTAGAAAACGATTTGTTGGGGTATAGCAAATGACAAAAACCCGATAATATATCCCCAGGTAAAGGATTTGGTTTTCTGGGGTACCACTGCTCCCCCACAAAGCGGACATTCAAAGGCATGATCATTTTTTACTTTTAGGATCACCCGAAAAGGCAGTTTTTCTTCACAATGAGGACAGGTAAATGATTCTTTTTTCTCCATAACTCTCAAATAGTACTGAATTAAAAGACTAAAAAGCTGATGTGTATTGCTATTGGATACATTTGTTTCAATTTTCTAAACAAAAGTATAGAAATAGTACCTATTTTCAAAACAGTTATTTAAAGTTTAGCAACAAAAGTATCGACTGTCTAAATTAGTGTATAAAAATACGATACTTTCATGACAGAATTGGGCTTGTATTTAGCCAAACGGACAGTAAACAAGGCCGAGGTTTCCCGACGCACAGGCATCAGCAAATCCCGCTTAACTCAGCTAACTTCCAATGATTCCGCCAAACTCCGGGCAGATGAACTTTACCTGATAGCCCTGGCCATCAATGCAGATCCGGGGGAGATGTTTAAGGAGTTGTTTGAGGGGTTGGGGTTGAAAGGGGAAAATGCAAAAGGCTAATGGAGCATAGCCAAAATTAAGAGATTTATTAGGGGTAAAAGCTAAATGCTGCCATTCCATATTTTACAAGTACTCCATTTGGCGTAGTTTGTTACGATGCCTTAACTTTAAAAGGAATTTGTCTTTCCGAAAATGTAATGTCCCATCTGTAAATAACCCTCTTTTCTGTCCCACCGCAAATACTCCAGTAAAAAAAAGCTTTCTAGATCGTCTTTGGAAGATCGAAGCCAGAAAAATTTGCATAGCCATTGTAATGAAATTTTAGAGCGACATACTCTGTCGTTCCAAACTTCTATTTTTGTAGAGTAAACTAAAAAACAATGTAGTATGAAATCGGATAATATCGAATCACTTTTACAAACTTCAAATTTGAAATTTGAAGACACTTCTTACAAAATAGACCTGGGACATGTTTTTGCAGACCGGAAGGGTTATATTAACGAACTTAATCTATTCGTAGCCCATTTCAACTCAATTCCAAACTTGATAAGCGAAACAAATATTGATTGCGAGAAAGCGAATATTTGGTTTGGGGAGAATTACAAAGGGGAAATAAAGAAGCACTACTTCATTAAGAGATGCTACAACGGAAGTAAGCAAGCTGAGCTGGACGACATTTTTTATATTCTATTCGATGATTTAATTATTGATTTTGACACGAATTGCTCCACCGCAAGATTCCTTTTTTCCAAGACTGAAATTTCCAAAGTCGAAACAGTTATCTCAGAAATAAAAAAGTTTAAGGAAAGAAAAACCAGAAGGAAACCTATCATTTCGCTTTTAGTAAGCACAGCTAATGGCATCGGTACTAAGTTAATGGAAATTGCAAAACCGAAACTAAGCATTGAGGATAACTACAACGATGACTTCAAGGAAATTCATAAAACCATTTACAAACGGCTATCAAAGAAAAATGACAAAGGATTAGTGCTACTTCATGGTAAGCCGGGGACAGGAAAGACCTCCTATATCCGGTATCTAATTGCTAACGTAAAAAAGAATGTCATCTTCCTGCCGCCAAATATGGCAAATGTTATGACAAACCCAAATCTTATTTCCATTCTTATAGATAACCCCAACTCCATTTTTGTCATAGAAGATGCTGAAAATATTATCGTTGACAGAGAGAAGGACGGCAGTTCGCCAGTTTCCGCATTATTGAATATTTCTGATGGTCTTCTTGCCGACTGCCTCAATGTTCAAATCATCTGTTCCTTCAATACCGACATTTCGAAAATTGACAGTGCCCTAATGCGAAAAGGCAGACTGATTGCCAACTATGAATTTAAAGAATTGGCGGTGGAAAAAGCCCAACGGCTATCAACCAAATTAGGCTTTTCCTCGATTATAGATCAGCCAATGACATTGACAGCTATTTACAACCAAGACGAAACGGACTTCGAACATGCGAAGGAGACAAAATCAATTGGATTTCAGTCTGTTCGGTATGGATAGTTCTCAGGCAATAGAATAGGCGTTGATTTGCATTGAGCAATAAGCAAATTAGACCATAAGGGTAGTTGATACCTAAAATTTTCAAGAGACGGAGCCCGCCAAATTTGCGGTGCCAATCCTACCCATCAGATCAACAAACTAAAATTAACATCAACCAGTAAAGAACTCTAAAAGGTGAACAGGAGACTTGTGTTGATTTTTACTAACCCTAAAAACATTTATGAATTATGAGCAAAGTTACGGTAAGGTCAATCGACGATCTTCTAACATACAAGTTCTTTATTCCTGCGTATCAGCGGGGGTATAGGTGGACGGAAAGACAGGTGGAAGACTTGCTTAACGACATTGAAAAATTTACTCCGGAAGAGATCGACAATTCGACGGACAAAACCTGGTATTGCCTACAGCCAGTTGTGGTCAAAGGGAAGGAAGTGAAAAATAAGCTATCTTTTTTTGAGGGACTAAATGACATTATGAACGGAAATGATGAGCAAGAGGCTATAATCAAAACTAAAGATCTAATAAAAGAGCATGAAGATTTCCAAGAATGGGAGGTAATAGATGGTCAACAAAGACTGACGACCATTTTTCTAATCCTAACCTACCTTTCGTATCAAAAGTTTAATATAAAATTCGCTACACGAAATGATCAATTCCTGAATGAGGTTTCAAGTCTTTTGGAGAAATATGAGCTAAAGGGAGAAAAAAATAATGATGGAAACGAAAATGACGAAGTTTCAAATCACTACAAGGATTTTGTTATAATCCATAGCAATTGTGACAATATTGACAATTTCCACATTTTCAAAGCATACTTAATCATAAAAAGGTGGTTTGAAACTCATGAAAAGGGAAAAGAAAGGTTTCAAGGCACCTTCTTGAAGCATGTAAAAGTAATTTGGTTCGAAACGCAGGATGAAGACGCAATTGAAATCTTTACCCGAATCAATATGGGTAAAATCCCACTTACCAATGCAGAGTTGATCAAAGCCCTCTTTCTAAACAGCTCCAATTTGAAACCTGATGATCCCGGCAAACTATGGCAGAAGCAACTGGAAATTGCTTCGGAATGGGACCGGATGGAATATGCCCTGCAAAATGATGCATTCTGGTACTTCATCAACAAAGAGGAAAACAATCTTGCTACTCGCATCGAATTCATCTTTGATCAGCTAGCTGGCAAAACCATAAACTCAGATGAATATTTCACTTTTCGTCACTTCAATGAAAAATTTAAGGACAATTCAAATAGCGAGATAGTTGAGAAAAACTGGCAGGAAATCAAGAAGTACTATCAAACACTAGAAGAGTGGTTCACCGACCGGGAATTGTACCATAAAATTGGGTTTTTGATCACTACAGGTATGGATATTAAAGACATTCTGGCAGGAAGAAAAGATAGGTCGAAAACAGATTTTGGGAAATTTCTTGATGTTGAAATTTTTAGAAAGGTAAATTTTAACATTGATGAATTGGCATACAAAAACGGGCCTGTGAGAAATGTGCTTCTTCTCCATAATATACAAACCATGCTTAGTAATGAAAACGAAACCAACCGCTTCTCTTTCGACCGCTTTAAAAAAGAAAAATGGGATGTGGAGCACATCCATGCGATTGCAACAGAGGTAAAAGTAAAAAAAGAGGATCAAAAGGCATGGTTGGATAACAATTTTACAAAAAAGGAAAAGCCTACGGACGATGATCATTATAAAAAGATAGAAGAAATCCATATGGGTAATCCTATTGAAGATGATGAGTTTAAATCAATAATAGAATATGTACTTGGGGACGAAGATAGCAGCATTGGAAATTTGTGCTTACTAGATAGAAATACTAACCGGTCTTATAAAAATGATTCATTTTATGCCAAAAGAGCTAAGATCATCAAGCAGGAAATGAACGGTATTTTTATTCCAGTCTGCACAAAGAATGTTTTTATGAGATTCTATTCAGAAGACCATAAAGGCTTGGAACTTTGGAATGAAGCGGATAGAAACAGCTATTTGAATGATATTAAAAAATATTTACCCCAACAAACCCAATCCACTGATGAGCAATAAATCACGACAACTTAGCTTCTGGAATCTAATTCAAGACAATAAAATTGAGATTCCCATCATTCAGCGTGATTACGCACAAGGGAGGCCGGATAAGAAAGAGGTTCGAGAAAATTTCTTGAGTGATTTGCTCCATGCATTGTCAGAAAACGAACCGTTGGAGTTAGACTTCGTGTATGGGGACATTCATAAAGGTGTATTTCAGCCACTGGATGGTCAGCAGCGATTAACTACGCGGTTTCTCCTGCACTGGTATGTGGCAACCAAAGAAAATAAACTTGAGAAACACGCCAATGAATTATCAAAATTTACTTATCAAACCCGTGCCAGCTCACGGGAATTCTGCTCGACATTGATTACCCAATGCGGAGTAGATTTTGATTATCTTTTACCCGCAGATAGTAATAAAGAAAATGAATTGTCCAAAACGATCATAGATCGTCCCTGGTTTTTTCTCTCATGGCTTAAAGACCCCACGATTAAGGCTATGCTGGTTATGCTTGATGCAATCCACAAAAAATTTAATCCCCTGGGAAAGGACAGGAATTTGTGGGGAAAGTTAACAGAGCAGCATATCATCACATTTTACCACATATCCCTTGACGGCTTTGGACTTTCCGATGATCTCTACATCAAAATGAACGCCCGAGGCAAAGCCCTGACCGACTTTGAAAATTTTAAAGCACGATTTGAACAGTACATTAGGCAAGTCATATATAAGACAGACGAAAATGGAAAAGAGATTTTGGAAAATAGCGAAAAAGTAATTCTGAAAGATAATTGGGAAATGGACTTGACCTTGAATGATAAGAATAAAGATCAATGGACAAAACTAACTAAAAAAACTTTTGCGCATAAAATTGATACAGTTTGGACGGATTTGTTTTGGAAGTATAAGGATGGTAAAAACCAAGTGGATAACGCCATATTGAAGTTTATCTCAGGAGTAGCTATTTATTATTTAGCGAGAAAAGGGGGAAGCGATAAAGGTAAGATTTCTTCTCTACATGATTCACCAGCAAAATTAGTACCTGAGGATTTTTCATCAAAAGAGTCGTTCGACTATCTCAAAACCAGCCTTGATGTTTATTCCAGTAAGGATAATAACTACGATAAATTAATACCAAAAGATCTTCCTCTTTGGGATTTTTGCGAGGAAAATAGTTCGTTGTTTTTTGAATGCATTAAGATCTCAGGAACAGCCTATAAACAAAGCGTTCTATTCTTTGCTCAAACGGAATACCTATTAAAACAAAATAATAAATTTCATTTGGATAACTTTTCCGATTGGATGCGAGTAGTGCGGAACATCGTCCAAAACTCAGGTATTAGTGCTGAAACCCTAAGAAGTGCTATAGCCCTTATAAATGAGTTGTCGGTTGGCTGTGGTGATATTTACGGACACCTGGAAAAGAATGATGTGAAATCCGATTTTGGATCAGATCAGACCAAAGAGGAACAGCTGAAAGCCAAATTAATCAAGGAAAGTGACGCATGGAGAGTTCCTATATTTAAAGCAGAGGATCATCCCCTATTTCTAGGCTCCATCGGGTTTTTGCTTGACAAAGGTGAGAAAGAAAAAATCGATCTCGAAACGTTCAAACACCGGTTAAATAATGCTGAACTGGTATTTGATCGTAGTGGAATTAATGAACGCTTTGAAAAAGATGCATTTTTCCTAAGGGCTTTTGTGAGTAGATTTAAAGAATGGGATCAACTATGGTGTTTAAAATACGATGGAACTAAAGATAACTGGAAAGATATTCTTAACTATCAGGATCTAAGGCCTACCTTATTAGAAACGCTTGACACCAATCCAACGGAATGGATAACGTTTTTGAATGAACCTTCAGGATTAAACAATGGCAATAAAGCTGTTCATGAGGAATTGTATAAATCAGAACTATTGGCCTCAATCACTGCGAATGGGTGCAAGCTTAGATATTGGCTGAGTCAATTTATTATGCTTAGACCGTCTAATGCAAAAGATAATTCTAAAAAATATATTATTGGAGTCAAAAGAAATAGATTATTATTCGACTTGTACTTAAAAGGAGAATGTGAACCAAAAAACCTTGACAATGATCAGCACTTAATATTTAATGGGAAAAAGATCCCATTCTTTTGGGGAATGGAAATTCCAATAAAATACAAAGATGAGATAATTGTTTGGAAAAACACTCATACATTTATCATTGAGGGGGAGGAGTATACCTTACAGGATGATGAGCTTGATAATTTACCTAAAAAATGGGATGAGCTATTGGCAAAAAATAATGGAGCATCCAATACTATAGAAAAAGGCTGAAATTGCCAATCTTCTAGTCGCCAAAAGATCAAACGTAACCATCTATTGATCAATTGATTCAAACATGTCCAAACGAGGCTACATATCCCGCTATCTGCTTATTCTCAAAAAGCTTAAAGTAGCTCCCTACTCAACGTATGAGGAGTTGAAAGCCTATATCGAAAATCGGTTTGAATATCTACAAATGCTGGATGACGACCTGCAAATAGGCTTCTCAAAACGGACTTTTCAACGGGACATGAAGGAAATCAGAAATAACTTTGGAGTAGATATTGAATACTCCAAATCGCATAAAGGCTATTTCATAAGCCAAAATGATTATGAAAACATGAATTTCCAGAGAATGCTGGAGGCCTTTGATATGTTTAGTTCGCTAAATCTCGCCCAAGATTTAGCCCCTTTTATCCATTTGGAAAAACGCAGACCGCAAGGAACTGAAAATTTGTATGGGTTGCTCCATGCCATCAAGAATAGGCTGCAAATCAAGTTCACCTATCAGAAATTTTGGGAGGAAGCGCTAAGCCAACGTTTAGTAGAACCTTATGCCTTAAAGGAATTTAAAGACCGTTGGTATATACTTGGCAAAGACAGCAAAGACAATACCATCAAAAGCTTTGCGCTGGACCGATTGACAAACCTTGAAATTACTACCCTATCCTACTTGTATCCCGACAATTATAACGTTGAACGAAGTTTTCGTTACTGTTTTGGTATTATAAGCCCCAATGACACAGAACCTCAAGATATTATTTTGTCGTTTGACCCATTTCAAGGAAAATACATTAAAACATTACCCCTTCATGATACCCAACAGGTTTTATTGGATAATGAGGTAGAATTGAAAATCAAATTAAAGTTGTGTTTGACGCATGACCTAATCATGGAATTATTATCGTTTGGACCGAATGTAAAGGTTATTGAACCTGAATCACTGGCACTCCAAATCAAACAAGCACATGAAAAAGCATTCATGCAATACTAAGAGCAACCTATTGGTGTAGGTAATTTTTTAATTCTATTGAGGAAATAACGGAAAATGGAATTTTTTTTAAAAGAAAATTTTAGACAAAATTAAACAGATGTTAGAGCCTTATTTTTTCTCTCAGAACAATACTTGATCTGGTAAAGGTTCTGATTATATTTTTAAAGGTCGTATTGGTAAAAAAAGGGGATTTATAGGACTGAAAAGAGTTTTTTTGGCAGTTCACCGGAATACTCAATTGTCATTGTTGAACCATCTATCCAATTTTTTATTTCCAACAGTCTTTTCAAAAAGGCTTTGAAGGATTTGGGTTCTGCTAAAAGCAGAATATCGAGGTTATTGGATTTTTGTTGATCAAGCTTTTTCTTTTCATTGTAAACATTGAAGCCTTTTCCGCTCGATAGGTAGTAGAAATTGGTGAATAAATACCTGTCATGCATTTTGGATTCCGGTATGTAAAGTATAGATGATGTAAATTTTTTGTTAGGATACAGGTTCTTCAATATTTCATTTAGTTTTTGGAAATTATCTTCTTTGGTCTTTGTGAATCTTGGATTATTTCTGTCTAATTTGACAAAGAGTGCAATTTCAATCTCTTTTACATTACTTCTATTTCCAATCAAACCTTTAATAATTTCCGGTAAATTGATCTCAGCCAGTTTCCTTTCTTTTAGAAAATACGGGTCAATGATGTATAGACTGCTAATAGGTAGTTTATCTAGCCCCAGATTTTGCCAACCAACGAATTCTGAGGCAATTCCACCAATGGTGAAATTATTTTTCGGAACTTTGAAATACCTGTCCCAATCTTTAGGCATGGATTTAAAAGTAAGATCGGTCTTTGCTTCTTGAAAATTGGATGCGAGGTCTATGGACAGCTGAAACAAAAAATTATTCTCCAAAGAACTGTATCCGTTTGATAGTTCTGCAGCATTTTGTAATAGTCTGATGTTTTTTCTTCCTGAAGCATAGTTCTCCATTATGGATCTAAGAAAAATATTTTTTGAAATCTCATCTTTATCAATTTTCTGATTATTCAAAAAGCTGATACAATAGTTATCGAAAGCTTTCCGGATTGCATCAAAGCTTGCCACACTGGAAAAATTCCTTTTGTCAAAAGCTTCTTCCATAATTGAATGTAGCTGTAGGACTGATGCTAGATCAGTCAAAATATGGGAAGGGATGGCTTTCATCAGTTGAAATTGGTATTATATAAAAATGCCAATAACCTCGGTATCTCGTCAAAAAACCCTTCACCAAACTCATTGGATAGCCGGCCATCATCCCCAATTTCAATCACTCGATAAGGGGCCTTCTTGAAATCCTCAGAACCGGGTTGGTGAAAATAGTAGATTTTGGTATCTCTCGGCTTGATTTTTTTAGTAGCAGTGAGGTATTGCAGGTTTCTGATCAGGTACTCACTATGAGTTTCTACGATAAATTGAATGTTGAATAACGATGCGGCTTCTACAATCAATTCCGCCAATTTGGACTGGTAAGATGGATGGAGGTTGCTTTCTGGTTCTTCTAGAAGAAATACTGTCGGTGGCCTGTCTTCCGCTCCAGGATAAAAATGAGCTTGATGGGCAATTATTGCTATTTTGAGAACAATAGGAAGAAGTTGGGTATAACCAAAACCCAAATCAGCCAGCAAATACTCCTTCCCATTTCTTTTGACAAAAACCTCGGACGCTATACCTTGCGTTCTTTTTATTATAATTTCTTCACCTAAATTAAATTTCTGTAAAGACTCAATAATGAAGTCAAAAATGGCAGATCCTTTCTTTAATTTTATTTTGGAAAATTCCCTCAGCAGTTCGTTGATGCCAAAAATATCCGAATGATTTGAATATAGCCTATCGGAATTTGCCCTTATCGATGACAAATGCTCAATTGTTTTCAACGAACTTTCAAAATCAGAGATTCCATTAAGAATCGATTTGATCAAAATTTTATTAAAAACTATTTCACCTAAGGTTGAAAAATTATAAGTTGGCTTATTTTCAAATTCATCCCCACCTAGTAAGAATTTAGGTTTTTTGTTTCCAATCTCAGTTATTATTTCACTTATGCCAAATTCTATACCATCCAAAATAGAAAAATCATGTAAACTAATAATCGTAGCATCAATTCCGTCAAACCAAGCATCTTCCATTACCTTTTTAATTTTGGACTTTTCCTCAGGTATTATCGAATTGTAATCCATGAAAATTTCTTCTTCGAAATCCCATTTCATGTATTTCCAGTTGTCTTCAAAATCAAAAAAGCCACTTAGAGATGACTTAAATAGATCATCGTTTTTAGGTTTTATCCACCGGGGAAGGTCAGTCTCTTCGTATTTTATGTTTGGCTCTTCCCATTCCTCCTCTTTAAGCTTTTGCAAACAATAAGGGATAAGAAATGGCAGATTAAAGTAAAAAGCTTTATGCGTCGTTTCATCACCTTTTTTCCACCCCTTTGAGTTATAAATAAAAATATCTTCTCCTTGATCTAGATAAATTCTTAGGAAAGAAAGATGACCATCTTCCGCCTCTTTATTCGATGCGGTATAGGTCAATTCCAAAAAGGTCTTTTCTGTAATACCCCAAACAGGAAAATCGAAAGCGAACTTCATCTCTTTTTTTTCACTGTCTTCGTGGACTGCTTTTGAAAAGTTTCCCAAATTATGATTGCCCCGTAAAAATGATAAATTGTCTAGGTTTCCTGTCTGTTCCAGACTTGATTTAAATAATTGAAACGACTTGATCAGCGAGCTCTTCCCAGAACTGTTTATGCCCGTCAAAATCGTGATAGGAGCCAGATCAAATACTGTCTTATCCTTGAAAAGTCGGAAGTTTTCTAAACCGACGGTTTTGATGTAGGTCATAAAGGTGAAAGATGATTTTTTGTAAAGATATGCTTCCATCTGAGAATTCCCACTCAAAACCTGATTGAACCTAGTCATGAAAGAAGGGAAAACTAAGAATTAGAAAATCAAACAGAAAGAATTAGTAAGATATCGCATCATTTAACTGTAGGTTTTACCTTTAAAATCATTTGTATTGCCTTTCGGCTCTAAAAAGCTATTTTTACCACAAGCTTAAATTTTAACATGACCAACACAACTTTCATTGCTTTAACTATTGGATCTTTATTTCAACCACAATTTGAGGCACTTTTACCTATTTTGAAATCAGATGGAATTGAAAAAGAGCTCATTAAAGAATCTAAAGAAAACAATGTACTTGGCATCAAAACGGAATCATCTAGAGAAAGGATATTGACCGATATCCGAAGAAGACTTAAATTTGCCCCTGCCGATTTTTGGGATTTTTATTCTGAGGCCAATGATGCTCAAAAGAGAATCTTGCTATTTTATTTGATTCTAAAGGCATACCCCATCGCATTAGACCTTCAATTCGAAGTGGTCATTGCCAAATGGAAAAAAATGGAGCGGAAGATTGATAAATTTGACGTACAGATGAGGATAGTAGAATTGGGTTCCTCCAATGAAATTGTTGAAGGATGGTCTGAAAGAACAAAAAGCAATATTACTTCAAACTTCTTAAGAAGTCTTAAAGAAGCTGGACTACTGAAAAAATCAGAGATCACAAAACCTTTAGATCAACCCCCCACTTTTTGGAAATACTTTATTAAAAATGGTGACTCATGGTTCCTGGAAGCCTGCCTACTCTCCAAAACAGAAAGGGAAAAATTGATATGACCATAGCAGAATTGTATCAAAAGTTAGCCAATAAGGACTTTCAGGATCCACAGACTGCAAAGCTCTTTTGGCCTGTATATATGTATGGGTATGATCCGAAAGATGAATACAAAATAAGAAGGGAAATTCAAGACATGAAGGATAGGTTATACAGGCCTAATAATTATCTGAATGTCATGACCTTGGATATATTCCAGGAATTTCTCCAATATTTAGAATATGCCAACTTTGGAAAGAAGAAAAAATTAGCGTTTTACCTTGACTCCGAAATAACCAAGGCTGATAAGGTCCACAAGGCATTAACCAAAGATGCCAATGACGGGAAGTTCTTTGATTGGGTACACCAACGGATCACGGAACACCTGGAAAATTCCATCGAACATGAAGTGGCATATGTGTTCTTGTATGGTTGGGGAGCAATTTTCCCTTATCTGAGAACCAGTAAATTCCTGAATAATTTTGAAAAGAACGTAGGGAAATATAAAATGATAGTATTCTATCCGGGTAAAGTTAAACCCGCATACAACCTTTTTGGATTGATAAAAGATGAAAATCTTTATCGTGCCACCACACTAATCAATGATTGATATGCAGATCAAAGAAATTTTTGAAAAAGACATCCATAGAGAAATCAACTCTGCGGTTGTTGTTGGGAATCAAAAGGCGGATACAGTTAAGCAAGAAATTAAAGAGTACATTTTTACAGATGAAATCCTGGAAAACATGTATGTTCTCCTGGATACGGTAGTCAATAAACGCTTAGGGAAAACGGGGATTTGGATCAATGGGTATTATGGATCTGGTAAATCCCACTTTATCAAGTACGCCCACTATTGTTTGAACCAAGATACTCTCGAAGAGGCTTTTGCTCACTATATTGAAGCTGCATCTAGATATGACACTACAAAGGCCGGAAAAAATGAGGATATTACAGTAAGTAATATTTCTTTGCTGAAAAAGAAAGTGCTGGCATCGCAAATAGAGGACATCATGTTCAATGTGGAAGATGTCACTGATGACGGATCGTCCAAGCAGCGGTTAACCAGGGTGTTTTTGGATATGCTAAATAAGCATAGGGGGTATAATGCCAATGAAATTCCTTTGGCGCTATTATTTGAGAAATACCTGGATAAAAAAGGAAAGTTTGAGGAATTTAAAAAACTTGTTCATGACGAACTTGGATATGATGATTGGACTGCAGAAGCGGCTAGCATAGCCTCTTTCGAATTGGACAGCATTTTGGAACTTGCCAAGAAGTTGGTTCCCGAAATGGATATTGTTTCACTTCACAATAAACTTTCCAATCCGGATACTTTTAAGGTGGATATTGAAGGTGTGCTGATCCCAGAACTTAAAGAATATGTCAGTTCAAAGGCGAAGGATTATAGGCTACTATTCCTTGTAGATGAAATTTCACAATACATCGGAACAAACAAAGAAATCCTACTCAATTACCAGAACATCATCGAAAGGGTCAGTGAGGAGCTGAACAATCAGGTTTGGATTGCCTGTACGGCCCAGCAGACGTTGGAAGAGGTGTCGATGGGAACAGATGGTACAGAAGACCTTAAGGACGAGTTCGGGAAAATTCTCGGAAGGTTCGATACCAGAATTTCCCTTCAATCCAATGATGCTTCTTTTATTACCCAAAAGAGAATCCTGGATAAAAACAGTAAAGGAATTGAAACCCTGGGGAAAATCTACCAGGAGAATAAGGATTATATTCACAATCAGTTTAAGGTCAGGCACGAACTTTACAAGGGCTACGAAAACCTCAAATCATTTGAATTGGCCTATCCTTTTGTTCCTTATCAGTTCAAACTGATTTCCCATGTATTTGATGCATTTCAGAATCTTGGCTTTGTGATCAAGCAGGTAAAAGATAATGAAAGATCCTTGTTGGGTATCACTCATTTTACAGTAAAAGAAAACGAAAATATTGCAGTAGGTGAATTCATTCCATTTGATAAATTCTTCAATAAGCAGCTTCAACAAAACCTGACGCAAAGAGGTGGAAGAGCCATTAACAATGCAATGACTTTGCCTTATGTAACACAGAATAATTTTGCTCAAAGAGTAGTCAGGACGCTTTTCATGATTTCCAATCTGGCAGATGGGATTAAGCTGACTTTTGCTTCCAATATAGAAAACATGACTATCCTGATGATGGACAAGCTGGATCAAAACAAGATGCAGCTTCAGACCAAAATCAAAGAAGTACTTGACCGATTGGTTGAGGAAAGTATCATTCGGGAGGAAAAAGGAAAATATTTCTTTTTCAATGAAGATGAAATTGATGTGCAGAATATTATCAAAAACCACTACCCTACTTCAGAAGACAGCTGGTCTGAGTTTGATTCATTTTTTAGAAGGTTGGTCAATTTCAATTCCAATAAAATCGCCTTTGCCAACAATGACTTTAAAATTTCTTATTGGATAGATGATAAGGAAATCTTCAGAAACGGGGACTTCAAGATTAAAGTATTGCTATTTGACAAAGGGGAACTTCATCAGAAAGCACTGATGAATTCCGGTCTCGATATTATGGTGGGTATTTCCCAATGGTTTATGTCAGATGCGGAGCTCAAAAGGGATTTTGAATGGTATGTCAAGACCATCAAGTTTTTTGCCAACAACTCCGATTCGGCTTCCGGAGAAAGAGCAAGAACCATCGAGAACTTCAGGGTTCGTAATGATGCTTTGAGAGAAAAAATCAACCGCAGGCTTGAAAGCAAATTTCAGGAAACGGATTTTGTCCTGGGGCAAAAGCTCGTAGATGCATCTGAGGTCAATGGAGTCCAACCTCCAGAACGATTCAAAAATGCCATTATCAAGCACCTCGAAAAAGTCTATCATAAAAATAAGTCTTCGGAGCGTTATGCCAAAAACCAAAATGAGCTCAGGGAGATCATTAAACATCCGGTTCAACAGGATTTGGGATTGGATACGGCAGAGCAGGAAATCAATGACTGGATTACAGCCCATGGCGACGAATGTACGGTAGAGGATATCATCAAAGCTTTTGAAAAAGAACCATTTGGGTGGAAATTCGAATCGGTGTTGCACGTCCTGTATAACCTTGAAGGAAAGAAAAAACGAGAGTTTGTTTATCAGAATTCTCCGAGATTTCCTGCAAAGTCTTTTATAGAGCATGCAATGAAAACTTCGGAAAGGGCCATATGCATCGTAAAAGCTGGGGAGGAAATACCACAGAGTACCATCGATGAAGTAAGCATTCTATACAAACAGGTTTTCAATGATGAAATCAAAAAAACCAGCAATGGCAACGAGCTTTTTGACTTTATCAAAGATAAATTGGATAAGCTGGATAAGGACTACGCCAAAGAAGAAGAAGTCTACTTCGGTGCATATCCTTTTGGGATTGTATTTCATGAGTTCAGAAAAAAGCTGGATGGATTTCGGGCCATCAGAAATCCCCTCACCCTTTTCAAAAGACTGGAAGAGCAAAAAGAAGCACTCAAATCCAGCTATGATCTTGCCAAGTCCATGGCCGAACTGATGGGAAGAGCCAGGCAGGATTATGATGGGATCAGGGATTTTTACAAAAACAACAAAGAGAATATCCGGGAGCTATCTGTAGAAGGATTAGAGAAAGGAGAGAAAATTGATGAATTCCTACTCAGTGAAGATCCAAGACATGACTTGCGCCATATCATCAAGGCCTACAAGGAACTCAAGGAAGAAATCAAGGATTGGATTGCTAACCTTAAAAATGAAGTGGTATCCAAGTATGAAAAAGTCTTTGAGGAACTGAATCAGGAAGCAGAAAATCTTGAGGTAAAAGAAGGTAATGTTTTTGCCGATCAGGATAAAACCATTTCAACTATTAACAAGCTATCCTCCATTACCCAACTGAAACTCAAAGCTTCGGAAGTAGCCCAGTTCAAGACAGATGAAATTCGAAGAATAATTCAGTTTGCAAGTCAAAAAGTAGCAACTCCGGGTCAGGGCATCAAAGTCAATGAACCTCAAGTATACTTTATCACCAATGTAAAAGCGACCATTAACAATGAAGAAGAGCTTGAAGCCTATATCACCAAAGTCAAAGCTGAGATGAAAGCTATGCTTCAAGCTAATAAAACCATCATTATCAAATAAACCCAATTCCATGAATTTAAAGACTTTTTCACAGAAGAGTAGGAGACTTTTAATCAAAGGTGTAGCACAGAAATTATTGTATTGGGGATTTGATGACAAAGGAAAAGTGCTGGAACAACCCATACCCCTTGAAGGTGGATACCTGTTTCGAGGGGAGGGACATGATGATCCGAGTGTACCCAAAAAGTGGTCAGCGCTTAAAGATGCTGTAGACAAAAAGGGAATAGAAACCGTGGTGGAAGAAGCAGCTTATACATGGTTCAATAGGATAATGGCCATCCGCATTCTTTCCAAAAACAAATATGATCAGTCCCAACTGGAATTTGAAGGAGATTCAAGTACCCCATCCATTCTAGTGAAAGCCAGAAGGGGTCAGGTGGATTTTTTAAATAGTCAGGAAAAGCAACGGTTGCAAAAAGTCATTACCAATTACAACAAGGAAAAGGAATCCTTTGCCATTCTCCTGACGGGGTATTGCGGGCAACATCAATTGCTGAAATTTATTTTTGGACGGTTGGATGATTATACTGAGCTACTGCTTCCGGATGATATCCTGGAAAAAGACGGCTTTGTCCATCTCCTCAATACCACCGATGCCATATCCGATGAGGACTATCAAAAAGTAGAACTGATAGGATGGCTGTACCAGTTCTATATATCAGAGCGTAAGGATGAGGTTTTTGCCTCTTTCAAGAAGAAAAAAAAAGCTGAGGCCAGGGATATACCTGCCGCCACCCAGATATTTACGCCTAACTGGATCGTGAAATACATGGTGCAGAACTCGGTCGGTAAACTTTGGCTGGACCTAAACCCTGATTCCCGGATCAAGGACGAGATGAAATACCTGATCGCCGATGAAGCCCAAAAGCAAGACCCTATCATCTCCGAAGTAGCCAATCTCAAACTCTTGGATCCTGCCGTAGGGTCAGGTCATATTTTGGTAGAAGGGTTTGACTTGCTCTATGCCATGTATATGGAAGAGCTCTATACACCCGAGGAAGCTGTTGAAAGCATCTTGAAAAACAACCTCTTCGGTTTGGATATAGATAATCGCGCTGCCCAACTCGCAAAGTTTGCTGTGCTTTTGAAGGCTGCTAAGCGGTATCCAGAGGTATTGCAAAAAGGCTGGATGCCACAGGTCTATGCCATGCCGGAACCCTATCCCTTTAGCAGGCAGGAAGTATTGGATTTCTTGGGGAAAGATGGGCTTGATTATGAGGAAGAATTAACAGCAGTTCTTAAACTGATGCAGGAATCCCAAAATATTGGTTCTGCTATGCTCATCAAACTCAGCGAAACCACAAGAGATTTTATTGTTAAGCGTTTTAAAGAACTTCAAAATCAGAGTTTCCAAAATTTTGGAATGCAAGCACTAAAAAGTAAAATGGCTCCCTTTGTTTCAATTGCAATCATATTATCCCAAAATTATGAAGCCATTGCAGCAAATCCTCCATATTTGGGGCAATCAAATATGAACAATAGTCTTAAAGACTTCGCCTTAAAATACTTTAATGATTCCAAAACTGATTTATACTCAATTTTTATCGACAGATTAACTTATTTAATTAAATTAAAAGGTAAAATCGGCCTAATTACTCCACCATCATGGTTGTTTACAATTTCCTTTTCAGAATTAAGGAAAAGAATTTTGCTAAATCTTAGAATTGAATCTTTACTTAATTTCGGAAGGGGTGTCTTTGGAGTTGATTTTGGATCAACTTCATTTATACTTTCGAATGAAAAAAATAATGAATTTAAAGGAATCTATCGGAATTTATTTAGAGAAAAGGTTACTGTTGATTCAGTTAAGCAAAAGGAAAAATGGTTTTTTGACAAAGACTTTAATTCCTTTAATAGAGACCAAAGATTTTTTTTAAAAATTGATAATAATCCTATTGCCTTTTGGCTACCAGAAAAAGTCTTCAAAATTTATGAAGAAAATAAAAAAGTGAAAGATTATTTGTCCGTTAAGCAAGGACTTGCAACTGGTGATAATGATAACTTCCGAAGGTCTTGGCATGAAGTATCAATAGATTCATTGGGATTGTATGGATTTGAAAAAGAAAAAAAATGGTACCCGTATAATAGTGGTGGTTTGTATAGAAAATGGTATGGAAATCATAATTTTGTTGTTAATTGGTCAAAAGAAGGGAAGGAAATTAAGAATTTTAGAAATGATAAAGGGAAGGTAAGATCCAGAGCTCAAAACACGCAATATTATTTCAAGGAATCTGGTTCTTGGTCCAAAATGACCGCATCAGGACTTGCATTAAGATACTACCCCAAAGGCTTTATTTTTGATGTTTCAGGTTGTTCATTTTTTGGAGAAAAGGAAAAAGTTTTCTATTTGATTGGTTTATTAAATTCAAAATTAAAAGTCCCTTTAATTGATTCAATAAATCAATCATTTAATTATGAGGTCGGCCAGATCAGTAATGTTCCTTTTATTTTTCCTTCAGATACAAGTAAAATCATAAATTTAGTTGATAAAATTATTGGTATTAGTAAAAATGATTGGGATGGTAATGAAATTTCATGGAACTTTCAAAATTATTCTTTTTTAAATAATTCACAGAATTTAAATACAGCCCTCAAAAATTGGTTACAAAAAGCCAGTGAAAATTTTTTTGAGTTACATCGAAATGAGGAGGCACTAAACCTTGTATTTATCCATATCTATGGCTTACAAGAAGATCTTGACTACGAGGTATCTCTGAAAGAAATCACCATCCTTCAAGAAGAATTGGACTTTATAAAGCTGGAAAAGCAGGAAGCTTGGTTAAGAGAAAAGGGAATAGGAATTAAGGCAAAGGACGAGGGTTTGCCTCTGATTCCTGACGGCTATGAGCTTCCCATTAAGAAAGATGTGGTCATGAAGCAGCTGATCTCCTATATCATAGGGGTGAATATGGGTCGCTACCGCTTGGATAAGCCCGGACTGAACATCGCCCATCCGGAACCAGAAGAGGTAGAACTGGCATCCTACAACCATAATGGGTTTACTGTCGAGATCGACGAGGATGGGATTATCCCACTAATGGGTACAGCTTGTACTTTTGCTGATGATGTCTTTCAGCGAGTAAGGTATTTTATGGAAGTGGTCTGGGGTTCGGAAACACTAACCCAAAACCTAAACTTCTTGCAGGAATGTCTGGACGAGGATCTGGAATCCTACTTGGTCAAAAAATTCTGGGCCGACCACTGTAAGAAGTATAAGAAGAAGCCTATCTATTGGTTATTCAGTTCTGAGAAAGGAGCTTTTCAAGTACTAACCTATATGCACCGTATGAATGCCTTCACCGTAGAGAAAATCAGATCCAATTACCTAATGCCCCACCTGCAGCACCTCCGTTCCCAGATCGACCGTCTCGAATCCAGCCGCGAAGATCCCCGTCTCTTGGACAAGCTCCACAAAAACCTCAGCGAATGCGAATCCTACGACCTCAAGCTTAAAGACGTCGCAGATAGACAGATTGTTTTTGATCTGGATGATGGTGTGACCAGGAATTATGCATTGTTTGATGGGGTAGTGAGGAAGGTGAAGTGAGGTGCGAAATAAATAAAATAAAATTTCAACTACCAATGTTAAGCATGTTGGTTTTTTTATTTATAGTTTTTGGCGATCTTTTAGTCATACTTAAGTTGAAGCATTATTTCTTAAAAGAATTATGGAAAGGGAAGAAATCCAAAGGGCAAGGAACTTTTTGGAATGTAAAAATAAAGGAATTGAAAAAATTAAGACCTGTTTTCATCCTAAATGTAATGAACCTTCGATTAATTCTCATATTCTTCAAAAGAATGGCATATTATCATCAATTGCAACAAACCAACATGTTTGGGAACAAGAAATCAATCAATTTAAAGAGCCCCAATTCAGATTTAAATGGACCGGGATTAATCAAGCTTTTTCTTTCAACTGTTTTTGCAATAAACATGATTCTGAGCTTTTCAAAAAAATTGAAGGTTCTGAAATAGATTTCACTGATTACGAATCTTGTTTACTTTTTACCTTAAGAACTGTTTACAATGAGATTTTTAGAAAAATGGTGAACCTTGAAATGTATAAATGTATTTACGCCAGAGATTCCGATAAAATTAGCTACAGTTATTTTAATAAACTTGTTGAAAATGAAAAACTGGGATTAAAAGACTTGAACTTCATCGAACAAGATATTTGGTATGATCTTTATAATGCAAAGCGATCATACTCCTTTAGTTTTAGGAAAATGTGTACAATAGATGTTTGTCTTTCATCATTTTTCAACTACGACACTTCTAAAGAAATGAAAGAATATCTCGCCAAGTATGGTAAAAATATGGAAAGGGTTTCACACATTTTTATTAATTTTTTCCCATTTAGAGGAAATAGCATTCTTCTAATGGGTTATAATCTCAAGGATGAAAAAAAAGTAAAAGGATATTTTAATATGTATTTTAAGCAAAAGGAGGAGCGTGTACAAAGACTTTTAACTAATTTGATGCTATTCAATTGTGAAACCTGGGTTGTTTCAGATTCCCTCTATAAAAAAAAGATACAGCCAATCGAAGATTTGTTTGCAAAAGCATCAGAGTATTCTGTTTCTGAAGACTTTTCAAACGAGCGGAGAAATTTTGACCTGAATATTTATGGAAATGATTTCTTGAACCAAATGAAACTTTGGTCAGAGAATGTTGGACCCACCCAAAGTGAATTGGAAAGAGCTTCAGATAAATTTTTTGGAAAGGCGTTTATTGAACGAATGAGAAAGAATGAACAATGAGATTTCATTTGAACATATTGGGACATGGAAATAAATAATGGGTTTACTTAGATTTACGGTATAAAACATATGTCATATTTAAATTAAAGTTTATTGAAGCTAAGGATCAAATTAATGGAAGTACAGAAGCCAGAAATCAATTAAAAGGTAGATTAAAAGAACATCAAAATGATGTTTTTGAATTTGGAATATTGATGGGAAATCTGTTGTAGCTTCATTAAAATTTAAGCATTAATTCAATTGAAGTCTTATGGAAAATGATTTAGAGTTTGGACTTATTAAATGGTTTGATCAAGAAAAGGGATTTGGGGTGATCCAGGCTTCATTTGACCAGGAATATTTCATACATATGTCCAACTTTCTCAAGCATAATATAGAGGCCAAACCATTGGATGTTTTTTTGTTTAATCCCAAAATGAACAGTAAAAACAATAGATTGGAAGCTCATGATGTGAGGGATATTCAAGGAGTCGATGATTTTGATGTTATCATGCGTTTTTTTCCCCAGGCAGATACTCATACTTTTGAAATTCCTGTTAAGAATAATAGGGGGGGTATTAAAAAAGCCAAAAGAACTAAAAGTTTGAGGAAGATAGCCCTTGATGATCTATTGTCAAAGGTGGGGCCTGAAGTATTCACGGATAGTGTTTTAAGCTATTTGAACGATGAATTTGATAGGGCAAATCTTATTCAGTTTATGGTACTATTTAGCCATATTGTCAATACACCAAATAGTATCAATATCAAAGAATTCAGTGAGAGGGTATTTTTTAAATTTGATGAATTAATTGATGTACACCAAAAGTTTGAGCTTTGGAAGCAAAAGAAATTCTATCTTTTTGGTCTAACCCCTGATGAAGAATTTACTCTAACCATTGAAGAATTAGACCTTTGTTTCGATCAGTTGGATGAAGAAGCTTTTAAAAGTATAGCCCAGCAGCCCAATGCCCATGATACCTTACCTCAATTGTTAAATTTGCACTTGGGGCCTGTAAATAAGTTAGGTTGGGATCAAGCAATTTTTTACAAGAAGACTCTAGGATTTTTGCCTGGCAATATTTCTGAAATATCAAATGAGTTGGAAAAGTGTCTTTTTGAACTTGAAGTGCAGGAAGTAAACCTAATTTTGGAAGGTTTGCCTGCAATAAATACATGGAAGGAATTTGATGGATACAGTAAACTGCTTGATGTCTCCGGCTTAAAGTTGTCAGATGAGTACCATCAAGAGCTAATTAAATTGATAGAAAAAGCGATTAGAAAGGCAGCTGCTCCAGAATTGGTATGTCTTATTTGGCTGGATGGAAAACTTCCTGAGATTACGAATGAGGAAGTCTTTGGGTTTTTTATTAAGCATATAAACGATGAAAAAATCAAAAAATCTATTCTGAATAAATTGCCAGAACTACAGCTTCTCGCTTTGTTTAAAGGGTTAATTGAATCAGCCACGGATACCTATGGTTTCCAATTTTATTTGGATATTTTTCATGAATTTATCAAAGAACAAAATACTTACAAATCTATACCTTCATTATTGGCTAAATCTGCAGATGTATATAACTGGGAGCCATTAAAGTTTGGTGGGGCTGTCAAATCACTTCGAGAATTTATTCTTGAAAACACCGAAAAAAGGTTTAAGGTAGAGTTGTTCAAACAAGGCCATCATTTTAGCCAATTGGTTTATTCAGATTTTTTGGCATTTGAAAATTTAATGGAGTTCAAAGACTGGGAGCGAGTTTTCAAAGAAAGGTATTTAAACGAGGCTGAAATTTTTGAATTTCTTAAAGGCCGTTTAATTCCTTCTTTATCCTCTTCTGAAATTCAATGGGTGCTTGAAATGGCCTCTTGTCATCTTGAAGAGGAACAATTTCAGCGGTTGGATCAGTTGACTTATGCGGCCTATGATGAGGATGTTTATTTTGAATCATGGGTTAAAGGTTTTGGGAAAATATTACCCAGAAACTATCTGGTTCAGTTCTGTAATAGTGAGAAAAATTTAAGTGCTACTTTCTCCAACTGGTCAGAGTCATTGGGAATCATAAATATAGAAGATCTTTTTAGTATATACCTTGACTCCCTTTCTTCAAAATTTGAAATAAAGACGAAGAACCAATTTGATAAATATTTTACCGAGGTTGGTTTTTTTCTTCAAAACGATACGTCATTGGTTAAGTCTTTAAGCTTAATCGGAAATCCATTCTACAATTTTTTAATCTGGTATTTCGACGATTTTAACGATGAATTCTTCGACTTTGATTATCTTAAAAAGAAGTTTGTATATCTTCAACCAAGTGATCAAACTTTAATAGTAAAGAGATTATTTTATTTAAAAGAGACTGGCGTTTTTAACCTTACATTGGATCATTTGGACTCATTGACACGAGTTGATGGGGATTTATACCAATTAATTCTCGAAGATTATCCATCTCAAAAAGTAGATATTTCAGCTGATGTGATTATCAAGTTTTTATACTATTTGGGTAAGGAATCCAAAATTTTAATGGAAAAGGATTTATTATCCATTATTTTTTTGAAGGCCGGAAATAAAAAACTTAGTCACTTTGAGCTTGATCAATATTTCCCTAAATGTGGAGGTAGGACAACACTAAAGTATTCCTTTCAAAAACCTTTTAATGGATTTGTTAGAAAAGTGCCTTTCAAGGAGAAATTTTATTTGGGTATAAGCTTTCCTGCAAGGAGTTCAGACTTTAAGAAATATGTAAAGGAAATAAAAGCATTTCCAAGAAGGAAGTGGTATCCTGATTTAGGCCATTGGGGTGTGTCAGCAAAGTCTATCGAGGAGGTTAAAGAGTTTGCAGCAAAAAATAGGTTCTTCATCAATTTCACAGACAACAAATTTGATGATAACCCCCATTTGGCAAATGAAGTGTGCACAGATATCCCAAATGGTATAAGCTATTGTGAGGGTAGAAAATCAATTATTAGGCATAAAAAATTTGAAAGGGAATTTTGGTGGTGTAGAAATGAGCCTTGTTTTAAAAACTGTGAGCCAGCCATAGATGGTGAAAACTGGAAACAGTATTCTTTATTAGATTTTCTCAGAATATTGAATATTAATTCCGATGAAAAATTAAAAAATGGTAATGTTTTTCCAAAAGGGAATTACTATAAATTTGTTTCAACCATCAATAGAATGAGTCAGCTACTTGATGCATTAAATTGCAGGTCCTGTGATCAGTTATTACATCCCTTGGAGTCTGCTAATTTTGCTGCTTATTTAACCACGCGCTTTACCTGTACTAACAAGAGTTGCGGACAACATTCTCATGAGGTTTATCTTACACATTGTTTAAATGGCCGATGTAATATGTTAATCGATAGTAGGGATTCAAAAAAGTGCAGTAATGGGATGTATATTTGTAAGCACTGCACATGTTGTTGTTCAAATGAACTTTATAAAAGGAGGGCAAATAATTTGCTCGAAGTGGGCAGAAATATATCACCAAACCTTCAATATAAGATCGATAATAAACTTGGTCACCTTGAAAAAAGAGAACACTTTTGCTATTCATGTGGAAATCAGCTGGTCACTGAAGGCAACGAAGAGTATGAATGTAAAATATGCCTTTATGAAGTAGACCTTACCAAATACAAGTTTAATTACAGAAAAAAGTATGAAAATGATAATCAAGATGACGATGATAATATCGATTGAAGATTGTAGGAGATCAAAATTATTAATGAACGGATGTTAAATAATTTCATAAAAAAATATTTCGAGAAAAATCCTGATTTAAAAGTATTATTTCATTTCGATAAGTACAAAGAGTTTGAAAATGAAGTAGAAAAATTAGATTTAGAAGAAATTCTTATTGTTAAATACGAAAATAATTTCTTCAACCTGAAGGTGAGTCTCCATGGAGAATTGTTGGATCAAAAAGTATTCCTTTACTTTCCATTTGAATCACCCCACAAAACCGGGAATTATCTTGGGTTTCCTTTGCTTGACTTACTTGAAGCAAATAAAGAATTAGTTCTTGATGATGAAGAAGAATTTTTGGAAGAATTCGGTTTGGCTAGAAGTCAAAAGAACCTTGTAAAAAAATACATGAAGGAATTAAAGTATTCTTCTACTCAAGAGGTTTGCAGGCCAATATTATATGCTGATAAATTAGATGAAGCTTCATTACAGCAGGGATTGATTTCTTCATTTTTGAAGTTCAAAATGACTACTTCATGGCCAATTCTGATTGCGAAAATGCTATTGTTGGTTAAACCGGAAAAGGAAAATGAATGGAAAAGGTTTTATAAGAAGTTAAGCGATAATGATTTACTACCAGTCGTTAAAAAGAAATTAAAAGTACTTTTTGGATTTCAGGATGAAGAGCTTAATCAGGAATCCCTGAGTAATCTTCTCCAAAAGATCCGATACAACCAAATCACACATTGGATAGCGGACACTTCTAGTGCGGATCCCTATGCACACCTGAAAATCAAAGAAAAGTCGGTTTTGACTAACATCACGCAAATGCTGCAGGAGTCATCCCAGCACCCACAGTTATCCGGACGATTTAAAGAAATTCTTGATTGGGCTGGTAAAGGGATAAAAGGCCAGAAACTGATAGAAGCGTATGGGACAGAGATAGAATATGGGTTGCTGACGGAAGAAATGGTTTGGTCTATTTTGTTAGCCCAACTTGATAACATTGATTATAATCCACAGTCTGTCATTCAAAAACTAGAAGGTTTATTAGTAGCTCACGAGTTAGATTTAAATATCAACTACGTTATAGGATTTGTGGTCCAAATGGCTCATTTAGTTTTGCAGGTCAATTCTATTGCAGGATATACCCTCAATACTCCCGATGATTATATCAGTAAATATACTAGCTCATGGAATGGGATTGACCGATCATACAGGAAGGCCATTTCCAAATACAAACAAATCACATCTGTTCCAGATAGTATTGATTTGGACAGACTTTACATTTTACTTAATAAGCGGTACGATGGATTTCTTGACAAGCTAAATCGAGAATGGCTAAAATGCCTTTCCGAATTTAATTTTGACTACAGTGCCCTGAAATCACCCAAGCAATACGATTTTTTCAAAAGAGAAATAGAAGCGATGGAAGTCAAAACCGTAGTGGTTATTTCAGATGCCCTTAGGTACGAGGCAGCAGTGGAACTGCTTGGACGAATGCATGGGGATGATAAAAACGTGGCTGAAATCGGACACCAATTGGCATCTATTCCTTCAAAGACAAGTGTAGGAATGGCACAGTTATTACCTGGGAAAACCAGAATATTTAATAATGGCAAAATCAGTGTCGAAGGTGTCTCATCAGATGGCATTGAAAACCGGCTACAAATATTAAATAAATTTACTGATAAAGCATTGGCTGTACAATATAGTTTGGTTGAAAGTATTCCTTTAAAAGATTCCAGAGAAATATTTAAAGCTCCGCTTGTCTATGTATATCATGATGTGATTGACTCGACGGGGGATAAAAGACCTTCTGAACGCCGGACTTTTAAGGCTGTGGATGAAGCCCTAGAAGAACTTGCTAAATTTGCCAATAAACTCCATCATACTTACAATGTGACACGGGTTTTTATTACCTCAGATCACGGCTTTCTTTATAATGATCAGGAAGTAGAAGATAAAGACAAAGAGCCAAATTCGGGAGAGATTTCCTTAGACGCACATAATAGATATGAAATACTTGATCATCCTATCAAACCCAAGATTGGACATTGTATTCCACTTAAAGCGACGACAGCATTTAAGGATGCTGAGGGGCTTTTTGTTATAACCCCGGAATCTACGAATAGATATAAAAGGCAGGGTGTAGGCCATCAATTTGTTCATGGCGGGGGTAGTTTGCAGGAGTTGGTAGTTCCTGTTATTAATAGCTACAGGAAAACGCAAGCTATTGCAAAAAAGGTGAAGCCTATTATTACAAATGAAAGCCAACTGAAGATAGTTTCAAATATTCTCCGTGTCAGTATCCTTCAGGAAAAGAAAATTTCACGAACTGAAAAAGAGCTTGAATTATTTGTTGGACTTTACAAAGAAAATGAACTAGTAAGTAACGCCATTAAACTTGAGCTGAATTCAATTTCCGAATCTCCTTCAGAAAGAATGCACAAAATTGAATTGGTCGTCAATAGCAATGCTTCAAAAGAATCTTTTCTCAAACTTAAGGTTTTTGATGTTGAGGAGAAATTGAATCCATTGATAGAGATACGTGTAAGTAATCAAACATTAATTCAGCCAGATTTTTAAACTGATATTCAACTCATGCTAAGTCCTGAAGAAATTATGTCAATTGTATCTCAAGGAGAGGGTTACAATGCGGAATTTAAAGTGAGGTTACCCTCAAAAATCAAGGAGGTAACTGAAGAGGTGTGCGCATTTGCCAATGCCGCAGGAGGTATTTTGTTGATTGGTGTTGATGATGAAAATGAGATCAAGGGGGTTGCTATTGATAATGGGAAAAGATCAGCAATTCAAAATTCCATCAGAGAAATCAACCCTTCTTTAAATCCGCAAATATATGGCGTAGAAGTAAAAGGAAAAACCGTATGGGTAATTGAGGTTTCTACAGGAAGCCAAAAGCCTTATACACTGTCTGGAGCAATCTATATAAGACAAGGCCCAAATACCCAAAAAATTACCTCTGTGGAACAAATGAGAGATTTTTTTCAGCAATCAGATCGGATTTATTTCGATGAGGCACCCTGTTATGGGTTTGATTTAATTCAAGATCTAGACGAGGTTGAATTTGAGTCCTTTAGAAAAGATGCCGGTATTTTCTCCGGAGTATCAAAAAAACAAATCTTTCAAAACCTGAAACTGACGCTACCAAATGGTATGTTCAAAAATGGAGCTGTTTTGTTTTTCGGCAAATCACCTGAGTCCTTTTTTGACAAAGCAGTTATCCGATGTTTGTTTTTTGAAGGAAAAACTAAAACACAGATCCTTGATGACAAGGTATTCGGAGGCCCTTTGATGCGACAATATTATCAAGCCATGCAATGGATAAAGGGCAAAATCGATGTCCGATACGAAATTGAGGGGAGTGGTCCTAGAAAAGAAGTTTGGGAAATTCCAGAAGTCGTTTTCAAAGAAGCAATTATAAACTGTCTGGCGCATAGGGATTATTATGACAAAGGGGGTAGAATTACTATTGAAGTGTTTGATGATCGAATAGAGATCACCAATCCTGGAGGCCTGGTAAGTGCTATTCAGCCTAGCGAATTTGGTTTTAAGAGTCACAGTAGAAACCCTTTGATTTTTGGTCTTTTCGAACGTATTGATATGGTCGAACAGGTTGGCTCTGGAATAAGCCGAATAAGGGAAAGCTTATTAGCAGTAGGTCTCCCTGAACCTGTATTCAAGACAGCCGGTCTATTTACAATTCTACTAAAAAGACAGTCAAAAAGTTCGGAGAGAAGTTCGGAGAGAAGTTCGGAGGAATGGATGATGATGAAGGAAACAATAAAAGGGAAAGCCAATTTTAAGATAAACAAAAGCCAGTGGGAAATTATTAGAATGATGGCTGAAAACCCCCAAAGTACCATTTTTGAAATGGCCGAAAACATTGGCATAAGTACTAGAGCCGTCGAGAAAAACATTGAACGGCTAAAAGCTGAAAGCCTAATAATTAGAATAGGTTCCGATACCAGCGGATTGTGGAAGGTATTGTCAGAAACGGAATGAATAGTATATTTGACTAAGTTTTTCTTATTATTGTTATTGACCTAATTTGGCTGACATGGATTTGCAGAGTAAAATAATTCAACATTTTGAAGGTAAGGTTGTCAGAAAGGATTTGACCTCAAGGGTGAAAGGCAATGCGGTAGTTCCTACGTATGTTCTCGAATATCTACTAGGTCAGTATTGTGCTATTAATGATGAAGCAATCATAGAGGCCGGAATTGAGAAAGTGAAAAATGTAATTAAGAATAATTACGTACATCGAAGTGAGGCAGAAATCGTAAAATCGAAAATCCGTCAAGAAGGCCAGTATAAAATCATTGATAAGGTAAACGTGGCTTTAAATGACAAAGCCAACATCTATGAGGCAGAATTCGCCAACCTTGGTATCAAAAAGGTTCCTATTGCCGATATAATGGTTACCGAGCATAAGAAGCTACTTAGCGGTGGGGGTGTTTGGTCCATTCTGACAATGGGATATTCACACGCAGCAGAAACTGATGTGAGGTGGATTATTCAGGACATAAAGCCCATACAGATCGCCAATGTCCGGTTGGAAGAATATTTAGAAATAAGAAAGGAATTCACTGCAGATGAGTGGCTGGACCTTTTGATGCACAGTATTGGTTTGAATCCGGAATTTTTCAATAAAAGGGGAAAATTGATTCAGATTTCCCGGTTAATTACCCATGTAGAAAATAACTTCAATTTTATAGAACTGGGTCCAAAAGGAACAGGTAAATCGCATATTTTCTCAGAGCTTTCTCCTCATGGAGTATTAATCTCGGGTGGAGATGTGTCTAAAGCCAGACTTTTCGTAAATAATACAGGAAACAGAATCGGTCTTGTGGGCTATTGGGATGTAGTGGCACTGGATGAATTTGAGCAGGAAAAAGGAGGGAAAAAAGTAGATGGTGACTTGGTAAAGATCATGCAAAACTACATGGCAAACCAGTCTTTCAACAGGGGTAAAGAAACCTATCAGGCCACAGCATCAATGGCATTTGTGGGAAATACCAAACATACCGTTCCCTACATGCTCAAAAATTCCCATCTTTTTGAATCCATACCAGATGGTTATATTAAAGGTGCTTTTCTAGATAGGATGCATATGTATATTCCCGGCTGGGAAGTGAGAATTCTTAAAAGTTCTGTCTTTTCAAAAGATTTTGGTTTTATCGTGGACTATCTGGCTGAGGTTCTAAAAGAACTCAGGAAATCAGATTATAGTGGATTAATGGAGAAATTTGTAGAATTGGACGGATCATTGACTACAAGAGATAAAACAGCAGTAAGGAAGTCATTTTCGGGTCTGTCAAAGTTGATTTATCCACATAAAGAGATGATAGAAGCAGAAGTGATTGAATTGCTTGAGTTTGCAGTGGAAGGAAGGAAAAGGGTGAAAGATCAGCTTTATATTATAGATGAAACATTCCGAAACGAAACTGTTTCATTTAAATATAGGGTAAAGTCTTCTGGGAAAGAAGTAGAGCCTGAAACGTTGGAAAAACTGAATTATCAAGCACAGCTTCCAAAGAAACCCCTGATTGTATCAGAAATAGAAATGCCGGGAGAAATAAAGTCAGGGGAGAAAATCGAGCCAACTCCTGGACCCGATAATGAATCTCCAAAATTAGAACCACATCAAATTAGCCTAAAAGACAACCAAACAGGTATATCCTACCATAAACTGTTTGGGGATTATCTTAGAAATGCTACCAAAATACAGCTGCAGGATCCATATATCAGGTTGTATTATCAATTTAAAAATTTGCTCGAATTCTGTTTGATGTTGAGCCAGAATAAATCACAGGGAGAAGAAATCGACTTGCATATCGTAACGTGGAACAATTCCGATTACATGGAGGATTCCATTTCTAATTTTGAGGAATTACAAGAGAGCGTAGCTGACCTTGGCATTCACATGACCTATGAATTCTCAGATATACACGATAGGTCTATCATGGCAGACAATGGTTGGAGAATTAGCTTAGGTCGTGGACTGGACATATTTGACCGGGTAGAAGGTAAATTTAATGTTGCCGACCTAGACCAGGAAAAAAGGAAATGTAAGGCTTGTAATATTATTTATTTTAAGTGATTTGTATTTTATGGATTTAGAAAACAAAGATAGATCAGAGGATAAAATAGGCATCAGGGAAATTCATGAAACCTTTTGGAGAGCAAGAGATTTTGAACTCACTAACCTTTGGCAAAGATCTATTTTCCTGACTGCTTTTTTGGTCATATGCTTTTCAGCATATGGTACAGTCTTATCTAAGATTATCGACAATCTTTTCAAAGAAGATTTAACCATTCTTATTCTAAATTTAATTGGGTATGGTCTTTCTATTTTAGGAATAATTCTCTCAATAATGTGGATTAAGGTACACTTCAATATAACTTGTTTGAAATATGGAAAAATGGACTTAATTCCATTGGTCACAGAGCGTTATTTGATATGTTTATTCTCATATTTCATTTTTTAAACTTTTTGCTCTAAAATTGTCAACTCCTTTGAACAATTAATAATGAAAGAACAAAGACGAATAAAAATTCTTGAAATTGTAAATACCCCAATTGCGTTTTATGTGTTATTACTTTTAATCGGTGAAAGTTTTTTTATTTTAGCTTATATCAATTCCGATGAACCTCATAAAACAATATTACTATGGGCTTTCTTTTTTATTTTTTTATCATTTATTATTTTAATTTCAGTAATGTCTATAATTTATCCTGGTGCACTTTATGGCAAAAACGCAAATGATGAATATAAACGTAAAGAGCAATTTCTTCAATTAAAATTAGACTATTTGAAAAATGAGATTAAGAAAGTGGATTTGGAATCTCGATTTTACTCGGAAATCAAAATTTTAAAGTTTACTAGTGTCTTATTAGCATTTTCAATACCGGCAATTTTCATTTCCTTATATTTCTTAATTTATACTTTTGCTTTACAAAGTCAATTTGATAATTATAAATATGAGACATACACAACTTTTGTGAATTTTTTCCATAAAACATTTTATATTTTAACTATACTATTTACGTTAATTATTTCATATTTTAGAAAATTACAATCATTAACTCTAGAAAAATTATCACATATATTACTAATATCTTTTTCTTCGTTTTGGCTGGTAGATGGTTCAAGCAATTTTGACATAACTTCAGGAATTAATTTATCTATCTGTTTTATTATTTCCGGCTTTGTATATCTAATAGCTACGGTAAATATAAAACAATTTATATTTAAAGATTCAATTAGAATGAAGTTTTTAGGTTTTACTTTTATAAGTCTTCTACTTTTAATATTCTTAATTTATTTTAGATCAAATTATAAAGACTCATTAATTATTGATTATTTGATTCTCAATGAAACAGACAAAGAGTTATTTATTTTAGAAAAGAATAAAACATCATTAGATTCCATTGGAAATAAATCACTAATCGATAGTTTGATGATGAAATACAATGGTGGAATCCCTATAGCTACAAATATTTTATCTGATTTACCAGTGGAGCAAACTGTAACCCTAAGATTAGAAGCAATCAATATGGATAATAAAAATAAGGTTGGATTTTTTAAACTTAATATCCAAAGTGAATATTTAAAATCTAGTCCTACATATAAATTTGATTTATTTATAGATAAATATAATAGAAAAATTGATTATCTCCCACCATTTCCAAATTCTGTCTTTTTAAGTACTAAACTTAGCAATGTTTCAGGAGTAAATCAGTCTATATATATTGAATTAGTTTTTCAGAGCTAAATTTCAACAAACGAAAAGATAAAATTAAAAATTGAATTCTTCAATGATAAAAATTTATTGGAATTTGAAAAAAATCTAACCTTGTCAGTTATTCAAAAATCAAAAAGTGATTATTTTGAGAAATACATGGAAAATGCTACCATTCAAATAGTTGAAGATTAGAGTGGTTGTAAGGAATGCCTTCATTCGTTAGAGAATTTCATCTCTTTTAAGGCCATTCTAAAAATTACGCTAAAAACATACTAATGAAACATAATAAGAGAAACTTTAATAAGAAAAAAGTAATCAACTGATGATACCGTTTTCTTTTAAAAAAAATCAATACTCTATATTTTGTTTTTAGGTTCGTTAACGTTAAAGTATGTATGGCAGCCCCCGTTATCCTGGGCATAATCAAGTTTAAAACCTTAACCAGTAAAGTCATCTCACAATTCGAAAAAAGGTACTGTTAATCGTCGCTGCTACCATTTGTATAACTTGGAAAATTATTTCGGACTAATTATTCCCCCTTATTTATAATTGAATCAGACTAAATTGTATGACATATAAAAAAATTGCCTTTACCTTAGATCCTGTTTCAGAACTAGCGAGTTTGGATTCAAATAAATACAATGAATAGCCGAAGTTTTGTTTGAATGAATTTGGGGCTTCCCCTTCGGGTCGGGCTACCGCTATGCTTCCATTCCAATCTTTTCCTCCTGCACTGCCTCCCCAAAAAAGGGTTTCCATTGCTATCCCTAAGCCAAATACCTGAAGGAAAGGATATGATTCAGGCATTTTATTTGTAAATTTAATCTTAACCATACAAAAGAAAATCATGTGCGGCAGATATTCCGTAAAACAAGACTTAAAGATAGTTATAAACCAATTGAAGTTGAGAATATCTGAAAAAGCCAAAAACTGGAAGCCTTCCTTCAATATTGCTCCTTCCCAATTGGCTCCGGTGGTCACTTTGGATAAGCCTGATGAAATAGATGTTTTTCATTTCGGTTTGGTGCCACATTGGGCAAAAGACAAAAAGGTGGGATACAAAATGATCAATGCCCGTTCCGAAACGCTGCTGGAAAAATCCTCATATAACCCCCTTGTGGTGAATAATAAAAGATGCCTCGTGCTTGCTGATAGTTTTTTTGAATGGAAAAAGGAAGGCAAAGAAAAGCAGCCATTCAGAATTTACCTTCCCGAAAGAGAGGTCTTTTTTTTCGCCGGACTCTGGTCAAGTTGGAAGGATACTGAAGGGGAAACGTATAATTCCTACTCTATTATCACTACTGCGCCGAATAAACTAATGGTCAAAATCCATGACAGAATGCCAGTGATTTTGACCAGGGAAGAAGAAAAATTATGGTTGGATCCCAATCAAAATCGCAAAGATTTATTGAAATTGTTGAATGCCTATCCGGCCGATGCAATGGAGGCCTACGAAATATCCAGCGATGTCAACAAACCTGGAAATAATCACCCGGGAATTCTGGATCCGGTTTCGGAATAGAAAAATTTGGCATCTCCACACTTTTTTGACAGCTCATATGAAAAGTTCAATAGGGTATTCCCATTTTACCTTCACCAGTGACTTCAGATTTCAGGATCTTTAACAGCCATTCGTTCCAGTCCATCCTATTCCTCTGTTTTCTTTAGCTGGATAAATACTTTTAATGCAAAGGACCATTACTCGATTCCTTTTATTTCAGTTCTTCCAATGCCATGAACTTATCCTGTTCCCGGTTGTGAATAATGATCCATGCAAAGATGGGGGCTGCGGTACACCCGCCAAGGGTTCGCTTCGCCCGTTCGAAAAAATTGGGTTTTCCAAAGGAAACCTTCCGCAATTTTTTCGCTCAGCCCTTGGCTTGGGTGTTCCTGACAGCGCCCGAACTCTTAGGCATAATCAAATTTAAAACCTTAAACAGTAAAAGTCATGTCACAATTTGAAAAAACTTACATCGGAAAAGGAACACAAGTTAAAGATTTAGACATCATCCGGGTATCCATCTCCAAGGAAACACTGGACGAAATCCTGAAAGATCACATGGTCGACTATGATGGCAACGAATACCTGGTATTTGAAGTCGCCTCACTGAAAGAACCGGATCAATATGGCAAAACCCACACGGCCTTTATCAGCAAAAAGGTAGCTGCTCCGAAAGAGAAAAAGGCTAGAAAGGCTAAATCTTAGAAAAAAGCCCTATTGGGCTTTTTTCTTATTTTATTTTCAAGGTGGATAGTAAGAATGTGGCTGTGTACAAAGGTTCATTTATGCTTTTAAAGTCATTATTTAGAACGTCTCACTAAAAACTATTTTCCTCGATAAATTTTGCTATTGAAAAAAAGGTTAGAAATATTTTAAAATCGAGACAGGTGCAGCAATTATTTGTTTAAATTATTAACTCAAATATGTTAATTAAATAGACAATGAAAGATATATCGGTGATAGTATTACAATTGAAAAACAGGCAAACTCAAATAGACCGAAAGATCAATCAATTGATAGATCAAAATTTGGATCCCTTTCCTTTTGAAAGGTTGGATAAAGGGAAAAAACTCATCGAACTGATTCAAAAAGCTTTGCAATCCATAGAGTCAGAGAAATTGAAGCTGGGATGCATATTAAAGAGTTGGAAATGGAAGGCTTGAAAATTGAACTTTAATTTTCTAAAAGGGTTTTAGGTCGCTGGATAAATTTCTCGTTATGATATGCCTATTGAAAAGGTCAATTGGTCCCATCAAATGGGAGCTCTTTAACTTCTTTGTTCCAGTTTTCGCAGCAATTCCTCAATCTTTTGCTCTTGCGCCCTAATTTTTCTATCAGTAGCCGTTACTTTTGGTTTGGAGAGAGAATAAATAAACCAGCCCCACACACAAAAGGCTATAATCAATCCAGGCCATTGGTTTTCGCTCCCTAAAGCACCAAACATGGCGATCATGCAAATAAAGGAAACCAGAAAAAGTTTGATTAGGAATTTCATAGCTATTTAAATAAATTTTGATACTTTAAGTTAATCAAATTTTGGTTGAACTAAAAACAATCTGATTGAAAAGTAAAATGCAATTCATAGAATATCAATGAGTTGAATTAATAGAGCCTATTGGAGATTAAAAATTAGAATGGTACTTTATTATTACCTGTTGCATTAAATCCTTTAATCAGGAATTAATAAACATCCACTTGTGATTTATCCTGAGTTGCTGTTTGGGCAGTGTCAAGGAGTTTATCAATTTCATTGGCCTTTAATGCCAGTTTTGATTGATTAAAGATGGTCTTGACGTTTGTTAGCTGGTCTATTCTTTTTTGACCCAGGCTTTTTCCGGATCTGATTTCTTTTACTCCTTTAGTGATGTCCTTTTTAATATTGTCTGGAGAAGCTGCTAGAATTTCCCCTAATACACGATAAACACCTTCCTTAGTCAATTTACATGTTGAATGGAGACACAGTTTATTGATTAGTTCGTTTAGATTTCCAGGATCACCCATTAAAAAATCAAGGGCCAGTAATTTTTCCGTTTTATCTAACTCGTTTTCACCTGGAGCTATCATAGAATAATCGCGCTTCGCCCTCATATTTTCATAAAATTGGATTGCCCCTACCTTGTCCAAATAATCAAGATTTTCAAACTCACGGAAATTGGCTAGCTTTTCGGCAGGATCAACATATTTTAAAAATATCCCTGTCTCCCTAATATTTTTAAGTGTATTGCCAATCAAATTGTAAATAATTCCAGCTGTTATCCCTGAGAAAATAATAGCAATGGGTACTTTTAAAGTAACGTCAATTGTCAAGACAGAGACGGCGATTAAAAGACTTAGAAAGGTAAGCAGGATTGGGTAAATCAAAGATAGGTATATAAACCATTTCCTGCGCTGAATAAAATGGGAAAAATCCTCAAAATGATTTCGATTGTTGGAAAAAATGTACCAGCCATAACGATAGGCAAGAATTCTTTCCTCTTCCGAATAACTATCAAAAAGAAGTAAGTATTCTCTGAGTTTGTATTGCCATAAAGGTCTAGTGGGTTCAAACTTTTTCATAGGTCGATTTTTAAATATCATACAGGAGCACCCCAGGCTTTCTGCATCTCGTTTCTTTTTCTTTCTTCCGTTACTTTCACATAGCGTTGAAAGCTTTTGTAATCTGAATGTCCGGTTATCTTCATCACGGTTTCTGCTGGGATTCCTTTTTCCAGAGAAAGAGTTGCAAACGTTTTCCTACCAGTGTGTGCACTAATAATTTCGTGTTTCTTGTAAATAGTTGATTGCTTAATGGCTCCCTTGTACCTAATGATTTCAATAGTATCATCGATACCCACCAATTTGCAAAGTTCCTTTACATATTTATTGAATTTTTGATTGGAAATTACGGGTAGGGGAGGACCCATTTCTTCGTATTTATGCAAAATTCTTTTCGAATATTGATTTAATGGGACAATAAGGGGTTCCTTGGTTTTTTTGATGGTAAGTCTTATTTCCATTTCTTTAATGTGCTCCCTTCTTAATTGTTGGAGATCAGAAAACCTAAAACCAGTTACACAGCTAAAACAGAATACATCACGCACTTGGTCTAATCTTTTGTTTAAACTGAGATTGAAATTAAATATCAGGTCTAATTCAGCTTGAGTCAAGGCGATCACTTCAAGTTTTTCTTTCTTAATGGTAAATTCCTTGTACCCGCCATTGACTTTTATTCCCTGCCTTTTGGCATATCCAAGGAATGTTTTAAGCGTACTAAGTTGCTTTGCAATCGTTATGTTATTTAAGGTCTTGACTGTTCCGGTTCTCTCGTGGATCTTTTCCCATTTGATCAAAAAATTTTGGAAGGATTGCATAAATGTATAGTCAATATTTTCGAACCGAATTTTGGTTCTGGTCTTAACTTCATAATTTTTTAAATGATTTTTAAGGGATTTATAAACTACTAGGCTACCCTTAACCCTTGTGAGCTCATGCTCATGAATGTACTGGTCGATAAAGTCGTAAACCAAGTTGGTAGGATCTTCTTTTTTGATTTTTATCTCTTTAGTTTCCTTGATTTTTCCAATCAGCATTTCAACACTATAGGGTATTCCCTTAGACCTAAATCCTTCTTCAATCTTCCTGACTTTATTTTTTAGATCAATAAGGTCATCTTGATATTGGATTAAGGTTTGCTTTTTAGGAAGGTTGTCTCCGTGTTTTTTTTGAAGAAGAATTTTTAGTTTGGTGGTAAGGTTTAAAATTTGCTGCTTTTCAAGGGACCAAAGCTCTGGAATAAGGCGGATCCCGGTGGCAACTTTTCTACGCTGACTTGAAAGATGAATCAATAATGTTAGTGGTTGCTCACCTTTTTTGTTTTCTAAATCCCGTCTTAACTCATATCTTAAAGATGCTTCCATACTCTAGTCTATTAATAATTTTTAAACTTAATGAAAATAAAATACAGGGGCGAATTCAGGGGCGAAAAAGTTGATTAAATGTGTTCAAAACTTATCTTTAACTAAGATTAAATGTATGTATATATATGAATATATGATACTTATGACATGTTTTATCTAAATAGTATATATAGGTTCGAATCCCTTCCTCTCTTCAAAAAGCCAACTTTAGCAATAAAGTTGGCTTTTCTTTTTTTAGGGGTGCTGATTGGTGTGTTGATTTTTACCAGCAGTTTGAGATTGATTGCATCTACACCTTCCTATCTAATGAAGCGGTGCCTCAGAAAGAGGGCGAACTTTGGGGTTGGGAATAGTAGAAAAATTTGAAAATCACCTGTGTTCCATTGCAAAAGATTACCTTAGAAAAGAAGGCCTACTTGAAGTGGGGTTGAAATAGAATCACGATTTAAGAGTCCAGGTATTTACGGGACACAAATACACTTCAACGACCGAGAAATACAGCCAGGACGAGGTGGAAGAGCTGAAATGGGCGATGTTGAAATATCATCCGCTGAAATGAAACCCACAAATCCCAAAAAAACGTTAACTTTATGAGGACGATACGTTATTGAGAAATGGACATCAAAGCAGAAAAATTATACCTGATAGAACAGCTGGCAAGACTGGATGATATAAAGGTAATACAGCAGATCAAAGATATATTGAATTCCCAGAAAGAACCAATAGCCGGTTATAAACCGGACGGCGGCCCCATCACCAAGTCAGAATTGGTAGCCAGAGCAAGAGATTCAAATAAAGCCATCAAAGAAGGAAGGGTGATCAGTATTGAAGATCTGGAAAAGGAATCGGAAAACTGGTAAGTAGGATGAATGTTTTAATCACCGAGCCGGCCAAAGAATCATTGAAAGAAATTTGTAAACACTACAGAAGTTTGGAGTTCAATTCTTATGCTATAAAGGTAAGAAAAACGATACTTGGAAAAGCCAAGAGTTTATCGGACAACCCGGAAAGAGGGCAGAAAGAAGAAACATTAAAATCCCTCGATCAGGGCCATCGCTATTTACTGGTCGAATCCCACTTTAAAATCATTTACCTGATAGACGAAAAACGGGTCATAGTGACAGATATATTTGACACCCACCAGCATCCCAAAAATATGCTCAAAGGGAACCAGTAATGTCGAATTAATATACTGCGTAGGTACGGGAAGTTTGCTGCAGGATTTCATTCATTCGCATGGAAATCGGTGTTCCCCGGCTGGGTGTAGAATGCTCTACACCCTTTTATTCCTAACTTACTTTGAAGACGAAATCTGTTATATGCCATTTGCAATGGCATCGGATAGACCCCCTTTAGTAAACAAATGGACAAAAATTTGAATACTGCTTGACTAAAATTTTGAGAACCTATCCAAATTAACGACATCTTGTTCGGTTACTCGGGCAGCATTTATTTGTAATTCTATCAAGGATAAACTATTTTTAGTTATGGAGAGGCTTACCAAAAAAGAGATCAGGAAATCGAGCGTGACGAAATCGTCAAGTCAATGGATGGTTATGGTGACGAGATTCCACCCCAATAAACCAGGGCAAGTTCTGACCATTAAAAACAATTTTAAACAAATGAAATTATGCTGGATGAGAAGATTTGATAACCTTGGATCATTGGTAATTCCGTCCAATTCCAATTGCAAATTGGAAAGGATAGAAGGGTGTTTTGCCAACTACTACACTTAGTCTGGCTGTAAAAGTAATTAGTACTTCTTATTTTATTTGATTTCGAGAAATTTGATCCACCTTATTTAATAATTTTGGTAACAATACTATAAGCTATAATATGGATTTTAAAATAGTAATAATAATTACAATTTACCTGTTGGTAGTCGAGAAGTTATCAGGTCAAATAATAGACACTACCTCTGTAGTGTATAGCAATATTGATCATGTTTTTGATTCTGAGGGTATATATTTGACTGCTGATAAAATGCCGGAATTTAATGAGGGAAATGAGGAGGTATATTCATTTGTTCAAGAAAATATGGGCCGTACCTATTTAAATAGGGAGGAAAAAAGCAGGTCATTTATAAGTTTTATTATTGATAAAAATGGGTGTGTGAAAGATGTTCAGGTTGTTAAAGGAAAAGATGAAAGGTTAAATAGATCAATTGTCAGAGTGGTGGAAAGAATGCCCAGTTGGAAACCTGGTGAAATAGCTGGCGAAAAAGTTGAAGTAAGACTTACTTTTCCTTTTAAGTATTGAACCAAGGATTAGAAATGAGGTCATGTAAATCCCCGGCTGTTTGTAGAATCCTCAACACCCTTTTATTCCTAACTTACTTTGAAGTCGAAACCTTTTATATGCCATTTGCAATGGCTTCTGAAAGTCCTCCTTATCCAAGTAAACAAATATGGACAAAATTTTGAAACCCCATCCAAATCAACGACACTTTATTCAGTTACCTCCATTAAGCGTAGTTTCAAACTACCCCCAGTCCAAATCTATAATTTGGATGTATTAATAAGATGGAAAACACTTCTGTTTTTGCGTCAGATTGTTAATTTAATTCTACACACTGAGGCCAAACTTTAAACGTTAGCTCATCTGAATTAATTTATAACCGGACCTGTCTTTAGGGTAAGTATGGCATGATTATTTCTACACAGAAAGTATCACTAAACGACTATTAAAATGAAATTTATAACCAAGGCAGTAGGTGCAGCTCTAGTAGGGTTCGCTGTGAAAAAAGTAATTGATTCCATAGAAAATGGCACCGCTCAAAAGTCAGTTTTAGATCGCTTCGGTAGACCTTTGCGAGATGCTCATATTGGCTTTAACAATACCGCATTCAAACTCGGGATAATCTCTGGAAGAAAAAAAGCAGAATGGAATAAGAATGTAGTGGAGAGGTACAATGCTGTCAGAGCAGTTCCTAACTCAAATCCAATACCCGCAAATGGTGCTGGTAACCAAAGCGATATTTCTGCCCCTCATGTACAGGGGGAGGTTCACTCTAAACCTAAAGCTTCTCAAACGAGAATACCACCAAAGAATATTTAAATTATTAAGTCTTATCCCTCCGTTACTGGTCAAAGTTTAGCGAAGCATAACTTTGACCTAAAATGATGAAAGTTTTCAACTTTCTTAACCAAAGCTCAGGTAATATAACGGATAATAAACCCTATCCGTACTTTAGTCCTGTAATAAATTACCTACAATACCCATGCACCATCAAAACCCGGTGCCTACAAGGAAACTCTATAAATAAAAGATGCCCGACAATTTTGCCGGGCATCTTTTTGTTTGTCTTTTTTTACTCTAATCCAAACTTATAAATTTTGTCATCAAAACCACAGATATAGATTTCTTGGTTCTGGTCTACTCCGAAGGAGGAAATAGGAAAATCGGCTTTGAACAATTCAGTGTTTACAGGGTTTTCAGGATCACTGAAATCCAGGCTCCAAATTCTTCCAGAAACGTAATCTGCATAGATATAGAGTCCCTGCAGTTGTTCTATGGCTTCTCCATGGTATACAAATCCGCCGGTAATGGAAATGTCTCCTTCATCACGATCATATTCCCAAATTGGCAATTCAAGGTTTTCCTGATCACATTCATCGGCTTTGAAGCAATGAAAGCCTTCCATTGTATTCCAACCGTAATTTCCACCGTTTTTGACGATGTCAATTTCTTCATAACTGTTTTGCCCTACATCTGCTACCCACAATTGATCAGTGGCAGTGTCAAAGCTAAATCTCCAAGGATTTCGCAATCCATATGCATAAATCTCTTCCCTGAATCCTTCCGCGTTATCAACAAATGGATTGTCTTCTGGGATAGCATAATTTTTTGATCCATCCTGTTGGTCAACATCTATTCTTAAAATATTTCCCAATAAAGTAGTCCGGTCTTGACCATTTCCATGTGGATCACCACCTTTTCCGCCGTCACCAACTCCTATATATAAGAAGCCGTCAGGACCAAATGAAATTTGACCACCATTGTGGTTGCCATAAGGCTGATCATATTCCAACAATACCAATTCGCTGGATGGATCTGCCTCATTTGGGTTCGTGGAGGAAAGGTTAAATCGAGAAATTACAGAACGATCGGGACTAGAAGCGGTGTAGTTAACATAGAAATAACCATTGCTCTCAAAATTTGGATGAAAAGCCAGGCCTAGTAAACCTTCCTCATTGTCGGAATCTTCCACTCGATCCTCAATGGTTAAAAAAGCTGCTTTGGCTGTAGTTTTTTCCTTATTCTCAAAAACGGAGATTACACCGCGCTGTTCTACTACGAAAAGCTTATTAGATTTGTCTCCAGCATGCTGAAAATCAACCGGTCTGGTAAAGGACAATTCTGGAAATGCTTCAACTATAGTTAAAGCACCTTCTGGCTCAGCGGTTTTTTCTTGTGGTTCCGTTGTACAAGCCGTGCTAATAAGCAAGGCCACGACTAGAAAAATGTTAAGTAGTTTTTTCATAATTATTTAATAGTTGTGATGGTTTAAGTAAGCGTTAATCCTTTTCAGAATGGAAATGAATGAAAAGTTGTACCCTAAATATCAATAGAATACAATAATCAATTCCAGCATAAAGAAATTAATTTAAGGTTTTTTCTTAATAATGTGGGATTGCAGTTGTGTACAATTTCATGTTTTTAACAATGATGTACCTTTTTAGTTCCTTTTATATAGGTCATTGGTTAGGTTTTTTGAAGAAAAGCATTGTTCTATACCAGCACAGTTATTTTATTAAAATTTTTAAGACAGAATTTTAATACCTGCTAAAATCACTTTATTCGTTGCAGGTTTCGATCCAACCCTGAATGCTCCAATCAACTTGTTTCTATTTCAGGCTTTTTTCTTTCTAAAATAAAAACAGGCTTGGTCGCCAATTTTCTCCTTATTGTATTGAAGGGCTTTTTTTCTAAATGCAGCCAGTTCATCTTTGCTAAACTCTTCTTCGATGTTTGAACCCATCAAGGGCTTTCCTTTCTTATACAATGCTGTTCCCCAAAATTGGCTGTCCATGCTGTCAAAGGTGATGTTAAAGAGCTCTAAGCCAAACTTTTCTCCCAAAATCTGCATGGATTTTGTGTTTGGAATAAATAAATGTCGAGGAGCATCTAACTGAAACCAGTATTCTTTTTCCTCTTTCCAGACCTGTCCGTCGGTGACGGGGACTCTAATCAACACCTCTCCACCAGGATTTAAAATATTTGCCAGGTTTTCGAAAACCGCAACAGGTTTGGGTAAATGTTCGAAGGAATGATGGAACATTACAAGATCATACCTCTCCTTAATGTCAAAAAAATCCTTTTTGTGAATTGAGAACCTTTTTGAATTGTAAGCATTTTCCACAAAAGGATCGTAGCCGTCAAGGTTCCGAAATCCGCAATAGGACAGTTCCGCCAAAAGTTGCCCATTGCCACAGCCAATATCAGCTATTTTACTGTCTTTGGTTAATTTAAGAGGTGAAAGCCAATCAAAATAAACGGGTGGACTAATAGATATTCCGAATGTAAACGCTTTATAACGTAGTTTTTTCATTAGCCCTAGCAAGGGGCTACTTGTATTATGCGTACCGAAAGAATAATAATTGTCAGGATAGTATTTGCTAAGATCAGCTGGGATATTCTTTAAAGATAGCGCTTTACAGGAATTACATTCCTCATAGATAAATGCATCACCGGTTCCAAACATTCGTTCTTTGGCTTCAATTAAAGAGAAATCTGTGGCTTGGCAAATTTGGCATGATTTCATAGAATGTATAGATTCAATATAAAGGGTCATTTTTGAAGAGTTAACAAAAGTAGGATAAATTAAAACGACTACAAAGAGACTGAGTAAGGCGAAGTTGAAGAGGGATTGCCTTAGAATAGAGCCAAGCCCAAAAGGTGCTTGCGGCTTCCCAATCGAAACGGCAGCCTCGTGAAAATCTCACTTCATAGATTGAATTTCAAAGTGAATTCAGCTAAGCTGTAAGGTTAATGTGGATTTCTCTACCCCATACCGTCACCTTTTTGGCGATATGGATTCAGTGGCATTTTTCTAAATATGGGAGGAGTTTGAGTAGGTAGAAGCTTTTCTATTACATATTAAAGGATAAAAAAAGGATGCTAATTATAAGTTTTAAACATTTCAAATAGGACTATCGAGAAGAATGCAGCGCAAATATTTTCAATTTTTCGGCTTTATAAAGGGAAGAATTCAATTGAAATGAATTAGAAATTTTCCTCGGTGATGATTTTCGAACCTCATAAATGATTTTGAGAACCGGTAACGTACATGAATTATTTCGAATGACTTTGAGTAAATGCAGGTAGGAAAATGGATAAAAATTTACTTTTCTAGATGTTTTTTTGGAATCCTTCAAACTTTAATTGTTTCGAATAAGATAGTAATCCTAAGAGGACAATAAGTGGATTTATCGCTTAATGAGCATCTGAATCTCATTGTTTTTTTAAGAAATAGGAGGAATAAAAGCAGGTCAAATTCATGTTGATTATTGTATCAAATGGTTGATTAATAATTAGATGAATGACGTTTTGATAGCATAGGTTTTCAAATTTTCCCCCTTATTACTAAATATTTAAGAGATTAAATGCCTCTTTAAAACGTATTTTAGCTATTTTTGAGAATGTTTAGGGTTTTAAATATTTTTTTTGCTTATATTGTAAAATAGAGAACAAGGCGAATTTCAAGGGATTAGCCTGTGCCAAATGAATGTGCCAAGATGATTTGCAACAAATTCTGTGAAATTATAATGGAATCATTTGCAATTTGAGCCGAAAAAATTATAACTTTAAAATTCAATTTAAAATTAGAAACCGTTCAACCTTTAAATGTCTATTAAAAACTACACTATGAGAAAGTTAATCGCTTTGTTCATGCTTTTCGGAATTTTATTTGCTCCGATGATCACAAAAGCACAAGAAGAAACAGAATCAGAAGCTGAAGCTACTGAAGAGGCCGCACCGGTTCAAGCCGCACCGGCCCCAACTCCAGTTATGACTGATGACGACATCGTTGCCGAAGAGCAATCTTTTCATCAAGTTATAAAAGACAAGTTTATTGAGGGAGATCCTACTTACATGACACCAGTATTGTTATGTTTGATTTTAGGCTTGGCAGTGGCTTTGGAAAGAATCATTACCCTTAATCTTTCTACTACTAACACCAAAAAATTATTGGCTAAAGTAGAAAGTGCTTTGGAAGAAGGCGGAATTGAAGCCGCAAAAGATGTAACAAAAGGAACTAGAGGTCCTGTAGCATCTATCTTCACCCAAGGATTGATGAGGTACTCTGAAGGCATTGAAATGGTAGAAAAATCCATCATTGCTTACGGATCTGTAGAAATGGGACGTTTAGAGAAAGGTCTTGTTTGGATCTCTTTATTTATCTCTCTTGCACCAATGCTTGGTTTCATGGGTACTGTAATTGGTATGATTGGAGCCTTTGATTCCATTGAGGCAGCAGGTGATATTTCTCCGTCTCTAGTAGCCGGTGGTATTAAAATTGCCCTTTTGACCACAGTTGCTGGTTTGATTGTTGCGATTATCCTACAGTTGTTTTACAACTATTGTGTGGCTAAAATCGACTCTATCGTTAATGACATGGAAGATGCATCCATCAGCTTAGTAGACATTTTGGTTAAGCATAAATTGACCAGATAATCTGGTCAATTTAATGTTTTTCTATAAAATGATTTATTCACTTATATATTTAAGATAAAATGGATACTACTGATATATTCTTATATGCAGGGTACTTGATGATCGTCATCGGAGCTATATTAGCTATACTTATGCCATTGATCAATTCTTTGGGAGATCCAAAGAGCCTTTTGAAAACACTCATAGGAGTGGTTGTAATAGGCGTTTTATTTGGCATAGCTTATTCTAGCGCTAGCGGTGACGTGGCTGCAAAATATATGGCTGATCCTTTTAACATAACTCCGCAAGGAGCTAAAATGGTCGGTGGTGTATTACTTACAGTATATGCCCTGTTTTTACTTGCAATTGTTGGGATTGTAATTACTGAAATTAATAAATTAATTAAATAGTATGGCTAGCAAGAGAGGTAGAATGGCTCAGGAGGTAAATGCAGGATCGATGGCAGACATCGCCTTCTTGCTTCTTATCTTCTTTCTCGTGACCACAACCATTGCTTCGGATAAAGGGATTATGAATATACTTCCTCCAAAGCAAGATCCTAATCAGCCGCCACCAGAGGTGGAATTGAATGAAAGGAATATTTTTAATATTCTTATCAATGCAAATGATGATCTGTTGATCGAAGGGGAGTTTAGAAACGATACCAAGGGCCTATCTAATGAAATTAAGTCATTTATCTTGAATTTCGGAAACCCTGATGAAGAGGCTATCGCTTTGTTCAATAGTTTGCCACCTTCTTTAAAAGGTATGGCAGATCAAAGCCCTGAGTCTTCAGATCACCCGATGTCTGGTGGTGCGGTAATCTCTATTAAAACCAATAGAGGTACTAGTTACGAGACATATCTAGAGGTTCTGGATTTAGTGAAACAGGCTTACTTCGAAATTTATGGAGAAAGAGTAGGGCTTTCAGGGGAAGAATACAGAACCCTGTCAGGTCAGACTCCTGCCGAAAAGGAGCTTATAGACCGTGGAAAAGAAAATATTCCAATGGCCATCTCCATTGCTGAACCTGATAAAACCGGAAGCTAATTATGTCAAAGTTTAAAAAGAAAACCAAGGCGGAAACCAATATTCCAACTTCGGCATTACCCGATATTATCTTTATGCTATTGTTTTTCTTTATGGTTACTACCGTATTGAGAGAGCAAACCATATTGGTGGAGCAAAAAATCCCTCAGGCTACGCAGTTACAGAAGATTCAAAAGAAAACTTTGATATCTTACTTGTACATTGGAAAGCCAAAAAACACTTCGTTGTATGGTTCTGAACCTAGGTTACAGGCCAATGATGCTTTGATTAACACTTCTGATCTTGTTCTTTGGGTAAACCAACAAAAAGATGCACTTTCAGAAGCTGAAAGAGATCAAATTTGGATTTCTCTCAAAGCAGATAGAGATGTGAAAATGGGACCAATTAGTGATATTCAATTTGAACTTAGAGAAGCAGACGCTAGGAAACTGATGTATGCATCCGTAGGTAAGGTTGAAAATAACTAACTGTAAAGATTTATAAATGTATTGAAAAGCTGTTTCTTAGGAGACAGCTTTTTTTTCTGCCATTTTTTAATAAGTAGCTTGGATTTATAAAGCACTTAATTCTATTTTTTATCATTTGATTCTCTTTCCGTGAAAATCAATGATTTGTCGTTACCTGATTGAATCCGAAATAGACATTCTATTACGTGCTGAAATCGCTTCAAAAATAGCCACTTCGTTGCCGTTTTCAATTTCACCATATTGATGCTTTGCTAAAATCTCCAAACAGCTGGATTTTCTTGCGATTGCAATGCTTTCCGTAAATACGGGACAGGTTTTACACCTGACTATCGTCATGGCGTTGAGAAATCCTATTACATAATCCGAGTTTAAATAAGATTTCAGCAGTCCATTAAACATCTCTTTATTATCTTATACTTATCTAGATAGTTAGTTTACTCTCCCATGAAGGGAAGGCCGATATTGAAAAGAGGTAGCTTTCTTGATTAGATTGAAAAATTGCTTCTTTTACCAAAGGATTACTCTCCTTTGAACGGTTTAACCTATACTTTTTGTTTTGAAGACAGCATAGCAGGACTTGTGTGACTAATGTCATATTGAAGCTTAAATTTTGCTTGTAGTTTTATGCTATCATTTAATGAACTGAAATCTACTATGAAAATAGAACAAATTTATACCGGTTGTTTAGCTCAAGGAGCATATTATTTAGAATCTAATGGTGAGGCAGCAATAATTGACCCACTAAGAGAAGTCCAACCATATATTGATAAAGCAAATGGCAATGGAGCAAAAATAAAATATATTTTTGAAACCCATTTTCACGCTGACTTTGTTTCTGGACATATTGATCTTGCAAAGAAAACTGGCGCCTCTATTGTGTATGGGCCTACTGATATGGAATTGGGCTTTAACGCCACAATTGCTAAGGATCAGCAAGAATTTGTCCTTGGTAATAGCAAAATTCGTGTGATTCATACCCCAGGTCATACCATGGAAAGTTCTGTTTTTCTATTAATTAATGAGGAAGGCAAGTCTGAGGCATTATTTACTGGAGATACATTATTTATTGGTGATGTGGGAAGACCTGACCTTGCCCAAAAGGTAGTGGCAGACCTAACCCAAGAAAAGCTCGCAGGTTACTTGTATGACTCTTTAAGGGAGAAAATCATGCCTTTGCCAGATGACTTGATCATCTATCCTGCACATGGTGCTGGTAGTGCCTGTGGTAAAAACATGAGTAAGGAAACCCATGATACCTTGGGTAACCAGAAGAAAACCAATTATGCCTTACAGGAAATGACTAAGGAATCCTTTGTCTCCCAGGTATTGGATGGTCTTACTCCTCCTCCTGCCTATTTCCCTCAAAATGTGATGTTGAATATTAAAGGGTATGACAGTATTGATGAGGTATTGGAAAGAGGACAAAAAGCACTTTCACCAGTTGATTTTGAATACCTAGCCAATAGGACTGGAGCTATAATATTGGATACACGTGCTCCTGAAGTATTTGCCAAAGGTTTTATCCCTAATTCAATTAATATAGGAATAGATGGAAGCTTTGCTGTGTGGGTAGGGAGCTTGGTGCCCGATGTCAAGCAAGAGTTGTTAATTGTTACTGATAAAGATAGAGAAGAAGAGGTCATCACTCGATTGGCCAGGGTAGGGTATGATCATGCTTTAGGCTTTTTAAAAGGAGGAATTTCAGCTTGGGAAGCCGCCGGAAAGGAAATCGATAATATTCCGTCCATAGATGTTGATGAGCTTAAAAAACAATCTATAAGCCATCCTGAAAATATTATTTTGGATGTGCGAAAAGCAAGTGAGCATTTTAGCGAGCATGTAATAGGTTCGATCAATGCACCCCTTGACTATGTCAATGAAAGTATGAAAGTCATTGATAAAGACAAAACCTATATGGTTCATTGTGCGGGAGGTTATCGTTCCATGGTGTTTTGTTCTGTACTTAGAGCAAGAGGCTATGACAATTTAATTAATATAAAAGGTGGCTTTGATGCCATTAAATCATCTGAAAAGTTTTCTGTTAGTGATTACGCTTGCCCTACAACCATGTTGTAATAAGTGCAAGGGGTAATTGTCACTTGGGCATAGTGCATAAGGGTCTAAAATATGACAGCTAAACCCTATTGCATCATCCGGGTTAATTAGAAACAGGTGTGTTATAATAAAGTTATTTATCACCTATTTAAAATTCCTATTGGATCAATTTAACTGGGAAGCTTTTGTCTGCCATGAAGGTGGTGGTAAAGGTCTTCCCAGGTTAATTGAAAGGTAAGTTTCTTTTAATTATTCTAATATGGAAAGTAGTTGAGTTTTAAACTTATTTAGACGAATTCCTGTTGTTGCGTTGATCTTTCGGATTTAAATTACCCAAAACTTCCTGATTTTATTTCTCAGTTCGTTCACTGCTCGTCTCTACTTCTGGTAGACGATTAAAATTGAATGCATGGTAAAATTATAGATCAATGGTATATGTATTTTAAACAAAATAATAAGTAAATAATGAATGAATTCTTGGATTGGCTCAGTCAACCCTGGCCTTGGTATATTGCCGGACCTATGATCGGTCTTACAGTGCCCATACTCTTAATAATAGGAAACAGATCCTTTGGTATATCATCTTCACTAAGGCATATTTGCGCAGTTTGTGTGCCATCAAAAATCCCATTCTTTCAATACAATTGGAAAGAGGAAGCATGGAACTTAATGTTTGTAGCAGGAGTGTTCCTTGGAGGAGTAATAGCGGCACTATTCCTATCAAACCCAGAGAGCATAGTGATTGCGGAGAGTACTCAGAGAGATTTGAAGGCTTTGGGGTTGACAAATTTCAATAACTTATTACCAGCAGAAATATTCAGTTGGGACAATGTTTTCACTTTGAAAGGCTTGTTTTTCTTTGTCATAGGTGGTTTTATGGTTGGTTTTGGAACCAGGTATGCAGGTGGTTGTACCTCCGGACATGCTATTATGGGGATTAGTAATCTCCAATGGCCTTCAGTAGTAGCTACGATGTTTTTTATGATTGGAGGATTGGTAATGACGCATTTGTTTTTACCCTTTGTCATGAGCTTTATAGGCTTTTGATCTAATCTGGGAAAGTAATAGGTCCTAATTTAGAGGCAGAACCAATTCCATATGGATTGGCTGTACCTATTATTCAATTCGGTTATAATCAACACTTCAAAAAATCTTATTAGCATGAAATTAAAAGAATATGACAACTTAGCAGTTGAAGAAAATAAAGTTTCAACTCCCAAAGGTAAACAAGGTGAAACTGGTTTGGCATTGCTTAAATACCTTATTGTTGGAGTTGTGTTTGGAATTATTTTTGTCAAGGCAGAAATAATTTCCTGGTTTAGAATTCAGGAGATGTTCAGGTTTCAGTCCTTTTTTATGTATGGGGTAATTGGTTCTGCAATTCTTGTGGGAATGATTTCGATTCAATTAATAAAAAGATTCTCCATTAAAACAGTTAATGGGGAGGCTATTAAAATAGCAGATAAAAAATTCAATAAGGGTCAGATATATGGTGGCTTTATCTTTGGATTAGGCTGGGCTATCACGGGGGCATGTCCTGGACCGTTATTTGCCCAAATTGGGACTGGATTCACTGTAGTGGCCGTCACCTTTTTGAGCGCTGTAGCCGGTACTTGGGTATATGGTAGGTTTGCACATGTATTGCCTAAGTAATTAGACAATCATTGATATAATATAGAATGAAAGAGGGGGTGCTTGTTATTCAGATGAGGCCTCCTCATCAATTAATTCTCTTAAGTCTACAGGAACTACCCTTGATACTCCAGTTTCTATCATGGTTATACCGTAAATAATATCAGTGCTGGCCATTGTTCTCTTATTATGTGTAACAATGATGAATTGAGATTCATTGGAGAATTTTTGAATGATCTGGTTGAATTTATCAATATTGGCATCATCCAAAGGAGCATCTACTTCGTCGAAAATACAAAATGGTGCTGGTTTCAAAAGATAAATAGAGAACAACAAAGAGGTAGCGGTAAGGGTTTTTTCACCACCCGAAAGTTGATTGATAGACAAGGGGCGTTTCCCCTTGGGTTTGGCTATAATTTCAATGGTACTCTCTAAAGGCATGTCTGGATCTGTCAACTTCAGGTCGCAGTCATCTTCCTCAGTAAACAGTGAACGGAAAACTTTGACAAAATTTGTTTTAATCTTGTCAAAAGCATCTATGAAAGTGTCTTTTGCTACCTGATCGATTTCTTTGATTGTAGACATTAATGACTCCTTGGCTTTGATAAGATCCTCTTTTTGAGAGGTGATAAAGGTATGACGTTCTTTGATCTCGTCATAAGCTTCCATCGCCATTGGGTTTATAGGGCCTATTTTTTCTAATTTTGATTTCGCTTTTTGAACTTCTTCTCTGAGAGTCTCTTCTGTTTTTGATGCATGCTCTTCCTCCAACTCCGGATTTTCCTCCATGATTTGATCCAAGTCCAGCTCAAATTCAACACTTAACCTTTCTTTGATAGCATTGAGTCTTAGATTGATTTCATTTGCGGTTTGTCTTAAATCCATTAAGAGATTGTCCGAATGCTCCTTTTTCTTTTGGATTTCTCTAATCGTTTTCTCTAGCTCGTCAATTTCTCCTCTGGATGAATAATAATCTTTTTCAGCTTCGTTAACTCCAGCTTCTATGCGGTCCTTTTCTCCATAAAGCTCTATAAGTTCATCATCTTTAACCTCGTTATTATCGATAAGGGACTTTATCTCTTGCTCCGTATGAGCCATTTCACCCTGGGCTTTTTCGATCCGTTCTTTGCTGCTTTCATAGGTGCTTTGTTTAAAACTAATTTCCTGAACAATACTTTGCAGCTTGTTTAATTGTTGGTGGTAGAGGATGTTTTCTTCATTGTATTGGGAAGAACGGTAGGACAGCTCCTCAGCAGCTTCCTGCAAGTCTGCATTTATGTTGTTTATTTCTTCTTCTAGTTGCTCAAAGGCTTCTTTTTCTTCCTTTAAAAGAGGGCCTAGATTTTCCAGTTCTTCTGTAAGACTGAAAATCTTTTCTTCAATATCCTCCTTTTTATTAGCGTTTGAGCTTAGCATTTCTGCCAATTGTTCTTTCTTCGTTTTGATCGAAACGAAGTCTTGATTCAATTCATTGACTATGGCTTGTTTCTCTTCTATTGTTTGTTTGAAATTTATAGATTTCAGCTTGGAGAGCTCAGCATTTTTTTTGTCCAGGTTCGCTCTGGTCTCACTTATCTTCTTTTGTAGGACTTTAATTTCTTTTTCTAATTTTTCAAGGTTTTTTGCCCTACCTATTCTTTTACCTTCAAATAGACCTACGGAACCTCCGGAAATGGTGAATTTTCGATCGATAAATTTTCCGCTTTCAGTAATAAAGATGCCTTCCTGGGTTTTAGGGACTTGATGAATGTCTCCAGAAAATATGTAAACATCGTCTAATAAATAGGCCACCAAAGGAGCATATTTAGAATCATATTCTATTATCTCAGTTGCTGCTACAGCATCCGGGAACAGCTTATTTTGGCTAGGTCTGAATTTTTCAAATCTTTCCAGGACAAAGAAATGTGCTTTGCCTTTACCAGAATCGCTCAAAAGTTTTACTGCTGCAATGGCCTCTGAATCATTGTCAACTACATAATAATTCATGTAGTTTTCTAGAAAATTCTCTATAGTAACTCTATATTTCTCATCTGTGGTGATAATGTCTGAAAGCAAGGGCATATTTTTTCCCCATTGGCTGTTTTTTTTCAGGAACTTAATGGCCTCAGGAAAGCCTTCTAGGTTATCTACAAGTGATTTGGTGAGTTGAAATTCATTGCTTTTAGCATCCAGCTTGCGGTTTATTTGGGTTAATTCATCCCTTATCAACTCTTGCATTCTGCTGGTTTCTTCCTGCTTGGCCAGGTGAGCAGCTTCCTCGCTTTTTAGTTTTTCAAAGGCTGTGTTTTCACTATCTAGTTGGTCTTTAATTAATTGGAGTTTTTCCTGAAATCCTGCCAAATTTTCAATTTGGCTATTGTCATCGGTGGCTGTTTTTTCTAATTCCTGCTTTATAGTCGTTAGTTGAATTTGCTTAATTTCTTGACTTTTAGACAATTGATAAAGTTCATCACGCTTGCGTGAGAAGGTGCTTTGCATCACTTTTTGCTTTTCCAAGGAAACATTGTGCAATGCTTTCTTTTCCTCGTAGATGTCCTTTAATTCCTGGACAGAAATTTCTTTTTCATTAGTGAGCTTCTCGGATATGCGCTGCTCCTGTTCCAAGGATTTTATACTGAACCCCGCCCTCTCATTGCTCCTTTTATCTTGTTCAATTTGTTCCCGCAACTGTTGCGACTTGTCTTGAAGAAAGCGAAGCCTTTCATTTTTTATCTTTTTGTCGCTTTCAAACTGCCGAATCTTATGGACATGATCATTTAAGGTTTTTTGCCTACTTCCCAGTAGCTTTTCCTTATTGATCATGTCTGTTTTAAGGTTTTCAAGTAAAGCTTCCTTGCTTGCGATGGCAGCATTGAGTTGAACCTTTTGGTCATTCTCCGATTCTAGCTTCTTATTTAAATTGATCAGGTTATCTCTATGGTCATAAACTCCCTTTTTAGCCAAAGCTATGCTTGCCGATTTGTAATCCTTTTTTATTTCAAAATAACGGGTTGCTTGTCGGGCCTGTTTCTCTAATGATTTTAAATTTTTTTCTATTTCAAACAATAAATCTTCCACCCTGTCCAAATCCGCATCAGTATCTCCTAGTTTCTTGAGCGTTTCTTTTTTCCGGGTCTTAAATTTTGAAATACCCGCAGCTTCTTCGAATAATTCTCTCCTTGAATTGTTCTTGTCATTTAGTAATTCATCGATCATTTTCAATTCTATGATAGCATAGCTATTAGAATTAATCCCCGTATCCATGAATAGATTGGTGATGTCCTTTAGTCGACAAGTTATCCCATTTAATAAATACTCGCTTTCTCCTGATCGGTAGTAACGCCTGGTGATGGTAACATGCGTATATTCTGTTGGGAGTAGGTTTTTGGTGTTTTCAAAAGTCAGAGAAACCTCAGCCATATTGAGCGGCTTTCTGTTTTTTGTGCCGTTAAAGATAACACTCTCCATCTTATCTGAGCGAAGCATTCGGGTCTTTTGTTCCCCTAGAACCCACCTTATGGCATCTACCACATTGGATTTTCCACATCCATTCGGACCCACTATTCCAGTGATGCCTTTATCAAAATGGATCATTACTTTGTCACCAAAACTTTTAAAACCTCTAATTTCTAATTTGGAGAGTTGCATGTAGTAGATTTAAACCTAAACAAATTTAACCTAAACCATTCAATTTTCAAACGAGCGAAAATTTGAGTTTTCAATAGTGTATATTTTTACTTGAGAACTTTTGACAGTAATCAATTATGTTTTAGCCTTTTTAAGCATATAGCTCAGATAGCATCACTTTCAGATTACCACCTGAAAGTGATGCTTTTCTGTTATAGAACATCTATTGTTTATTTCGTAAGCCTTTGTTGCTTAGGTTTAACCCGAAATATGCAATAGACATTCTATTACGTGCTGAAATCGCTTTAAAATCAGCCACTTCGTTGCTGTTTGGGGATTTCACCATAGCGGCGCTATGCTAAAATCTGCAAACAGTGTGATTGTCTTGCGATTGCAACACTTCCCGTAAACACGGGACAGGCTTCACCCCTCACTATTGTCAGGACGGAGAAATCCTATAACATAATTCGAGTTTAAAGCCAATAACTGGTTTAAAGTCAGTCCTAACGGTTTATAATTTTGAATGGTTTGTTTTAAAAAATCAGATAATTTCTCCATTTTAATTTATTTAAAATAAAATCTAAATTAAAATGAGATGGACCACTAATTAAATTATTAAATGAAAAAGGCTATTTAATGAATAAGAAAGAAAAAAAACAATAGTGTTAATAGAAAAATTGCTAAAATTGACTTTTTTGGTATTTTTAATTATTAATCACCTCAATGGGAGAATTGTATTCTTAAAGCAAGTTTTGTTTCTTTGCTTTTTCCGTTTACTAGTATAAATAAGATTTCAAATGTGGTCACCAAAAAACACTGCTAAATTAATCGTAAATCCATCGGATAATGTTTCCTTTTTTTCTCATGGCTTTAGGGTAGTTGGTAATGTGATTACAGAAAATGACATAAGGATAGAAGGCGTTATTCAAGGAGATATAAGTACAACCAAAAAAGTTATTATAGGAGAGTCAGGACAGGTAATTGGGGATATAAAAGGAGAAGAAGTCGTAATTTTAGGAGAGGTTGTAGGTAAAGTAGTAGGATTTAAAACCATTATTGTTGGCAATAAAGGGCTCCTTCATGGGAGTGCTGTGACAGACAATTTGCATGTGGAATTCGGCGCAGATGTGGATGGTAGTATTGTGAAATTAAATCCATTACCTAAAGGTTTAACATATGAATTACCAGCTGAAACCAAAAACAACCCTAATCCGGTAAACAGAAATACCGAACCGCATCCAAAAGGATTGGTTTCTACCATAGTTGCTATCAATTAATTTTTTAAAGCAAGATTTGGGTTGTTGAAACTTTGATTTGTTAAGACCATTTTAGAGGCAAACTCCACGATATTTTCAAGCCCTTTTTCTTTTAAAACATCTCCATTTAGGATAGACTGGGCATTCCCTGCCTTGTCTATAAAATATATAGGGCTATCAATCAATATTTTTTTTGATAGGATTTCTTCTAGAGTTTTTTTGGCTTCATTTTGAGGTTGATAGAATATGGGAAAAACCAAATAATCTTCTAGTTGAGAATTGAGCCAGTTAATTGAAAACAAATGTTCTTCAAAGGAGTTTTTGCTAAAACCAATCAAGTGATAGTTTAATTCTTTTAATTGCTTTAGTGCCAATTCAAATCTTTCCTTTTCCTTCTTGGTTTTTGGGATTAACTCAGAAGGATTGGTGTAAATTATAATTCTTTTATTTTGAATTAAAGACTTCAAGTGAACATTTCCAAAGCGTGTTTTTACCAATATGTTTGGAAATGCTATGTTTTTCTCAAATAAGTAGGGAACTATTGGATTGGTTTTCATGGTAGGGTCAGGTTTTTATGAATACTATTAGCCTTCTTTAAACATATTATTAATTTAAGTAAAATAAATTTAATTATTAATAGAAAAATTAAAATTTTATCAGTAATTGATTTAAATCATGTTTTAAAACAATTTAGCTCAGGATTTTTCTCTTCCTCCTTAAGAAAATGGCAAAAACCTTTTTAAGTAATTTTAAAAAAACCATTAAACCTTAATTTTTGATACCCATCAAAAAAATTCTCTCATACCGGATAATTTTTGTAAATTTATTTTTAAATCACCCAAGAGGTATATGGACGGCAGCACAATATTTTATATCATAGCAGTAATTGTCTATTTTATTTACTCTTCTTTCACCAAAAAGAAAGAAGAAGAAGCGCGGGGTGAAATGGAAGAACCCGAAAACATGCCAAAGCAGGGGCCCTCTTTTGAGGAGTTGTTGCGTGAGATACGAAAAGACCAAAACCCGGATATAGTTGAAGAAGTCGAAGAGGAATGGGTTGAGGAAACCCGGCATAGAAAATATAAAGAAATAGAGGAGCAGGAAGTTTTTGCTGAAGAAAAAAGACCTGTTGAAAAAGAATTTAAAAGCGCTTACCGTGATGTTCGACAACCCTTTGTTAAACTAGACGATCAGGTAGTAATAGAGGATGGTAAAAAAATCCTCGGAGAAGTTGTCGATGTAGCAGGAGAATACAAAACAGGGAACAGGTATTCCAAACTATTAAAAAATCCAGAATCAGTAAAAGACGCCGTCATTTTGACTGAAATCTTCAATAGGAAACATTTTTAGATTATTCAGGCACTTATTAATATACAATTTTACTTCGCAGAAAATATAAATATGATCCAACGTTGGTTTAAATCTTTGGGCCCGGGACTAATTACAGCCGCTTTGGTTTTTGGTCCAGGTAGCCTTACAATTACTTCCAAATTGGGAGCCGTTTATGGCTACCACTTACTTTGGGTAATTATAATCGCTGCACTTTTGATGCTGACCTTTACTGGGATGGGAGCGAGGATAGGTTTGGCTTCAGAGCATTCTCTTATTACTTTATTTAGAAATAAATGGGGTAAATCAGCCGCTTTGTTAGCTGGAATTAGTGTGTTTTTCGTGACCGCTGCTTTTCAGGCAGGTAATACTGTAGGAGCTGGCTTGGCTTTGTCCGAATCTCTAGGCCAGACCAATAGTTTATGGATTGTAATCATCTCATTAATGGCCATCTCTCTGCTTTTTTTTAAATCTTTCTATAAGATTTTAGAAAAAGTGATGATGCTAATGGTAGGCATTATGTTGATTTCTTTCCTATTCACCCTAATTCTTGCTCCACCTGCATGGGATGAGGTTCTGTCTGGGTTGAGCCCAAATATTCCGGAAGGGTCCTTTATCTTGGTAATTGCCTTGGTAGCATCCAGTTTTTCTATTGCAGGCGCTTTCTACCAATCCTATTTGGTGCAGGAAAAAGGATGGAAGAAAGAGGAGTCTAACGATGCCTTAAGAGAAAGCTATACAGGAATAGTAGTATTGGGTTTAATTTCTTCCATGATAATGATCAGTGCCGCTACCATCTTGTACCCTAAAGGAGTAACAGTTACTTCAGCAGGTGATATAGGTATGGCATTAGAACCCGTTTATGGTAAATTTTCTTTTATGGTTTTTATGGTGGGGCTTTTTGGAGCTTCATTTTCCTCCCTATTAGGGAATGCAAGTATCGGTGGTACCTTGCTTTCAGATTCCATGTCATTGGGTAGGAATCTTAATAGTACTCCAGTTAAAATATTGATTTCCCTAATTATTATAATTGGTGCTTCTATTGCGCTAATTTTTGGGAGACTACCTTTGGAATTGATAGTGTTTGCACAAGGCATTACCATATTTGCAGTGCCATTTATAGGATTAGGCCTGTTCTTAATTGGTAACGATACCACTATAATGGGTGGCTTAAAAAACAATACTTTCACCAATGTGGTTGGGATTATTGGTTTAATAGTGCTATTCACCTTGGCATTTAGTAATGCTTATTCCTTGTTTTACGCATAATATGTTTTTATCCTGAATGAATGAAAGGGATGATTTAATAAACCACTAAAATTTACTATTGAATCAATGAAATCTATAGAAGAGTTAGAAGAAATACTAAGTAAGCCTACAGGCAATCTGGTTGAGGATATAAAAAAAATTAAAGGCGATATCCTGATTTTAGGTGTGGCTGGTAAAATGGGACCAAGCCTAGCCAAGCTTGCAAGCAGAGCATTAAAAGATGCAGGCAAGAAAAGTAAGGTCATTGGTGTTTCCCGTTTTTCTGATCCAAGTTTGAGAACAGATCTAGAAAGCCATGGGGTAACTTGCATAGCTGCAGATTTATTGGATGATGAGGCTTTACAAGCCTTACCAGATGCAGAGAATGTCATTTATATGGCAGGCAAAAAATTTGGTACAACAGGGCAGGAGCATTCCACCTGGGCCATGAATGCCTATTTACCTGGAAGGGTAGCTACTAAGTACAAGAACTCAAAAATTGTGGTGTTTTCAAGTGGTAATATTTATCCATTTGTGCATTATGCATCAGGTGGAGCTTTAGAAGAAACCCCACCTGAGCCAATTGGAGAGTATGCTCAATCTTGCCTCGGAAGAGAGCGAGTTTTTGAATATTTTAGTCATCAATACAATATTCCAATGTTGATGTATAGGTTAAATTATGCTATAGACATGCGTTATGGTAACCTATTGGAAATTGGCAAGATGGTCAATACCGAAAAACCTATTAATTTAAGGAGTGGCCATATGAATGTAATTTGGCAAGGAGATGCAAATGAAATTGCTATTCGATCTTTGCTACATACTACTAGTCCCCCGAAAATTCTTAATGTAACCGGACCTGAAACAATCAGCATTAAACAGGTGGCTGAAAAGTTCGGCAAATTATTGGATAAACATCCAGTGTTCATCAATGAACCTGAGCCCAAAGTTTTGCTTAACAATGCCTCGCTGTGTCATCAGCTTTTCGGATACCCAAGCGTTTCCTTACTTACCATGATTGAGATGACTGCTCAATGGATTCAACAAGATGGAAAGACTTTGAATAAACCCACACATTTCCAAGAAAGAGAAGGAAAATTTTAATTATAAAATAATGAGTGAATTAAACCCCGCTATCAAGCAATTGTTACATGATGGTACAGTGATACCTGCCCATCCACTGGCTTTAAATGAAGAAAGAAAACTTGATGAGAAGTACCAACGGGCGCTTTCGCGCTATTATATTGCCTCAGGTGCAGGTGGCATAGCTGTGGGTGTCCACAGTACCCAATTTGAGATCAGGGAAGAGAAATACGGACTTTTTGAGCCGGTATTAAGGATGGCCATGGAAGAGGTCAAGGCTGCTGCGATAGATAGACCATTCGCAATGGTAGCAGGAATTGTAGGAGATACAGAGCAGGCAGTAGCAGAAGCTACTTTAGCTAAGGAGTTGGGATATGATTTGGGCTTGTTAAGTGCCGGAGGATTGGGTGACTGGTCCGAAAAAGACCTAATTAAAAGGGCAGAAAAAGTGGCAGAGGTTATTCCAATTTTCGGATTTTACCTTCAACCTTCTGCTGGTGGAAGGTTGTTAAGTTATGACTTCTGGAAAGATTTTGCCGACATACCTAATGTTCAGGCCATAAAAATGGCTCCGTTTAACAGGTACCAGTCTCTAGATGTGGTAAGGGCAGTTTGTTCCTCTAGTCGACATGAGGAAATAGCCTTGTATACAGGTAATGATGACAATATAGTGGCAGACTTGCTTACTCCATTTACTTTTGTGGTCGATGGCAAAAAGGTCACCAAAAAGGTTGTTGGAGGATTGCTAGGCCATTGGGCAGTGTGGACTACCAAAGCAGTAGCTCTAATGGAGAGAATAAAGGAATGTAGAGACAATGATTCCAGAGGAATACAAGAATTACTCGAATTAGGCGTTCAAATCACAGATTCCAATGCAGTGATATTCGATCCGAAACATCAATTTAAAGGCTGTATTCCAGGAATTCACGAAGTGCTAAGACGTCAAGGCTTGCTTAAAGGAACTTGGTGTTTAAACCCTAATGAGGTACTGTCACCAGGCCAATCTGAAGAAATTGACCGAGTATACAATGCTTATCCATGGTTGAATGACGATGAGTTTGTAGCAAACAATCTTGAGAAATTCCTTTCTTGATACCTTATTGTGCCAAGAAATATTCAAAAAAGTTGTAAATAATCTCGTTGGATTCCGGATTTGGAGAATGGTCAGGTCGATTACTCATGCCCACTCTGTCCTTGTAGCCATAGAATGAATTTGCCTTTAGGCTATAGTTCAAAGGAATCCAACGATTCTCCCCGTCCTCTTCACCACCAGAAACCAAAAAAGGACGGGGAGCCATTAACACATGAAGTTCATGAAGGTCTTTCCCTTCCTTTATTAGCTGAGGATACAATCCTCTGGCTGGATTATCTTTAGTTGGAACACCTCGTTCTCGTCTTGGTCTTGGGTGATACCCCAGATAATAAGGCTCCCAATAATTAATATTTGGCCTAACTTGATCGAATACGATTCCAGGGTCTGACCAAGCAGCAGCAGCAAAATTCTCAAACAGACAAGATGCAAACATAGCCCATTTGCCTCCATAACTATGTCCCATAATGCCTATTTTGTCTTTATTGACTTCCTTCATATCAGCCAATACATGCCAGGCATTGGCAGCAGCATAAGCCATTAAAGAGAGTGGTTGAACTGTGGAATGATCGATGTCTGGATAGTATAAAGAATAAGTCTTTGCATTGGAGGTTTCTGTTGTGCCGATAGAGAGCGTGACGAACCCTCTTTTGACCAATTGTAAAGCAAAGTCTCTATCTGGTTTTCCTTCTCCTATAGCCGTTTCAGGTTCGTAATACACAGTAACCACCGCAGGACGGTTATTGGCTTCATAGGGCAGTAAGAGATAGCCCTCGGTCATTTGGCCAGGTATCCACTCAAATCGAATTCTTTTTTTGATATAATCAGGTTTGTTGACTGTTTCCAGTATCTCGAAATTAGTTTTTACAATTAAATCCGGCCATTCGCCCATAAGCTTATGCCAGGAATCCAGTATTTCTTTTCTCCTTATTTTCCAGTCATCTAAAGTGGTCACCCGGCTTTTGTCATTGAAGATAAAGGGGTCCTTAAAATTCCCTTTTTTTCCTTCGTATTTAGCAGGGACAGTGAAATAAGGTGCAAGGTCATTCCATTCAACCATTATTTTATAAGGATCTTGAATGATCTCCCCTTCAATTTCCTTGTTTAGGTTCTTTCCATTTGTTGTTTGATTGATCTCCAATAAGGGTGAATCATTGGTGACTTCTGTATATAGTGTTGAAACAGTGGCAACTAATGATGTAAACAAGAGGAAGGATATAAATTTGATTGGCATTTTCTGAATGGTCTATGTTTATTTAAAGGTAAGAATTTCAGTTCTTAAAGCCTTTAAAATAAACTGTTTTTCCTTTTAAAATCTGGACTAACATAAGGAATAAGGCATTTTTATTGGTAATGCAATATTTTATAAATGGATTGACAGAACTTGCGGAATTACTTTATATTGCGGTTTGTAAAATAAATTATTTGATATATGTTTCGGTATTGGCTTTTAATAATAATTACTATTGTTTTCACTTCCTGTGGTTCTACCTCAAAAGAAAAGATCAATGTAGTTGGTCCTGAAAACAATGATTTAGTGCAGTGGTTGGAAGGCGAAGGTTTTGCTTTAGCTTTCCATTCTGACATTAGCTCTGCCTTAGAAGTAATGGAAAATGAAGCCAGCTTATTGGTGCTTTCAGGAGATTATCCGCATAAACGAGTAGCAATACCTGAAGATTTTTTTACTGTCACTAAGGAGAAAAACATTAAATTTTACCTTGAGTTTCCAGAAGACTTTGAGGGGCTTGAGAGTAATGGTGAAGTAATGAAGACCAGACTTGAACGAGCCGTAGTGGTGAGTGATCAATTTGGCACCAAATTAAGTCCTATGAAAATACTAGGCATTAACGACTGCCATGTTATATCCTCGGAAGTAAGTGACCCTTTGTTGGTAGTCGCTAAAGTGGCCGGTCTTGATAGCGCTGTTTATGGATTGGAAGGAGTTCCAGCATATCCGCTGCTGTTCAAAAAAGACCAAGGGTTTGTAGGACTAAGTAAGTTGTCTGGTTTTGCTAAAGGGAGGTTTGGCCCTGAAGCACACTGGAAAGTCATGTGGTCTCATATTATTACTGAACTTACTGGAAATAAATCCTTTAGTTTTGATTCATGGCCTCGTTTACTTGAACCATCCTTCAGTGCTACTGCTGAATTGGACAGGGAAGATAAAATGAATAGCGTTAAAAATGGAGTGGATTGGTTTGAAAAAGGAAAATTTTATATAGCAAAAGATTGGAAAGATTATTGGATCAAATACCAAGGTGATGGTACCAATCCCATTGGTCCTCCAGTGCCTGCAAACTATCCGGTTGGAGATGGGTCTGAGGGTTTGTTGGAAGGTCATTCCTCCAATATCTTTTATGATGGTAGTCAACAATACAGGTATTGGATCAGAGCGGATGTTCAGGGAGAAGCAGCCTATGCATTAGCAGCAGCAGCCAACCTATTGGAAGAGCCTGCTTATAATGTTCCGGCAGAAAATTTGATTGCGTTTTTATTTAGAGAAAATCTTCGTGGAGGCCCACGTAGTGAGCCGGATTCAGCCGCCTTTGGATTAATAGGTTGGTCCAATACTCATCCTTATGTGTATTATGGAGATGACAATGCCAGAGCAATATTAGGGGTTGTGGGTGCAATGGCGCACATGGGAAAAGAGGATTGGAATGAAGAGATGGTAGAAGCAATTTTGGCGAACTTTAGGACAACAGGGATATATGGTTTTAGAAGCAATCGATTAAACAATACCAATCTTCACAATTTGGGATGGAAACACTACTGGAATCAAGAAACCATTAATCCAGCCCCTCATTTTGAATCCTGGATGTGGGCCATTTATTTGTGGTTGTATGACAAAACTGGATACGAACCATTGCTGACCAAAGCAAAAACAGCGATTGAAATTACCATGGACAACTACCCAGAGGAATGGCTTTGGACCAATGGTATTCAACAAGAACGTGCAAGAATGATTTTGCCATTGGCTTGGTTAGTAAAAGTGGAGGATACACCAGAACATAGGGAATGGCTGGACCGAATAGTGAGCAAGCTTTTAGAAAATCAAGTAGAAAGTGGTGCGATTAGAGAAGAGTTGGGTGGAGAAGATAAGGGAAGATATGGTCGAACCTCTTCCAATCAGGAATACGGTCTACATGAGGCTCCTTTGATATTTGAGAACGGTGATCCCATAGCGGACATGTTGTATACCAGTAATTTCGCCTTTTTTAGCTTAAATGAAGCTGCCCATGCGACCAATAATCCGGAATACTTTGCCGCATTGGAGAAATTATCCGATTTTATGACGAGAATACAGGTTAAGAGTGAGGCAATTAAAGACCTTGATGGTGCTTGGTTTAGAGCTTTTGATTACGACCGTTGGGAATACTGGGCATCAAATGCTGATGCCGGTTGGGGTGCTTGGGGAACCTTGACTGGATGGACTCAAAGCTGGATTGTGGCCACTCAGGTGTTGGTTTTACAGGACAAAAGTTATTGGGAGTTAACAAGTAAATCATCTATCTCTGATACCTTCGATGAGAAATCATCTTTGATGCTAGAAGAATACAAATAAGTTACTGCTTGTTAGGCTGCTTTTAATGATGAATTGAGCCTGACTTGAACCCGAAATATGCAATAGACATTCTATTTCGTGCTGAAATCGCTTCAAAATCAGCCACTTCGTTGCTGTTTTCAATTTCACCATAGCGGTGCTATGCTAAAATCTCCAAACAGCCCGATTGTCTTGCGATTGCAACACTTCCCGTAAACACGGGACAGGCTTCATCCCTGACAGTCAGGGCGGAGAAATTCTATTAAATAATCCGGGTTGAATGTGTAAAAATAAGGTTAGGTCCTGGTTCTTATACCCCATCACAAAATACTATGGGATGGTTATGGAACACTAGTGAATGTGAATTAGCATGCTATAGAGGGTGAGTCTATGTAGCTAAGGAGGCAGCACCTACTAAAAAAATGATACGAAACGATTATGGAGGTATTGTTGTGTTTTTTTAACAATACCTCCAAGATCAAATTAGAGCCTCTTGACTTTTATATTTCGAAAAAAGACCTTGTCTCCATGATCCGTTATCAAAATATGGCCTTCTTTTAGCTCTCCATAGTTTTTGTCGTCCTTAAATTTGTTTTCTGATTTTTTCTTCAGATAGTCTTTATTACCACGAGTGTAACTCAATAATTTTTTTCCATTTAACCAATGGCTCACTTTCTTTCCTTTGGCTATAATTTTGCCTTGATTCCAACTTCCAGCAGGCTTTAGTTGTTTGTTTTTAGGCGGATAGAATAGGTAGGCAGCTCCAGTAGAAGTTGAACCATTGGGATCGTCTTTCACACCTTTATAATTATAATCATCAATAATCTGATATTCGGGGCCATTGATCATCATTTTCCCAGTTTTCTCATTGTAGATGGTATCTACAAAGTACTTGATGCCGCTATTGGCATTTTCGGTCAGATTAAATTCGAAAACCAGCTCAAAATCGCCGTATTTTTCTTTAGTAATGATGTCTCCCCCACCTTTACCGTCCATAAATAGGGTGCCACCATCTATTTTCCAGCCTTTCATGGCTGAGGATGGATTGTTTTTTGATTGCCATTTATCTAAAGAGCTCCCATCGAATAGTATCTCGTAATTTGTTGACTGAGCCAATAATTCCTGAGAGGAGAAAGCGCCAGCTAAGAGTATTATTGCGATTAATCGGATGTAATTTTTGAAATTTACCATAATATTATAGGTGGGATTACCGGGTTATTTTTTTCTTTGAATTGCTAATTTTGAAGCAAGTTCATCAAATGCTGTTAGAATCTGTTCTTCTAATCCTGGTTTCCATTTATTAGGCAATCCATAAACCATTTGAGAAGTATGTCCTTCGTATCCACCTTCTTTTAGTATAACTTCTGTTGGGATATAACTCATTACATCATTGGTGTAGGTCATTACAAAGACATCCGGGCCAAACATTTGTTTAAGTCTATTGGCATAGCCTACAGTTACTTCACCTCCCATAGTGAAGATTGGTTGCTCACCAATTTTAATGATTTGAACTGGGAAAGGGTAGGAGGAGGGTAGCTTATTTCCAGCTTCTATTTCTCCTAGCATTCGTTGTGCCCACCTCTTCAGGTAGCCACTCTCCTCATTGATCATTTTATTGAGTTCTTCCTTACTAAGAGGGTCTTCTATATCAAGGTCTATTTCTTTATAGGCACTTCCTAGCTCTGAACCCAATGGCATCATGTCTTCAGATAAAACCCTCTCTACAGTGGCAGCCAGTACTGTGCCATACTGTTTAGCTAAAGGTAGGGTTCTTCTTGGTAATGGATTTTGATCACCCCCAGCACCTTGGAAAAACATGGCCATAACACCTGGGTAATTTTTCTCAACTACCTCCTGGGCATATCCCGGATAATCTCCAGACCATTGATAGCCACTTAAGACAGTAGGATGACAGGCATAACCAAAAAGGACCGTAGTAATTTGATCATTTTCATCTGTTACTTTTATAACGGGCACAGCATGGTCCATTGGTCCATTCAAATCCGTAGACAAATGAACTTCACTTTCCTTATTGTTTCTTCTATTTACTTGAAATCTTGCCGTTCCATTATTTGAATAAAGCTTTGAAGGACGTAATTTAGAAAGAGCTTTGCCTATGCTTACTACTATATCCCCTTGCAGTTTATCTGTGTAATCTTCTACATCTTTTCGTTGCTGAGGATTCATTGGGTAGATATCAAACAAGGATTTTCCAAGTACAGGTGCAGAGTGGGTATGACTACTGTTCAGCGCAATTTGGGACTTTTCTAGCCCATATTTCTTTTTTGCTGCCTCGCGAATCCCATCAGATAGGTTCTTAGGCAAGCCAAGAAGATCCGAAGTAACAATTACTGTTTGGTTTCCTTTCGCATCTTCTAAGGCTAAAACTTTTACCCAAAGGTCACCGTACTTTCCTTCTGCTGTATGATCTCTATGGCCATATCCAGCCATCCATAATGCTTGGCTGGGTGTTATGTTGATTTTATCTGTTCCCGTTTTCCAGCCAATTGACTTTTGAGAAAAGCCTTGATAACTGATAGATAAAAACAATAACAGACAAGTGGAAAATATAACCTGTTGGTGAGATAAAATGAAGCTTTTCATGAGCTGATGTATACGTTAGTGGGATGCTTATTTTATGTTTAAAGTCCAGTCAATTGCATTTTTCAACAATTGGGTAAAATTGGGGTGGGTAAAGTCTGTAGGGAAACCCAGAGAAGTATAAAACACCTTTGACTTACCTGATTTTCTGGTATAGGCGATAGGCATGGTTTTCCCATCGGACTCACCGCTTAATATTAATTTTGCTTTACTGTCAAGACTATTTCCCATTAAATAAAGGTTGCCTTGACTTATCCATTTTCCTTCTGGGATTCCTTTCAATAATTTTTTACCTGCTTTTTGTTCGGTGATTACCTGAGTAGCTTCTTTTGCTGCTCCATAACCCATGTTTTCATGGCCGATTACTTCTGGTACAAATTCCCACCAGTCTTCATAGCCAGAGGGGATTTTTCCATCTTTGACCGAAAAAGCATGGTTGGCAGTTCTGATACCAAGAACAGGTTTTCCTGCTGCAATATGGTTTTTAATAAGTTGCATTTGGTCAGAGGAAAGGGCTACCCTACGCAAGAAAAACACCAGTAGATCAGTGTCTACTATGCTTTCTAATCCAGGCAATTTAAAAGCATTTCTTTCTCCTTCACCGAGAATTACATTGGTTTCGAAACCGCTTTCCTTTGCAAGTTTCATTGCAAAGTAAGGAATGGTAAGGTCAGCCTCGTAATTGTCAGGATCCTTGCTGATGAGAAAGGTTATTTTTTTGTTCTTTTCCTCCTCCTTAACTATTCTTTTTTTTTTAATGACTTTACCGTACACCTTAAGTTGGTAATCTTTATAGGTAGTGTACCTTCCTGTCAACCACATTACCACTTCTTTATTGTCATCAGCCAAAACTATGGGTCTGATATTGTCTTCTTTTGAGTTAAAAGTTACAGGAGTGAATTTCCAAGGACTTTCTTCATTCAGTCTTTCACCTCTGAATATCTCATATCTTCTTTCACCATCTACAAGTAATGGATCACCAGTTACTGGATGTACATCCCCTGAAAAGTAAAGGATGTTTTTATCTTTTGGGTTCAAGCTAATAAGACCTGTATATTCATTTTCACTAGGATACAAACGGCTACCAGCATAGGCGATTTCATCTTCGATCCATTCTCCATTTGACCATCTAGCATAATGGTACCTGTGGTCAAAACCACCTTTTTCGACATTAAACCTTTCACCTCTTGTAATAGGGTCCTTGGTGACAGAGAAAACAAAATAAGGTTGTCCGTTTTCATCCAATTGAATATCACTTGTCCATCCTATGTCTTCACGGGTATCAAAATCACCGTCAAATACCATAGTGAAATCTGAAGGCTTAAATTTGCTGTTTTCTGTAGTACTTAATGGTCCTACCAATGTTCCATCAGACCTATAAGCATTGCCATTCTCCACATAACCATGGTAAATATTATTGTTCATATGTCTTGGATGTCCATCTGTGGTAATAAAATGGATGCGAGTTTTTCCATCTGAAGCATACCTTAGATAGGACCTTCCCGGAAATTCGAATAGTCTCCCCCCAAAAGTCCAGCTATCTCCATAGTCTTTGGAGACCATATAATGCGGATTGTTGCCATTGCCTCTAAAGAAATTATAGGTAAGGTCGGCATCTTCAAGGTAATAGGTATTCGAGTAACAAACCTTTCCGTTGGCAGCAAAGGCAGCCTCTTCTGTCCATTTGCTTATGTCATAGGGGTTGGTCGTTGTTCTGTACCTTACGAATTCATCGATGGTATGTCCACCATAGACCGTTAGAAGTTTTCCATCAGGTCTAAGCATTAATGAGCCAACATTGTGGTCATCTGCAGGAAGTGAACCTTCCGTTAATACCGTGGTTTTAGAACTGTAATCATCCAGATTCCATTCACTGACAGTGTTATAACCTTTGGACGTGACTCCAGTAAAAACCACTTTGTTATCAATCAAAAGTGCCCGTTCATCCTGAAACCAACACCAGCTTCCATCTTCTACAATTTTGAATGGTTGGAAAGGGTCAATGTCTTTTCCTACCGAATTTTGGGAAAAGGCATTGTTGAACTGAAACAGTGCAATAATAATTGTAAAAAAGAGCTTCTTAGAATTGGTGATCATTTTAATAAATTGGATTGAGGGATAAATCTTTCTTCTACCCAATTTAAGATAAGGTTTTCAATCTTACATCAAAAAAATTATAAAATTTAAAAATACGTAGATTATCGGTTGATTAACGTTACCAATTTTTATTTTTAGTGGTGAATTTCTTCAGTTTCAGGTTCAAAAACATCAACACTACCTTTTTCATTTATATTAACCAATGTCACATTTTTTAATTCATTAATTAAAAGCGGATCATATTTGGCACTTACTCTAATGTAGTTTTCTGTAAAACCGTGCATTTTACCATCTTCCACATCTCCTTCAAATAGAACGGTATACGTTTTACCTAGATTTTCTTCATAAAAAGCCCTTTTTTTCTTTTCAGAAAGAATTCTGAGCATTTTTGAGCGTTTATTCCTTGTTTTCATTGGGACAACCTCATCCATCTCGGCAGCCCGGGTGTTGGCTCTTTCAGAGTAAGTAAATACATGTAGGTAAGAAATGGGAAGTTCTTTAAGGAACTCGTAAGTCTCAAGGAACAATTCTTCAGTTTCCCCAGGAAAACCTACGATCACGTCTACACCTATACAACAGTGAGGCATCAAGCCTTTAATTTTGCTAACCCGGTCTTCATAAAGTTCTCTCAGGTAGCGGCGCCCCATTTTCCTTAAAATGGTATTGCTTCCAGACTGTAGAGGAACATGGAAGTGGGGTACAAAGTGTTTGGATTGGGCCACAAATGTGATGGCCTCATTGGTTAGTAAATTTGGTTCTATAGAGGAAATACGGAATCGGTCAATTCCTGATACCTTATCTAGAGCCTGAATCAGATCTATAAACTTTTCCTTTCTTTTACCATTGTGGATACCGAAGTCTCCTATATTAACCCCTGTTATTACTATTTCCTTTACTTCGGTAGCTGCAATCTCATTGGCGGCAGCCACTATATTAATAATGGTGTCGCTTCTGCTTTTTCCTCTTGCCAAAGGAATTGTGCAAAAAGCACAGCCGTAATTGCATCCATCCTGAACCTTTAAAAAAGTACGGGTTCGATCATGTATGCTATAGGCATTGTTAAATTCTTCCGCTTCTGCTATTGATGAAGCATAGACCTTAGCTTCCTGACCAGCAGCAAAATCATCTAGCAATTCTATTAATCGGAATTTTTCTGCGGCTCCTAATACAGCATCAACGCCAGGGATAGTGGCAATCTCCTGAGGTTTGAGTTGGGCATAGCATCCTATAATAGCAATAAAACCATTTGGGGATATTTTTTTAGCCTCCTTTACGATTTTCTTGCATTTCTTATCGGCATTTTCAGTAACCGAACAAGTGTTGACAATAAAAATGTCAGGGGTTTCCTCAAACCCCACCTTTTTATAGCCCTTTTTTTCAAACATGCGGCTGATGGTAGAGGTCTCTGCATAATTTAATTTGCAACCGAGGGTATAGAATGCTACTTTTTTCAAACTTTTAACTTCTTTATATTCTGGGGCAAATTTAGTGAATATCATTGAGTTTTCCATTTTTGCAATAAAATTGACTAATTCGAAAAAAAACGCGGGTTCTGATGGATATTTTAGGTGTGTTTGTTGTCAAAACTGTAAAAATCACGGAAATGGCCTTTAAAAATCACCATAATTGAAAAAAAACCATTTATTTTTCTAATTTTGTAATTAGTTTTTAAACCATAAACTATTCAAATGGCAACATTAAGACAAAAAGCGTTAATGAAAGTGCAAGGCAGAGCTAAGTTAACTGCAGTGGCACCTTCTTTAAAAATTTCTGATTATTTCGGTTCTCAGGTATTTGGCTTAAAAGAGATGCAGGAAACCTTAGCTAGTCCTGTTTTCAAAAAAGTCAAAACTGCGATTGAAAAGGGAACAAAAATAGATATGTCCACTGCTGATGAAATCGCAACTGCAGTAAAAGGATGGGCCATGTCCAAAGGTGCAACGCACTATACTCACTGGTTTCAACCATTAACAGGATCAACAGCTGAAAAGCACGATACTTTTTTCGATGCATTGGCAGGAATGGAGAGATTTAAAGGTAGCACATTGGTTCAACAAGAGCCTGATGCATCTTCTTTTCCTAATGGTGGTATAAGAACTACTTTCGAAGCACGTGGATACACTGCTTGGGATCCTAGTTCACCAATATTTATTTTCGACCAAACGCTTTGTATACCAACTATATTTGTTTCTTATACTGGCGAAGCACTTGATTTTAAAACACCTCTTATCAGATCTACCGAGGCAATTAATGCCGCTGCAGTAGAAATCTGTCAGTATTTTGACAGAAATGTAAAGAAGGTGAATCCTTCTTTGGGGGTTGAACAAGAATATTTTGTTGTAGATAGAGCACTATATGCAACACGTCCAGATCTAGTAATGGCTGGAAGAACCGTTTTCGGACACAATCCAGCTAGAGGTCAGCAATTGGATGATCATTATTTCGGCTCTATACCTTCTAGGGTTAAGGAGTATATGAAAGACTTTGAAATTGAAGCTTTGAAATTAGGTATTCCTGTTTCTACGCGTCACAACGAAGTTGCCCCAGGACAGTTTGAAGTTGCTCCTTTATTTGAGGACATCAATAAAGCTACTGACCACAACCTATTGTTGATGGAGGTTATGGAAAAAGTGGCTGAAAAGCATGGTCTTAAAGTGCTATTCCATGAGAAGCCATTTGCAGGGCTTAATGGTAGTGGTAAGCACAACAACTGGTCTTTAATCACAGACACAGGAGTTAACCTTTTTCAGCCAAGTAATTCAGCGAGAGAAAATCTTCAGTTCTTGTGCTTCTTGGTAGCTACTATCAAAGCAGTATATGTAAATGCAGATTTACTTAGAGCAAGTATTGCCTCAGCTGGTAATGATTTCAGATTAGGAGCAAATGAAGCACCTCCTGCGATTATCTCTATTTTCTTGGGAAGTACATTGACTGAGATTCTTGACGAATTGGAGAAAAATGGCAACTTGAAAATAGAAAAAGGGGACAACATGTATATGAAATTGGGGATTTCTAAAATTCCTGAAATCATTCTTGACAATACCGATAGAAATAGAACTTCTCCTTTTGCCTTTACAGGAAATAAATTTGAATTTAGGGCAGTAGGATCCACTGCAAACCCTGCAGGTCCAATGACTGCGCTTAATGTAATCGTTGCTGATATCCTTATGGATATGAAACGAGATATCGATAAGGAAATTAGTGGTGGTAAAGAAAAGAAACTTGCCATTGTTAATGTACTTAGAAAATATATTAAGGAAAGTAAAAAAGTTCGATTCGAAGGTGATGGCTATTCTGAAGAATGGGCACAAGAAGCTGAGAAAAGAGGACTTTCTAACCTTAAGAGCACTGCTCATGCCTTGGATGTTCTTATTTCTAAGCAAGTAACAGATCTTTACAAAAAACACAATGTGTTGAACGAAAGAGAGCTACATGCAAGACATGAAATCAGATTGGAGAATTATATAATGAAAGTTCAAATTGAATCACGTGTTATGGGTGATTTGGCTTTGAACCACATTATTCCAACAGCTATTTTATACCAAAACAAGCTTATTGCAAATGCAAACGGTTTGAAAGGTTTAGGTTTGGACCATTCTGCAGCTATTGAGACAATTGAAGAAATCTCTAAACATATTGAATCACTCAAATCTGATGTGGGAAATATGGTTGAAGCTAGGAAGCGTGTAAATAAAGAAGAAGACATTACTGCTAAAGCCAAGCTTTATAGTGATGACGTAAAAGACGCCTACTTCGATAAAATCAGATATGCAGTAGACAAACTTGAATTACTAGTGGACGACGAATCTTGGCCATTGGTGAAATACAGAGAGATGCTCTTTCTGAAATAAAAATTAAGAAAATAAAAAGCCCGATTGTATCGGGCTTTTTTTATGTCTTTAGATTATTGCATTTTTATCTATTACAAGGTAGGTACTAATTCACTTCAAAGTAGTTCAACCCGAAATATGCAATGGACATTCTATTACGTGCTGAAATCGCCTTAAAATACCCAATCCTTGCTGTTTTCAATTTCACCATAGCGGTGCTAAGCTAAAATCTCCAAACAGCCGATTTTCTTGCGATTGCAACACTTCCCGTAAACACGGGACAGGCATCACCCCTGACCTTGTCAGGGCGGAGGAATTCTATTACATAATCCGGTTTTAAGAAGGCAATAATATTGTAATCAAATTATTAGCTTATTACAATATTATTGGAAGGCAAAGCGTAGGATTTAGAACAAAATTAATACAGGTACATGGGGATGTACCAAGAAATAAATTTGTCATCAAGTTTTGGAAGACAATCTTTATTTTGATCTATTCTCAGTTTTCTTTGTATGTGGGTGGCCAAAGCTTTAAAATCTATACCATGATCTTTCGGATCATTTTCGCTAATGAAATAAAGATCTCTGATATCACCCTGGATATCTATGTATACCCTCGCCTGAATTTTTATATTTCTAAAAAGGGTTTGGGTGTCCTCATCAAAATAACCTGATATATGCTGGAAGTTTAATTCTCTACTAAGACTCGTTGTTGAACATTCGAGGCTCATGCCTTCTGTGTCAATTCTGGTGAAGTCCTTAGCAAATGGTTTTACAACGTAAGCATTATTGGTTTTCAAGAATTGGTACTCACTATTTATTTGGCCCTTTACAAACAAAGGGCAAGTCATAAAGCTGAAGGTCAGGAATATAAATGAAAACCTATTCATATATTAGTCTCTTTAATTTTCAAAGTTCGTAAATAAAACGATCAAGAAACAAAAGCCAATGTATAATCGGTGATAGGGGTTTTTAAATGGTAGAATTCTTTAATATTCTATTAATGCTTTTATAACCTGATTTTCAGGATTGGTTAGGTGAGGAAATTTTTCTTTGGTCTGCGAAAAGAGGAACTTATCCGTAGTGTAACTATGGGTAGGGAATTGCTTTTTCTCTAAAGTTTGAATGACATATATAAAATCCTCTTTGGTTGCATTCCTACTGCACAGCAGGGTCAATTCTTTGGCATGAATGGATGGGTGATGAAAGGACAATTGATCTTTAAATAGCCCAACCAAAATGTATTTACCACCATGAGCTACATAATAAGGACCTGATTCCATTGCGGTTTTATTGCCAGTGGCATCAAATACAGCTGTAAAGCTATTTTTGTATTGTTCTTTTAAGCTTGTATCCATTTCCTTGGCATTTATGGTATGCTTGGCTTTAAATTCATTTTGAGCTAGACCTAACCTCCAGGAATTGATGTCTAATGCAGTAACTTCCGCTCCGGCAAGCTGAGCAAATACCATTATGGCCAAGCCAATAGGTCCGCAGCCCATTATCAATACTTTGTCTCCTTTTTTCAATCCAACTCTTCTTACTGAATGGGCAGCTACAGATAAAGGTTCTACAATGGCCATTTCATCCCAACTTAGCTGTGGGGTAGGTATTAGAATAGATGCAGGCAGAGCCATATATTCCTGCATGGCCCCATCGGTATGTACACCCAGCACTTTAAGTTTTTCGCAGCAATTGGTCTTTCCTGAACTACAGGCGCTACAATGCCCACAATGTAGGTAGGGGATGACTACCACAGGATCATTTGGCTGCAAGGCTGATCCATTGGGTTCTTCTACCTGGGCTGCTATTTCATGCCCAAGGATTCTTGGATAAGTAAAAAAAGCCTGATTACCAGCAAAGGCATGTAAATCAGTTCCACAAACACCTAGTTTTCTAATGCTAACCAATACTTCCCCCTTTTGAGGTTGTGGTATTTTAGCTTCTTTATATACAAACAAACCCGGATGATCACAGCTAATTACTTTCATATGTTGAATGAATTTTTAGGTTTGCAAGGAGTGAAAAAAGCAGGAATTAAGCAACGGATAATGGTATTTTACTTAAAGAAATGGCACAATGCTTATTCTGAAGGTTTGTCGATTTCTGTATTGTTTGATTTTTTTATAAATACCATTGGTTCTTTAAACTTGCTTGATATGATATCCATCAGGTATTTCAAGTCGGGGTAGTCATTTGCGTCAATAATATGGTTTTTAACCGATATTATGGAATTCACTATGGCTGTGTTCTTCATTACATTAACATTAAAATTGAAGGAGACAGCTCCGCTTGGGAGGGTCATGGAGGCATTTTCCGGAAAATCATCTAGTACATATCCTTCAGGAATTTCGATTTTAGTTGCATACCTGTCAGTGAAAATATAATTGAAATCTACTGGGAATACACGGCTTGCTCTAACAAAAGGATTGGGTTCCCAGCGCAATAACTGAAAAGGAGTTATGTATAGGTTTTTACCTGAATCTAGTTCTTTGGTAGCTGTGTAATTAATTAATAATCCATTCTCTTTTTTATCGTTTTCCGTAATAGAAATGGTTTGTATTACTTCTGGGTTATCTGATTTGGGCAATAGTTTAGTTTGGAAGACATCGTTCGATTCGTTTATTTCGTTAAAAAGGCCAGAATTCAAGATGTAATCAAAATCCATTACTTTTATTGTCGACTCTCTTTTTATGGAATTTTTTCCTAGCTCTAAATTAGAAAAAACATTGTATCCGGAGGAATGGGGGATTTTAATGTCCATAAGCCCACTGTTTTCTTCTATCATCAGAAAGCCTTGATAAACAAGAAAATCAGAGGGTAGAAAGCCAAAGGGAATATCTGAATTGGTTGCATCCAAATAATAAACTTTATTGCCTATTAATGAAACGGCGATTAGATGATTAAATTGATCTATAAATGGAAATGGTACCAGATTGGATCGTCCATTACCTTTGCTACTTATAAGTAATGGATAAGCTAGAATCCCATAATGTCTTAGGTGGGCAATTAGTGATAAATTTATTTCTGACCTGCTGCCATTTTTGCTTGAGATTGTTTCATTAAGCTTTTTAGTGGGTACAATGGAGGATAAGCCGCTAAATTTGTATTGGGAGGTTACATGCTTGTAAATATTGTTTGCAAGTTGAAGCGTATCTAACTCATTGCTGTTAATGTCGGTAATTTCAGCTTGCTTCTTTTTAGGTTCTAAGTAGCTTTTAAATTCAGTCCGATTTGTGAAATATTCTGCTAAATCCTGCCAGGATTGGAATAATTGCTCGTATTTATTTAAATCTGTACCATAGCCATCCATTTCCCTGAACTCATACCCATCTAACTGGAAATCGATTTTCTCCAAATAGTCTTTGTAATGTGCCATATAAGGCTCAGTCTTGAATGCATTCAGGTTTTCTAGCTCCCAGCGATAATTGCCTTTTGTTTTGGTTTGATAATTATGGGTAATGGTCTTAAGCCCCTGAGTCAAATTTTTATACCTCAAAAAAGATGGGAAGGTGATATCATAAATTGATTTTAGAGTGGGGATCTCATTTTGAAATACCCAGCCTTCCAGTGAAACGATGGATTTATCCGTTTTTTCATAAGAAAAGTCAATAATAGACCCAATTTGCACACCGGGGAAGGTAAACCTTATTTCTTTCCAGCCATCACCAGCATCTACCTCGTAAAAATCACCTTTGGATAATTTTTCAATTTGAATTTCTCCATTTATTAAGTTAATCGTTTGTGCTTTAATCTTAAAGAGATCTTGAATATTGTCGTCTCCTTTAAAGTACCTTAAGGTGACGTTTGCTTGTTCTTTGCCACTTTCTTTAAGTATTTTAATTCTCCGGTGTATCTTGCTTCCCAGCACAATGCCAGAGAATAAATTGTAGCAGGATTCCTGCAATACCACGGCATCTGCTTCAGGGTCAAATGAGACTTCATTGAAGTTAAATTCAAAGTCATTGTACTTCCCAAAACGCATTTCTTGGGAAAATAAAAATAGTGGAGATAATGCCAAAATAATGAATGATACTATAATTCTTGAAAAAACCATATGCTCATTGTTTAGTGAGAATTAATTCTCCATTTAATGTTTCATTTATAGCTATTAATAGTGCTTTTTGTTCTTCGCTAGAAAGTGAAATAGCGTCTTTAACTTTTATGTGCTTTTTAATTAATATATTTTCTTCATCGATCGCTATCGCCAGATTTATATCAAATTTTTCTTTATTGATGGTAATGTTTTTAGGAATGGATTCCACATCTAAAGCACGGTGTTTTTTTATCGAAATTTCCTCAACATAGTTGCCAGTCGGGGCTTCCATATTGATTTTCCAATTGAACCAAGACATTGGGATGAAAACGCGTTTATTCGTATTTCTAAAGTACCTTAAGACAACACCGGAAAAGTTTATTTCTGTAGCTATTTCTTTCCAGTTAATAATTTTATTTAAGCTTAGCTCATTTATTAGTAATCCATTGACCCCTATTTGTTCATTGAAAATGGTATTGATTTCTTTCTCTTTTTTATCAAAAGTTTTCATAATTACGGTTTCTGCCGGAAACCCTTGCTGTAGCAATGAGCCTTCAATTTTTGCATTACCATCTTCCATTAACATTATCGAAGTAATGATTTTTGTTGTGTTGAAGTCAGGATCAGAATAGGAGGGAGTATGGTCAATTTTTCCTCCTTCGGGGGTTATAACCAATACTTTTCGGTTTTTGGTGAATGCACCTAAAAACCCGGCAGGAAGGTGATTGGAAGTACATTCAAGCCAGTAGCGATTTTTGCCGGAATTTATTCGAAGGATGGCATGGTTAAACTGATTGGAGGGAAAATCCTCATCAAAGGAGGTGTCCTTCCCTGCATTCACTAAGGTATAATCAGCACTTATACCTACCTCAGAAAGCATGGCCTTCATGAATAAGGTTAAACCTTTGCAATCCCCATATTTCTTTGACAACACTTCAGCACTTTCCATAGGCCGCCAGCCACCAATCCCCAACTGAATGCTGACATAGCGATAGTTGTTTTGCAGGTACTTGTATAGGATTTGAATTTTCTCAATGTCTGAACCTGCATCCTTAACCATTAGCTTAACTTCCTGTTTGAATTCTTCGGGTAAGTTTGTCCTTTCTTTATTAAGTTGGTAAAACCATAACCCAAAATTCTCCCAGGTATCCATACTAGCCTCAAATCCATCTATACCAAACTTTACTGGTGCGAGCTTTATTTTGGTTAACTCAGTATCCTTGGCGTCAGTAGTAGATGGTGGGTGGTTGTCTGTAGTCCAAAGAAGGGTTTGGGTTTCAGTATCTGACGACTCATTAAAGTCGCCCTCGAAAAGTTGTGTTTTGTACCGAATTCCTAATGCCTTAGGATAGTTAACTTCTAAACTGGCCTGCTCAACCTTTTGATGATGAAAGTTTTGAGGGTTCCAACTCGGGAAATAAAAATTGCCTGATTTTTTTATACGGGCGGTCATCTCTACCCTTATGGGATAGGAGGATGCTTCCGGAGTAAAATACATTACTTCTAAATCTTGATAAATACTTCCGTTATCAATCAGTGCTCTTTTTTCAAGGTCTTTAGTTTTATATTTTTTTATGGTTTTGCCATTATTTGGGTTTACTACCTTAACTTCAAAATTATCTAAGCTTGTGAATTGATCTATAATAAAATGCTGCGATGCGTGTGACAATCCTTTTGAATCATAAATCGTAGTTACTTGATTTATTTCCAACTCATAAGAATAATCTTCCAATAAGGTGATTTTACTTTGCTTTTTTAAATTAGAATATACGGGTATAGATATATTTTCCCTATTTAAATTAATAGGAATAGAAGATAAACTTAAAAAAATATATAAAAATAATGCGCTAAACATTTACTGTTTTTATCTGCTTCCATTGAATGTAATTATTTATTTTAATAAATAAAAAAAAACATCAATTGATTTACTAGTTGGTTTTTTTGAATCCTATTAATAGAAGATGGTATCCTAGCCGTTGGAAAAGTGTGGTTTTTTTGTTTTTACAATTTTTCAGCTCAAATTAACTGTCTCACAATGACTGTTTTCAACATGAAAGAAATTTTATAACCTATTTGTTCGTCCTGTGATAATCTTGATGCATGTTGATGTTTATTTCTTCTTTTTGAATATTGGATTTTGAGGCATCTTTAACTTGACCATTTTTAGGCTTTATTTGATTAATATTTCAAGTAGTAATTTTTCACCCCCGATAAAATTCTTTTACTTTTAATCTGAAAATAAACCTTGACCAAAAAATCTGTATGGATACCAGCAAAAGGATTCCCTTAAAAGTTTTACAAACCACATTCACCCAAGTATTAAAAAAGCATGGGTTTGATCAGGAAAAGGCAGAAATTTGTTCCCGCCTTTTTGCCATGGCAAGTTTGGATGGGGTGGCTTCACATGGATTAAATCGTTTTCCTGCTTTTCTGGAGCAAGTAGCAAGGGGAAAGGTAAATCCGGACAAAGCACCAATAAAAGAATTTTCTTTGCCTATTATGGAACGGTGGAATGGTCAGTTGGGGGCTGGAATGTACAATGCGTCTTTGGCCATGGATAGAGCAATCGCCATGGCCTCAAACAACGGTATGGGTTGTGTGGCTTTAAACAATACCAACCACTGGATGCGTGCAGGAAACTATGGATGGCAGTCAGCTGAAGCAGGATGCATTGGTATTTGCTTTACCAATACCATTCCCAATATGCCAGCTTGGGGAGGCAAAGAACCCAAATTAGGCAATAATCCTTTGGTGATTGCCTTGCCTTATCGGGACAAGGCTGTGATTCTGGATACTGCTATGACGCAATACTCTTATGGGAAAATGGCTATTTTCAAAAAAGCCAATCAAGAATTACCCTACGATGCAGGTTTTGATTCGGAAGGGAAAATAACCAAAGACCCTTTGCAGGTCATTGCAGAGGAATTGGCTTTGCCTATAGGTTTATGGAAAGGGGCTGGCTTATCAATGATGCTGGACCTTATGGCGTCTGGTCTTTCTGATGGGCAGTCTACTTATGAGATAGGTGGACAAAAAGAGGAATATGGGATCTCCCAATTCTTTCTGTGCCTACATCCCGAAACTTTGGGGATTCCAAAAGAAAAGCTTGACAACAAAATTGGAAATGCCTTAGCAGATTTAAAAAGTTCAAAAGTTTTCGAAGGCATGGAAATAAACTACCCAGGAGAACAATCATTTTTAAGGAGGGAGGAAAATCTTAAACTTGGTGTACCAGTGGATGCCGATATTTGGAAATCAGTCAAGCAAATGATTGAATAATATTGCTCTTGTTAGATTAAAGCCTTTTTTTCTTTATTAATCATGGCCTAAAGTAATGAAGGATAACATAAACTAAACCTACGATTTTGCCGAGATTGTGGTAGAAATAAGCTTCCTTACCGCCAAAATCGTAGGTTTTTATGCTATGTTTGGTTAGGTTTTCCAATTCCAAGGCCAAGCAGCTTTGTATTTCCCTTCAAATCAATGGGGAAATTAATTTAAACTACTCTCAAATTTATACGTTCCTGAACCCAATTTTACAGCTTGTTTACCTTTATAAAAGTTTCCCTTTTGAATGCCTTCATGTTGGTCTAAACGTTTGTTATCAAGCAAAACGTCTAATTCATCTTTGGCTGGAATAAAAACAGTAGCTTTCGTATTCACAGGAATGCTAACTTCCAAAAGAAGTTTTCCACTTTCTTTTTTCCAGGAGCTGCTTATTTTCCCATGGATAGATTCATGGCTTGCTGAGACATAATTGATGTCATTTTTGGGTATATCTGGAGCAATAACAAATGTCTTGTATGCGGCTTCCTCTGATTTGATTCCAGCCATGTTGTGAAACATCCACTCAAATACGGAACCGAAGGCATAATGACTAAAGGAATTCATTCCATTGTTTAAGCTGGCTAATTTTTCTGGATCGTCTTTCACATAACTGTCCCATCTCTCCCAGATAGTTGTGGCCCCATTTTTAATCTCAAAACCCCAAGAAGGATACTCTTCATTAAGAAGTAGCTGGTAGGCGATGTCACTGTGGCCTGTTGCTGATAATGCAGGTAAAAGTTGCTTTGCACCCAAAAAGCCAGTAGCCAGTTTTCCGTCATTATCTTTGATCAGTTGGGCCAAATGAGCTCCTGCAACCATTTTTTGCTCTTCATCTAGGAAGTCAAGATAAATGGCATTAGCATAAGCTGTTTGCGTGTTGCCTGAAAAACCCATTTGTCCATCCACATATCCCTTTCCATCTCCATAGGCTGCCACATTGGTAACAAGCCTTACTGTTTCCTTATCTAAGTAATGATCCGAAAAGGCAGTTCTAATTTTTTTCGATAAATCATGGTAGTGCATTGCCCTTTCTGATTTGCCAATGGCGGTTGCCATTTCTGCCATCAATTGGGCTGCATAACCATAGTAAATGGTTGCGAGCATGTCTGGGGGTGTTTTTTTACCTACAGAAAGCCAGTCACCATATCCTCCCTTAGGGCTGAGGTCCGCAAATGATCCCTCTGGATAAAAGAAAGCTCCTTTGCTTTTTTGATGATGAAAAGCCATGAATTTTTCCATGCTTTCCCAGCCTTTTTCCAAAATGCGGGTGTCTCCATAGGCCCTGTATTGCTCATAAGGATTAATAATTCCCGCTTCCATCCAAGCTGGAGCATAAGTGTCGGTACTTCTTACTCCGGGAGCCGGAGCATAGTCTGGATAAGCCCCATAGTCCCATTGGGCATCATGCAAATCCTGAATCCATTTAGTAAAAAAGGCGGAGACGTCCATGTTAATTGCTGCTGTGCCAGCATAGGTTTGAGCATCTCCTGTCCATCCCATCCTTTCATCCCTTTGAGGGCAATCAGTTGGGATGTCAACAAAGTTTGCTCTTTGGGTCCAAATAATGTTTTTGTACAGCTGATTGACCATAGGGTGATCCGTTTCAAAATGACCTACTCTTGGGGTATTTGAGCCCAAAACTAGGCCTGTAATGTTTTCTTTAGTAGGCTTCCCGGGAAACCCTGTAACTTCTACATATTGGAAACCATGATAAGTAAAAGAAGGCGTCCATTCTTCCCCATCAGGATCACCTTTCAAAATGTAGGTGTCCGTGGCTCTAGCCATACGAAGGTTTTCATCCATAAGCCTTCCATCAGGATGCAGCATCTCTCCAAATTTCAGCACTACTTTGTCACCTGCTTTTCCTTTTACTTTCAACTTTACCAATCCGGCAAAGTTCTGACCCATATTAAAAATATATTTGCCTTCTTCCTGCTCATGAATTTCTATTGGCCTTATAGTCTCAGTCATTTGAACTGGTTGTGCAGGGTAAAGCTCCAAATTACGATTGCCGGCATTAATGATTTCGGCTTGTTCCCAGTTTTTATCATCAAAATTTGTACTGCTCCAATTTTCGGGCACCTTTCTGGCATCAAAAGTTTCGCCATGCAGTATGTCGGATTCCAGAAGCCCTCCTGAGCTAACCTTCCACTCCTCATTGGTGGCGAAGGTGCTTGTTTCACCATTTGCATAGGTAACTTCCAGTTGCGCTCTCAAAGCTGGGGTGTCTCCATAAAAGCCCCTTACTACAGGGTTACCTATCAATAAAGCATAACCTATATAGCCACTGTACCAACCTGAAGATAGAGAGGCCTGTAAAACCTGTTCTCCTTTGTCTAGTTGATCTGTGACATCATATACATGGTAATACAGTCTTTTATTATAATCCGTCCAGCCAGGAGCAAGAAAGTCTTTACCTACTTTTTCCCCATTGATTTTGTATTCATATAATCCTAAAGAAGTGATGTACAACCGGGCTTTTGAAACTTTTTCTTTAAGGTTTATTTGATTTCTGAAGATAGGAGAGGCTGGGAGGAAAAGTTCTTTGTTTTTAAAGGGGATCGGCTGAGTAGTGGAGGAAAAATCTTTTCCTATCCATTTACTGTTCCAATCGGATTTCTCCAATAGTCCCATTTCCCAAGATGCGGACTTGCTCCATTCACCTTCTTGGTCCTTTTTGTCCCAACTCTTAACTTTCCAATAGCACTTCTGACGTGAAAGCAAGGGTTTTCCTTTGTAAACAACCTGGGAAGTTTCGGAACCCTTCACTTTATCAGAGTCCCATAAATCGGCTTTCCCTGGTTCTAGAAGTTCAATTTTGCTTGCGACTAAGATACGGTAGGCTATTTGGTGTTGATCTCTTACCTGCGAAGTTAAAATCCAGCTTAATCGGGGTTCTTTTTCATCAATAAAAGGGTTTTCTAGGTATTCACAGCGCAGGTATTCAGGCTTTAGATCAGAAACGGCCAATGCATCAATACAAAGCATTAAGGCAAAGCTTGCTAAAAAAGTTAATATTTTCATGGGCTTTTTGTTAGATTGGATCCAAATATAAAGGAATGTATTCCTTAAGGCGTCCTGCACTGTACTGTTCGGTATGGCATGCTACCTGCTAAGGGCAGGTTTATGAGTATTACTTATTTTCCGGAACGGGTTCAATTCTATAGACATTATTGGACTCTATAAAGTCTATAGCGATACTCAAGGGCCGAAAAATAAATCTCTTTTTGGTTTTATGACCAGCTGTCCTTAGCATAATTTCTTTTAGTGTTTTCAAAACCCGAATGGTATGATTGCCCTTATTGATCATGATGCATTCTGCCAGAGAAGCTTGCCCTGCATCTGTGATTTCAGAACGGGTTGGCATTCCTGACTTTTGGAGATTTTCCAATACCTGCGTTGCCCAAACAACTGGTACATGTGCTGCCTCACAGATCCATGAGATTTGATCTTGTATTTCTCCCATTCGACCGAAACCGATTTCTACAGCGAGATCACCCCTTGCTATCATGATTCCAAATGGAGGGTTTTTCATTGCTTCAAACAATAGTGCCGGTAAATTTTTAACAGATTCAGGCGTTTCTATTTTTAGAATGATTGCGGGAGGATGTTTTAGTGCCAATTTTTTGAGTTCATTGGACAATCTGGTAATGTCTCCAGGAGTCTTTACAAATGAGTAGCCCAGTAAATCAGCGTGTTGGCAAATAAATGGCAGGCAGGCTTTGTCGTACTCAGTCAGGGATGGGATGTTTAATTCAGTATCAGGGAAATTGATCCCTTTTTCTGATTTGATTTTCCCTTTTTTGGAGGCAACGCGGATTAACTTAACAGCAGCTTTACCAGGTTCCACCTTGGTCACGATGCCACTAAATTCTCCATCATCTATAAAAACCCGGTGATTTTCCTCCAGCGTTGAAATTATTCCTTTTTCATTGGGACTAATCACTACATCTTCTTCGGAAAATCCTTCATTTGTTTCGGCTAGCCATATAAGGTCACCTTCTTCCACCTTTACCTTTCCCTCTTCTTTACCCTTAGCCAATAGACATGTTCTAATTTTAGGTCCAGCCAGATCAAAATATATCTTACAAGACAAGCCGGTCTTTTCCTCGGCAAGTCTGACTTGTTTGATCATGTCCATCCAAACCTGTTCATTGTCATGGGCACAATTGATACGTGCCACTTGCATGCCATTGAGCAATAGCCTTTCTACTAGTTCAGGATTGTCTGCGAAATCGGAGGCAAATGTGACCATCACTACAGGCATATTGGCTTGTGCTGGTTTACCGAAAAGGAATTTGCTGTTTTGCTCGAGTTTTTTCCTGCTAAACTTGTAAGTACATGGATTGAGAGCAGATTCCGGGTATACATGACCCAAACGTTCCCTTATCGTCTGAAGCTGTCTGTGAAGGTGATTCTCCGAATTAGAAAGAGCAGAAAACCCATAGTAATGGAGGCATTCCTGCAAAGATTTTCTGTCTTTACTTCTAAAGTACAAGTATTGAATCAAATTGATTGCAGAAACAATTTGTGATTCAGGAAGAGGATTTAAATAGACCTCAAATTCGCGGGTAGCCTTAAGTAAGGATTCTTCCAGCTGAGCCAATTCATCAGCAAGTTGTAGAATGGTAGTTTTCATTGGTTTAGAATATTCTGGGATATACCTAAATACTAAATAAAGATTGCTTAGTTGGTATTGTTAATTTTATGCAATTAACTAAATCTAGTATTAAAAACAAGCATCAATCTTATACTTCAGGTTTAACCCGGATTATGTTATAAGATTCGTAATAGCCTGTCCCGTGTTTACGGGAAGTGTTGCAATCGCGAGACAATCAGACTGTTTTCAATTTTAGCATAGCACCGCTATGGTGAAATTGAAAACAGCAATGAAGTGGCTGATTTTAAAGCGATTTCAGCATGTAATAGAATGTCTATTGCATATTTTGGGTTTAAGTATTCTGCCAGTCTTCCCAGCCCCCTGCATAGTTGGATACGTTTTCAAAACCATTGGCTTTTAATATGGAAAAGGCTATGGCGGATCGGCTACCAGATTTGCAATGCACAATTACTGGGCGATCCTTGCTGACTTGATCCAAGTTTTGCTTGAGTTTTCCAACAAATATATTCTCAGCTCCTTTAATATGGTCTGTTTTAAATTCTGAAGCACCCCTAACGTCTAAAATCTGAGCATTGTGCTGTTTTATTTTTTCTTGAACTTCCCTCTTACCTATAGGGCTGGAAGTCCTTAATTTAATGTCTTTGTTATTTTTCAATTCCTCAGGACTAATATATCCATAGACCTCATCGAGTCCAATTCTCATCAGCTTCCTTGAAATGTCCTCTAATTCATCGGCTTCAGCAATCAAAGTAAAAGGAAGGTCATAATCCATAAACCATCCCATCCAGGTAGGGAAAGTATTGTTGTTTTCGATGTTAATACTTCCCTCTAAAAACCCTTTCGCATAAGCCTGGGGAGACCTTGTATCTATTACGGGCATCCCTGCAGGAAGAGCATTAAACTCACTTTTTTGCAAGTGCTTTATCTCAGGGACGGTGGGGAGAAGCTTGCGCTCAATTTTGTTGAGTTGCTTCATCTTAGCAAAATACCGGGGAGGCTCGGGTTGGTCTTCCAGTAAAGTACTTGTGAAAGTCTTCTCGTCCTCTAAAAGCTGGAATGCCCAGTTTCTGATCTTTTCATAGCCAACTGTGCTTGACGGAACGGCTCCCAATGCTTTTCCACAAGCAGAGCCTGCTCCATGTCCTGGCCAGATTTGTATGAAATCTTGAATTTTTTGAAATTGCTTAAGAGATTCAAACAACTGTGCAGCTCCTATTTCCTGACTACCTTTGATCCCCGCTGCCTGCTCTAATAAGTCTGGTCTCCCAACATCTCCAACGAACACAAAATCCCCAGTAAAAACCATAACGGGAGCAGAAGTAGCTGCCTTATCTGTAAGGAGGAAACTGATGCTTTCAGGAGTATGGCCCGGAGTATGTAAAACCTCAAAATCTAAGTTTCCAAGGGATATATGGTCACCATGAATGATTTTTGTATGTGGAAATTCGTATTGCCAGTCCTCACCTCCCATATTTGAGAGGTACAATTCTGCTCCAGTTAGGGTTGCCAATTCCCGTGAGCCAGACAAAAAATCAGCATGAATATGGGTTTCAAAGATTTTCGTGATGGTGAAATCGTTTTCTTCAGCAATCTTCAAATAGGTGTCTACATCTCTTTTTGGATCAATCACTGCAGCAATACCTCCTGCTTGGCAACCTATTACATAACTTGCTTGTGCCAAACTCTTATCGTATACACGTTCGAAAAACATAATAAATATAATTTTGTTGACGATTTAATTTAATAATAAATTGTAGGCTAAGGCCATAAAGTATTTGGTAAATGACCAAAGTTTTCTTATCAAAGAGTAAAGTCATCTAAACAATTTTAATGCCTTTATTCTTATTCAATGTAGGTTAATTTTACAGTTTTAACAGTGACATTTAACACTTAAGCATTAATTAAATTTTCTGTAGAGGTTTATTTTTAGCCTTCTGACTACTTCATTCTATTAGATAGTGAAAATAGTTCATGCCCCGCATTTTTATCAATTTCCGTATTTGGAAAATTGTGCCATGCTATAGTCTCCTTTACATTGAACCCATTGGTACCTAAAGGAATCTATTTAGGGATAATGAATACCTCTTCCTGATCTAGTGTAAACGGAAAATTCGTCTTAGAATAAGTGAAGTCAGCTATTTTTTTTCTGCTAAATAGAAAAGATATTCTGGTTTTAAAGGGTGAAATTCCCTCTTCTTACTAGTTGATTTTTGTCATGTTTTTATTTTTTTTCAATTGCTTTCCCATTTGGCGAACTTACAGGCTGCATTTTTTGGTTATAAACTTGCAGATGACATAATTTATTCAATCTAAATAAAGGCTGAAATCCTTATTTTTTCGAGAAAATTATGTTAAAATTGCGCATTGAAATCAAAGATGCAGATTAGTCTTTAAAATCGAATCCCTATGACTGCAGCCGGACTTAATAACAATACGATATACGAAATTGACAGCATTGCCAACTCAAACTTGTTGGTTAGAATGATGGAAATGGGGGTTTTACCTGGTAAAAAAATCAGTTTGTTGAAAAAAGCACCTTTCAACGGGCCTATGGCTTTTATCATTGACGGAAATGTACTTGCCTTAAGGATAGAGGAGGCTAATCTGATTCATTTGAAAGCAGGATAGCGAATGGAAATAGCAGAAAAATTGCGCACACGGAGAATTGCCATTATTGGTAATCCAAATGTGGGGAAGTCAAGTATATTTAACCAGCTCACAGGTTTAAATCAAAAAATCGGGAATTACCCTGGAATGACTGTTGATAAAATGGTCGGTTATTTCCACAAAGGTGAGCAGCATTTTGAACTGATAGATTTGCCAGGGACGTACAGTCTACTGCCAAAATCTGAAGATGAAGTTATTGCCCATAAAGTCCTCAATGGTCAGGGAGAAGAAAAGCCAGATGCTGCCCTAGTAATATTGGACGCCTGTAATTTGGAACGTAGTCTATTACTTGGCACACAGGTAATGGATTTAGGTATTCCAATAGCTTTCGTGATCAACATGAAAGATCTGGCTGAAAAAAGGGGTTTAAATATTAAAACTTTTGCTCTTTACCAGGAATTAGGTGTTCCATTGGTAATGACTGATGCCAGAAATAACCATGGATTAGATGCAGTAAAGGAATTATTTATTGAAAATAAATTTGTCATTGGCAAACCTTTTCATGAATTAGAATTTCCTGAATTGCTTAGTGAGGTTCAAGAGAAATTTGGTTATGAGCAGCCTTATCAAGCATTTCAACAATTAATATTTGCCTCCTTTGACCCTACCTTGTCTGAGGAAAAGCACTTGTGGTTGGAAGAGCGATCCAAAGCTTTTGATTTTGATCCAATTGATCAACAGACTAAGGAAACTACAGGCAGGTATAAAAAAATTAAAGATTTACTGAGCAAATCGGTACTTTCTGGATCAAATGAGCCTAGAGAGTTTCATGGGAAATTGGATGCCATTTTCTTGCATCCAGTTTGGGGTTATTTGACCTTCTTTGGGATCATGTTACTTATTTTCCAAGCAATATTTGCCTGGGCAGAAACGCCAATGGATCTTATTGATAGCACTTTTGCTTCCATAAGCAGTTGGGTAGTGGAGACACTTCCTCCCGGCGTTTTTACGGACTTATTATCAGAAGGGATAATTACAGGAATTGGAGGAGTGGTGATTTTCATTCCTCAAATAGCGCTGTTGTTTGGGTTTCTGGCCTTTCTGGAAGATACGGGCTATTTTTCTAGAGTAGTGTTTCTAATGGATCGCATAATGCGTCCTTTTGGCTTGCACGGAAAAAGTGTAGTGCCTTTGATTTCAGGTATGGCTTGTGCGATACCTGGTATAATGGCCAGTAGAAACATCAATAACAGTAAAGAACGATTAATAACCATTCTGGTAACGCCTTGGATGAGTTGTTCTGCACGTTTGCCGGTATACATTATTTTGATAGGTTTGACTGTTCCTGATGAAGCCTGGATGGGAATTAACCTTCAGGCAATAGCCTTATTGGTCATGTATTTGTTTGGAACTGTTTTTACCTTATTGGGAGCTTTGGCGCTTAAGTTTATCTTAAAAACGAAGGAGAAAAGCTTTTTAATGACAGATCTGCCAATTTACAGAATGCCCCGATTGCAAACTGTGCTATTGACCATGTTTAATAAGTCGAAAATATTTGTTTTAGAGGCAGGGAAGGTGATTTTAGCTATATCTATAGTATTATGGGTGTTGGCTAGTTATGGGCCATCAGGCAGAATGGAAGCGGTGGAGGCTGAGAAGACAGCCCTGTTGGAGAATGCCTCCGAAAGTGAAAAAGAGGAAATAATGCATGTTTATGCATCAAAGGAGCTGGAAGCTTCTTATATAGGAATTTTAGGCAAATCCATAGAACCAGCGATACGTCCTTTAGGTTATGACTGGAAAATTGGGATTGCTTTGCTTACTTCTTTTGCAGCCAGGGAGGTTTTTGTGGCCACTGTGGCTACAATTTATAGTATCGGAGAAGAAGTAGAAGATGAACTTACGATCAGACAAAAGCTTGAAAAACAGGTACACGCTGATACTGGGGAAAAAGTGTTTAACAGAGCTACTGGATTCTCGTTGATGGTGTTTTATGCCTTGGCCATGCAATGTATGAGTACAGTTGCAGTGGTGTACAGGGAAACAAAGAGTTGGAAATGGCCTATATTGCAGACTCTTTTCATGACAATTATCGCCTATTTGGGGGCTTTGGCAACTTATCAAATTTTCTCCTAGTTATGTGGCAGGAAGCATTGGTTTTTGGATTGTTTGTAGTCGTTATTGGAGGCTGGGTTTATCGTACTTGGTTTCATAAAGGAGCTAAACCACAGTCTGGTTGTGGATGTGACAAGTGTGGTTAAATTTTAATCTTTTACCTTATACTTTATCCATTTTAAATTGCTTTTTTAAAAAAATAATAAGCCAGAATTAAAATAAAAACAGTTACAAAAACATGGAGCTTGAATAAATTCCATGACCTTGTAACTGTTTTTGTATCCCACATCTTGGGATTTGTTCGGGTTTAAGCAGCCTATAAATCAGTTCCAACCACCTCCTAGGTTTCTGTACAATTCAATATTGGCGATCAGCATTTGCATCTTCACATCAACCATGTACAGCTCACTTTCCAGTGCATTGCTTTGGGCTGTGATTACCTCCAGATAGGTGGCATAGCCACTGCTAAACAATAAATAAGACTCTTTTACTGCTTTTCTAGCATTAATCAATCGTTTTTCTGCCAAGCCATATTCCTCTTCCAATTTTTGAATGGTGACCATCCCGTTGGAAATGTCGGCTACAGCCTGTATTACTTTTTCTCGGAAAGCAAGTTCGGCGATGTCTCTTTCAGCTAGGGCTATTCTGTACCTTGTTTTTAGCTTTCTGTTTTGAAAAATAGGCTGGGTAAGGGATCCAACAAATACTCCAAAAACGGATCCCGGATTCAATACATTTGATAGGTCTATGGCATCATACCCAAGTTGGGCATTTAAGGACAAGGAAGGGTAGCGCATGGCTTGTGAAACCCCTACCTGTGCATTGGCTTCAACCAGGGCAAACTCTGCAGCATTCACGTCCGGACGGTTCTTTATTAGCTCAAGGGGAACTCCTACTGAGATCTCGCTCAGAAGTCGGGTATCACCCAAACCTCTTTGCACATCAATTTTTTCCTTGGGGTATTCTCCCAATAGTTCATTCAAATTGTTTTTTTGAATTTCAATTTGCCGCTCTATTTGGGGTACCAATGATGCGGAAATTAATTTCTGGGTTTCGGTTTGTGTGATGGCCAATGAAGAAACTTCACCAGCCCTATACTGTAGTTTTACAATACTAAGTGTAGAATCATTAAGTCTTAAATTGTATTCGGCGACTTGCTGTTGTTCTTTCAACATTAGCAGTTTGTAATAAGAGGTAGCAATCTCAGCGACTATGTCCGTCTTAATTGCCTTTGTAAAGGCTTCTCTTTGTTGAAGTTGTGACTGATTGGCTTCCTTAATACGCCTTAGCTTTCCCCATAAGTCGATCTCCCAACTTGACTGTATGGCTGCCATGTTATTTGCCCTGGTCACATACCATTGTTTAGGGGTGTCTTTACCTTCATAATACTTGGTGCTTTCCCTGGTGGAGGAATTTTGGGAGTAACGGTCGTCTCTTTTTTCAAGGAATGCTGTAAGCTGAGGGAAAAAGTTTGCTTTTGATTGCTTCAATGATTCATTGGCAATTTCACTTTCCTTTTTCACCTGCTTTAAATAAAGGTTATTGTTCAAGCCTTCATCGATCAAACTCAGCAATGTAGTGTCTTCGAAGAAGTCCTTCCATGAGATTTTCCCTATGTTCAAAGTGTCGCTATGAAGACTGTCCGTTTGGCTTGTAGGAAGTGCTTTAAATGCATCCGGTAGATTTAGGTTTGGTTGCACATAATTCTCTCCTGATTTACATCCCCAAAGGTTCAAAATAACCATTACAATGATCAAATGAGCGAATAGGTAGGTCTGTTTTATTTTATGATTGAATGTCATATTTTCAAATTTTAGGCTTCTACAGGAATGTTTTTACCTGGGTTTTTTCTGGTCTTTTCATGAAGATGTTGAAAAACCATATAAAGGGTAGGGATGATGAAAATCCCAAGAATTACACCGAAAAGCATTCCTCCTGCAGCACCAATACTAACAGATTTATTACCTTGAGCAGAAGCACCCATCGTTCGCATCAAGGGAATCAACCCGGCAATAAAGGCAAAAGAAGTCATGATTATAGGTCTAATTCGCAGTCGAGAAGCTTCCACAGCTGCATTGAATATGCTCATGCCTTGTTTTCTCTTTTGTGCAGCAAATTCAACAATCAAAATCGCATTTTTTGCCAGTAAGCCTATAAGCATGATAATACTGACCTGCACATATATATTGTTGTCAATTCCTGCAAGATTGATGGCGACAAATACACCTAATAAACCACATGGGATTGACAGTAAAACGGCAAATGGAAGTAAATAACTTTCATATTGGGCTGCCAAAAGGAAGAAAACAAATACAATACTTAGAATGAAAATGATGGCTGTTTGAAAACCTGATTCTTTCTCTTCCAAGCTCATCCCTGTCCATTCATAACTATAATTGGTTGGCAGTTCAGCTGCAATTTCCTCAATTGCATTTAATGCATCTCCAGTACTGTAACCATCCGCAGGTGTAGCATTGACAGTAATTGAATTAAATAAATTGTAACGATTCACTATTTCTGGACCATTCACTTCTTCGAGTGTGACCATGGTATTGACAGGCACCATTTCTCCAAGGTTATTTCTCACAAAAATGGCATCCATGGATTTTTTCTCCGTACGATAAGGAATATCTGCTTGAACAAAAATCCTATATTGGCGACCAAATCGATTAAAATCTCCAGATTGAAGTCTTCCAAAATAGGCTTGTACAGATCTCATCATATTTTGCACACTCACACCCATGTTCTTGGCCTTTACATAATCAATGTTCATTTGGTATTGAGGGAAATTTGCATTGAAGGTGGTGAAGGCCTTTTCGATTTCCGGTCTTTCATTTACAGCAGCAATAAATTCATCTGCTACTAAGTTGAAATCGGTAAAACTTTCTCCTACCCGGTCTTGAATAATCATTTCAAGACCTGAAAATTCCCCAAATCCTTGAACTGTCGGTCTAGCAAAAACATTGATTTCTGCTTCTGGAATATGAGACAGTTTGTTTTTTAATTCAGAGATTAACGCATTGATTTCCTGAGTTTCACCACGTTTGTCTATAGGTTTAAGGTTTATGTATCCCATTCCAAAAGAAGGGCTAGGGGCATTTTCCATTACATTAAAACCTGAAATACTATTGACACTTCTCACCGAAGGGTGGTTTCTAAGAATAGAATCCACCTGATGCATTGGCCCGGAAGTTCTATGCAAAGAAGACCCTGGAGGCATGGTCAGGGAGTAAGTTAGGAAACTGTCGTCTTCTGCAGGGATAAATGCACTGGGTGTACTCCTGAACATCAAAACGGTTAGCACTAAAAGCACGACCAAAGCACTAAGTGGGATCCATTTTTTATGTAAAAGGTAGGTGACTGACCCAACATATTTATTTGTAAAGGCATCAAATCCTGATTCAAAAGCCGTAAAAATCCTGTGCTTTATGCGGGAAAATTTACTTGCAGATTCATCTTCGTAAACCTTTGCAGGCTTTAACAATAATGCACATAAAACAGGACTTAAAGTCAAGGCATTTAAAGCTGAAATAAGGATTGCGAAAATCAAGGTGTAGGCAAATTGTCGATAAAATAACCCAACAGGGCCTTCCATAAAGCCTACAGGCACAAATACTGCAGCCATTACGATGGTAATTGATATAATGGCAGTGGAAATTTCTTTCATTGCTGCTACCGTTGCCTTTTTTGCAGGCATTTTCCCATGGGTCATTTTGTGGTGCACTGCCTCCACTACAACTATGGCATCATCTACTACGATACCTATGGCCAGTACCAAGGCAAACATGGTGAGTACATTGATAGAAAAACCCAGCAGTTGTAAAAAGAAAAAGGTACCTATCAATGAAACAGGAATTGCTATTGCTGGAATAATGGTTGATCTTAAGTCTTGTAAAAAGATAAATACGACGATAAACACCAGAATACAGGCCTCAATAATGGTATGTACAACCTGATCAATGGATTCATCGATTTGGTTTCTTACTGAATAGGATATTTCATAAGTAATTCCTTCAGGGAAATTTTTAGAGATTTTCTCCATTACCTCCCGTATCTTCTGATCTATTTCTTTGGCATTGGAGTCACTTGTCTGGGTGATATTAATGGTGGCAGCGGGCTTTCCATTTACGGTATTGTCACTACCCAAATTAGAAGCACCTAGCTCTACCCTGGCAATATCTCTTAGGTATAGAATGGATCCATCTTTGTTGGATTTAATGACAATGTTTTCGTATTCTTCAGGCGTACTAAATCGGCCTTTGTGCTTGATAATGGTTTCAAAAATCTCTTCTGAAGTTTCACCAAATCTACCAGGAGCTGCTTCAAAGTTTTGGTCATTGATTTGATTGGTTATGTCTTGGGGCACAAGACCATAAAGTGCCAGTTTCTCTGGGTTTAGCCATACCCTCATGGCATAAGTTCTCCTTCCGACAAAAGAGGCTTGGGCAACACCTTCTACTCTTAATAATTCCCGTTTTACATTTATCCTGGAATAAGCCTGTATAAAGGTCTCATCATAAGGGGTGTCTTCACTTTCGGCAACAATGTTGATTGTCATAATATTGCCACTAAGCCGTTTTACTACGGAGATCCCTTCTTGAATTACCTCGGGAGGTAGTTCACCGATCTCTCGGGAGATACTGTTTTGAACATTGACTGCGGCGATGTCCGGATCAGTCCCTGGCTTAAAAAATATATTGATGCTTCCTCTTCCCGAGTTCGTGGCCTTGGAGCGAATGTAGGTCATGTTTTCTACCCCATTGATGGCTTCTTCCAAAGGTAACAATACAGATTTAGCGACCGTTTCGGCATTTCCACCAGGATAGCTAACACCTACGTTTACACTAGGCGGTGCAATATCAGGAAATCGAGTTACAGGGAGTCGCATCAAACTGATCAGCCCAGCAATCACTATTAAAATCGAAATAACTGAGGCCAAAACAGGCCTGTCTATTATTTTCTTAATCATATAAATAAAAGTTGGTTGTTGTAGTTTTAAAGAATCAGCGTTTTTAAGGAAGCTGTTTTTGTTGGTAGGCTTCCACTTTCATCCCATCTTTAATTTTATTCACTCCCGATTGAATGATTGTTTCTCCCTCGGAAATGTTGTCCGCTTTCAAAATATAATTTTGACCTGCTTTGCCGGAGATATTTACCTCTTTCCTTCTCACCGTACTGTCTGGCATAAGGGTGAAAACAAAAGTTTTGTCTTGAACCTTTGTTATTGATTCTTGTGGAACCATTAATACATTTGGATGGATTTGTTCTAAAATGATTTTACCTGTATTCCCACTTCTAAGAAGTTTGTCAGGGTTATTAAATTTAGCCCTTAAGGTGATGGCTCCGGTATTTCGGTCTATTTGACCAGCATCCGCATCAATTATCCCTTCCTCCGAGTGGATAGTCCCATCTGCTAGTATTAATTTCACATTTGGATTTAACCTTCGGGCTGTTGAGTCTTCTTTCATCTTTTTATAAAAAAGGTAGTTGGACTCACTCATCGCGAAATAAACATAGACCTCACTGATGTCTGATAAGGTGGTTATTGGTTCATCATCACCTTTCGATAATAAATTCCCTACACGCATGGGAATCAGTCCTATGTATCCACTTACAGGAGCTTTTATTCTTGTGAATTGCATATCGATCTCACTAGTAGCTTTCAAAGCCTGTGCTTGAGCAAGTGAAGCCTTGGCCACACCGAAATTCGATTGGGCAGTTTTCATTTGTACCTCGGAAATCACTTCATGGTCAATAAGCGGTTGTAGCCTTTCCATTTCGATTTTGGCATTCTCTAGTTTCGCCTTTTCTACCTCTACTGCTGCTTGTGCATTTTTGAGTCGCTCTACATAAGGTTGGGAATTGATACTAAATAATAGCTGTCCTTTTTCAACAAAATCCCCCTCATCCACATGGATTTGATCCAATAATCCCTCAACTTGTGGACGAATCTCAACGTTAACCTTGCCCTCAATTGCGCCTAGGTATTCGAATGTAGTGATTGCGGAATCTTTCTTTACGGTAGTCACCGGCAATGAAAGTGTTTCTACTTTCACTTGTTCTCCCTTGCTGTCACAAGAATAGTTTGCCAAAGAAAGTGCTATTATTCCCGTTGTCAACAAAATATTTTCGCTGAAAATTAATTTTATTAGTCTCATTATTTATATAAAATTTTAATATTCTTCTGGCCGTATAGGTTGATAGTCGACCGTTTGAATGTTTTCTTCAGTGAATTATTCAAAAAGTATTCCAATAAAATTGGTGATGAATGGATTAAACCTTATTTGACTGGTTATCTAGAGGCTTAATTGTAATTTAATAAAGAAAAAATAGCCTTAAATTATGTTTAAAGGCAGTTTTATTCAGATCACATAGGCTTATTCTAAGAAATAATTTTATTAAAAAAATATTTATAGAGATCGATTTTTAAGCGGATAGTAAAGGGGGGGGCAAGGTCAAGAAAGAAAATTTTGACCTATCAAATATTGAAGTACACTAAAAAATAAATAGGGATTGTGGCTTTTTACCTCCTTAACATAAGTTGGTATATCTGTGGAAATATAGGATTATAGCTAAGATAATTGATTTTGAAATGGATCCAAGGTTATCGTAAAGTTCAAAATAGGATCAATTAGGAAGAGCAATACCTTTTTGGTAAGCAAAATTTGTAGAATTTGAAAAAAGATTTTCTAAATCATCCAATTAAAAAGTGTCAGCCTGAAATGTATAAGATCCATAATGCAAAAAAGCCTGCTCTGAATACCAGATTGATTCAGGCAGGCTCTATTTTGTTTTGTAAGGCTATTATTTTTAGCTTATTAACTATAACGGTCCATGAAGGAAATTAACTAACATTTATTTCCTAACCACCTTCACATCTTTAAACATGTATGGATTGTCACTTACTCTCAGACTTTTCCCACTTTTAGTAGTAACATCTTTGAGGATGACTTTTTTGGTTTTAACGTAAGGATATTTCTCCTGATAAGAGTCGTCAATATTTTTAGAATTGAAATTAGTGAAAATAGCTGGCCCTTGATAGTTTTCTGGATGGTTAGAATCATCTATTTGCAAATTTTCAATTGTAATTTTCTCCGGCATATAGCTGGTATAACCAAAATCATGTTGGCCTGAATAAGACCCGCTGATAAGTGCAGCATTGGATTCTTTACCTCCGTTAGGGATGAAGATACAATTGCGGATAATTAATTCCCCCTGCCATGTGCTACCATAATCGGAGCGAAGGTTGACAAGGCTTCTTCCCCGAAGCGTGGAATTTTCCAATAGTAAGGTTCCACTACCGATGGCATTGATACCCATGTGACCTAGGGTGGAGTTACGAATAGTGGCATTAGCTACCCCTTTGTGGGCATCAAACCTTGAAAAGGTACAAGAATCGAAAAGTAAATTTTTGCAGTAGTTTGAGCCCATTATACCCCAATAAGTTCGGTCATCGATATCGTTTGTCTGACTGCAATTGATGAAAGAGACATTAAGTGAATTTCCAACTAAAATGTCGTAAGTCCCCATAGAGACAGGTTTTCCTGCTGAACCTGTGGTATGGTAGGTTTTGTGTCCGGTAAGTACGGTGTTTTTTACAGTAACGTAGGAACAATTTCTGATGGTTAGGAATCCCCCATAGGGTGCACCGTGCTCTCCTTCTTTTGTTACTTCATGTCTAAGGCCATCAACGATGACATTAGAACGCATTATAGCTATATTTCGACTATAATAGTTGTATTTGGATTCATCTTGATTCGCAATAGTTACAAAACGGCCACCTTTGATGTTTAGCGTCTTATCATCTATTGGTAGTGCAGTGATTTCTGTGATTTCATCAAAGTCCCAAATGATAGGCGCATCCATGTCAACTTTACCGTTTTTATCGACAACAAAAATATCAGTTTGCGAAGATCCGTTGTCCTGATTAAGACCATAGCGTATATAGTGTTTTACATTGGCATTGGTCACAGTAACAAGTGAAGCAGTAGGTAGAGAGACATCGATTTTTTTCTGCCCTCTTTTCAAGGAAGTAATTCCTTCAAGCTTAAAAGATTCTAAGTTGGAATTGACAATAAAAATAGAGGCCTTGAGATTTTCTACATTAGTATCGTCAATAATGAAAGTTGCTGTTCCGAAATCTGTGTCTGTTTGAATATAGGCAGTTCGTTCTTTTCCACTTATAAAGTATTTCGCATTGTTATCCGCTTTTACTTTAAGAGAATGCTGGTTAGCAAAAGCGTGGGCACCTGCGATAGCATTCATGTCATCGGTTTTCCCATCTCCCTTGGCACCAAAGTCACTGTACTTAACCAATCCATCTGATTTGAATTTAAGCACATCCTTAGGTGAAACATTCACATGCAATTCACCATTTGACTTGGCCTGTACTTGTGTTAAATTCTTATCAGATGTTATTACTACATTTCCATGTGGTTTTTTGGTTTGCCCATGTGATACAAAAACACAGGTGAATACAAAAAACAAGAGGAGCACATTTTTCATCATGGGGTTATTTTTAGGAGGTTCAGTTGAATTAATATTTAATACGTTTGATAGTAAATCAAAAGACAAACTGGTGATTTTTATGCATAAATGCAAAAAACATTATACAAGGGTAAAGCAATAATTCAAGGCCGTTGAAAGTGTTTTTAAATTTTATTGTCTGTATTCTTAAATCCCTCCATTCTAAATTTCAAGTCTATATGAATTAAAACCTTTTGTCTCGCCTGAGCCATGAACTGACCTTATATTTAATATTGCAAAGACTCTATAATCATTTTCTTAGAGTGTTTTACTAAAAGACGGAGTTGTTTTATTGGCTAAGCTTCTTTAATTACGCTTTGCTTGCATCACCTCCTTTTAGAATGGGTGAGATTGCAATGGAATTGGGAATATTATCCTGCATAAGCCTTTCTAATCTCATTAAACCATCACTCTCAGTAAGCTTTACCCTGCAATTGAATCCAGCAAAAGCATTCCTTTGAAAGCTTAATTTTTATTAACGGTAGTTTTTGATTTCCATTAGATGTTCAGTTGCTTTTTCAATTTGTTTCCCGCCTGCCATATCAATAAGCCATTTCACCTTTTTATCAGATGCATTTTTTGGTTTCATATGAATAAAAATCCAGATAGCAGCCAATGTGAATAGGAGCGTAATTACAAGCTGAATGACTAGCCAAACCATTGGAATATTGGAGGAAAAATCTATAAAACCAAGCTGAAATAGTGTGTAAAAGGGTAGTTGCAGGTACCAGAAACGCATGTCTCGAACCAGGTTGAATTTCAACTCCATCAATTCTTGCTGTATGGCAATAACAGGCCCCGTAAAATCAATTTGGCTGGCCATAACCAGGTGTTTGATGTAATCAATAAATACTTTAATATTGATTAGGAAAATTACAGCAATTGCCACCAGGAAAAAATTGTTGGCAAAAGGAGAATACTTTATAGTATACGCTAATAGGCCTCCCAAAATAAATAGATAAAGCGAACCGAATACCAATCCCGTGATTTTTTCAGCCTTGAGGCCAAAAAGCGCTTTTTTAGACCTTTGACTTATTTGTTCTTTGAGAATTTCTGTGTTCAACTTCAAAATCTGTTCAATTTTGCTGTCTTGTGCTTTCCATAAATTGAGAATATTTTGCTCTTTCATTTTTAATATTGGTTTATTTTAAAAATTTTTCTTTTAATTTCTTTTTTAATCTACTTAGTTTAGTAGCCACATTAGATTCTGATATACCCATAATATTGGCGATCTCAGCATAACTTTTTTCATCCAGATAAAGCAACATTAAGGCCCTATCGAAATGTTTGAATTCGCTTATTAAGAGGTAGAGTTGCTGAATGTTTTCATTTTGAGTACTTTCTTTTGGAGCCGCTATTTGGATAAATTGATCTTCCATAGGAGAGTTTATTTGGGCTCGTACCTTTTCCTTTCTGTAATTCGATATGGCAACATTTAAAGCGATGCGATATAGCCATGTTGAGAATTTGAATTCTTGTTTATACTTTGGAAAAGCCTTCCAAACTTGGATAGAAATTTCTTGAATTAGGTCTTTAATTTCATCCTCATTGTTTCCATATGATCTGGCTACTTTGTAAAGGATGCCTTTATTTTGTTCAAGATATTTTAAGAATTCATCCGAAAGCTTGTTTTGAGAAAATGTCATTGGGATTACTTTTCTTAATGATTCGTTATTTTAAGAAAATAATCACAGGCATTAATAAAAAAATATAAAAATCACGTTTTATTCTAAATATCAGGATATCGCTAAAAGTGGGATTGGGCAATAAACCCAGTCGGAAATTTCCTGATTTCATGGCTAAACCCCATCTGAATAGGGTTTTAAAGTCATTTTAACCCGGATTATGTAATAGGATTTCTCCGCCCTGACAATGTCAGGGGTGAAGCCTGTCCCGTGTTTACGGGAAGTGTTGCAATCGCAAGACAATCAGACTGTTTGGAGATTTTACCATAGCACCGCTATGGTGAATTGAAATCAGCAACGAAGTGGCT
>NZ_JBSXOH010000092.1:0-88188 GCF_056859355.1 Cyclobacterium sp. L-R
GAGTGCAAAGATAAAAGGAATATTTAACTTTGCAAAAACTTATTTTAATTTATTTTTTGAGAAACTTTTTGATGCCTTTTTCTCTTCTCTTTACCCGCTTTTGGGATGACAAAGGTGCACGTTATTTTTTAAATAACCATGCATTCCGCAAAGAAAAACCACATAATATCACAAATCAACTGATAATCAACCATAAAAACTTTTTGGAACTCAATATTTAAATCCAGGAATAACTCTGTCTCGATTTTTGCCCAATTTATAATTCCTGAAAGTATAACGCATGGACAATTCATGTGCCCCTCCACTGTTCCTCCAGGCCAGCTTAGAAACAGTAAAATCAAAACTGTAACCAATCTGCAAATCATTCGGCAATGAAAACCCCATTAATGCGACAATGGCTTCATTATTCGGTAAACTACGCTTAGTAGGCAATCCCCTATACCATACACCCAATATAAGAGGTGCATAGAAAAACTCTGAGCCCACATCCAATTGATCAAACAAACCCTGTCTCTTATAATTAAAAGCAAGAGATAGGGTTCGCTCTTGTAAGGTATTGTTAATAACATCTCCAATATTATTGCTAAATAAATCAAAGGTGACTCCACCATGAATAGAATAACGTATAGGTAGCCTCTGATCCTCCAATTGAAGGAATGAAATATGGGGACGTGTCAAATGATGGGCAGACACACCTAGCCAGAACTTCTTGTCATAATAATACAATCCTGTATTGATGTCTTCATGACTCCTCTGACTCACATCTTCTACCCAATTGACACCATTCCCTACCACTACCCCTCTATCAATGTCTATTTGCGCTCCTAGTATGATGCTTTCGACATTTACATTCCTATGAACAAAACTGGCCTGAACTCCCGAGTGAAGATAACTTTCCTCCCCCAGTTTGATGCGGTAAGCATAGGTCAAACCAATTTCCATGTTCTGTATTTGAGAAAAAGAATCACGAACACCATTGGCGATGACACCTACCCCACTGTTCTTATGGTCTATGAAATGATCAAAATAAGCAGAAAAAGAATTAAAGCTTCGATCTAAACCTGGCCATTGGTTTCTGTAATTGACACCTACCCTGGTCCATTCCGTACTTCCAGTAAACGCCGGATTCAAAAATATAGGCGCCGCATAAAATTGAGAAAACTGCATGTCTTGGGCCTGAACCAATTCTGCCGCTATACTAAAAAAAGAAACAATCAAAATTATTATTTTCCTCATTATCTTATTAAAAGAAACTTACCTGACCTGGTAACCAACTCTCCTTTGTTGGTTTCAAAATCACCTCTATATACATAAGTACCCGGAGGAAGTGGTTTTCCATTGATGGTTCCATCCCATCCAGGGCCATTGATAGCCGTAGTTTGAAACACAAACTCCCCCCAAGTATTGAATATTTTAAGATCCATTGCTGCTATCCCTTTCATTTTGGGCATGAAAAAATTATCTTCTTCACGTGAAGGTGTAAAGCCCGTCGGAAACATGACCCTATAAGTTCTTCGAATAGAAATAGGTAGTTGGTAAGTTGCTGCGCAATCGGGCCCAGTCTCAACGGTTAAGGATACAATGAATTCCCCTTTTTCATTATATACATGTACAGGTGATCTTTGTGAACTAGTATTACCATCCCCAAAGTCCCAATTCCATTTCTGTGGGTTTCCTTTGGAATGATCTATGAACCTAATTTGATCCGTAGAAAGAATGCCATCCTCAGCCTCCTCCTTATTCCCCGTAGCATTTAGCACATAATCCGCCATTGCTTCCAATGCCTCCTCAGGCAACCTTAGCCTAAAAGTAAGTGGTTCAGACCAGCATTCCAGAGATTTAGGTTTAACCCTAATTAGGTATAAGCCATCATCTGTCAAGTCAAGTACTTCCTCATTGAGAAACAAGGAACCTGACTCATCTTCGAATTGATAGTCATAAAACTCAGCGTCGTAATCTGTTATGTATTCCCTTGGATCGGGAAATATCTCCGGATGACAACCAAACAGGCTGTTTGGCACTACCAAATCAGGAAATGAAGGATAGGCAATTCCAATACTTTCAGAAACCAATGGGCAGCCCTCACGAGTAATGACACTAGCATGGTAAACTCCCGGGCTGTAAACCGTTATTGACGATTCAGAAAAGTTTTGCAATCGTTCACCGTCTTTGTACCATTCGTATTGTTGGATCTCCTCGAGAGAATGAACACTTAAATTTACAGATTCTCCTGGACAGGCATCCATATTAACAAGTGGAAGGTCATTGATCATAATACTTATTGGTTCCGGTTTATCCAAAACCTTGAGCACAACGGGACTTCCTTCAGATGATTTACCATAATTATCCGTAATGGTAAAATAGGCCTGCACCTCTTCACCTGCAAAACCCGGATTGGGGATAAATGAAAACTTCGAACCATCTCCTGAATATCGGAAAACTCCCTCCTTCAAAGCAAGCCTTGTTTCATCATCGCTACAAGTCCCTGAAAGACAAGGATCCTTTTCCATCTCCTCAATTTGCTCAAGTGACTCATAAAACCTCATGCAGCTTATTCTTGAATCTTGATTGGGTAAATTGTATTGCTCTTTAGGTATTTCAAGATGGTTCTCCTGCCCTTCACAAACCAAAAATCCTTCAACAACGCTGGTTGTCGGTTTTTTCAAGTTATCTTCATCTGCCACTTCCACCAATAAGTTTCTGATTTCGTGTATATTGGTTTCTCCTCCTGTAGATGCTGCAAAACCTATTTTTAAAGTTTTAGGAGAGGGGTAGGGATAATCTTTATTGTCTATAAGTGTAATTTGCCTTGGATTGCCATCTGAACTCGTGAAAATCATTTCTACATCCAAATAAAAACCTGTTCCTCCATTCTTTGGTCGAAGCTTAATGATCACTTTACGGTAACCATTTTTATCAGGGTCTGTCACCCTCCTTGTATTTGGCCCACCAGAGCTAATTGGAACCCGTTGGTCTTCCGGTAAACCATATGCACCACCTTCATTGGTCTTCACACCAGTGATATAATGGTAACCATTGAAACCTTTCCCTGGTCCCCTTATCACTATGGCATTGGGATGCAGCTTGCTTTCTTCTTGCGGAAACCCTCCAGTTTTACCCTCGGAGTTATTCCCGAAATTACCAAAGCTGTCAAACCCTACCCCCATATAAGCATTGGTCAAACCTCCAACCTTTGCATTCATTGCATAGCCCAAAGAACCTCCAAACGCACCTGGAGAAAAAGAAGTAGTAGAACCATCGAAAAGAAAAACGGTCAATCCATCCGCTCCGGTCCCTCCATAACTAAAATATTCAAAAGATGCTTTAACGCCAAAACTAGAAGAGAAAGGAATATCTATATAAACATAACCACTCTGATCACCTACTGCATCTGTCAGCCTAAGAACACCATCGCTAATTTTAGCATGACCACCTAAAACGGTCTCTTTCCTCTCAATTGCTTGTTGGAAGGATTCACAATAGGGAAATCCCTGCTGCGAAAATAAGTCTTGAGGGAAAGTTAGGAAGATTAAAAAACAAACAAGAACCTTGTAAACAGTTGACAACAACCCCCTTTTACAGAAAAAGAACAAAGTCCTATAGCCAACACTACTCTTGTTTATATACATAAGCACTTCTTCCATGTCCTTATTCTCCTATTGCTAGTAAAAACTTTAAGCCAAAATAGGCAATAAACCTTAAAATTCGAGGAGGAATCACTTCTCCTTTAATGTTGGTAAAAACCAATTGCAAAAGCCAGGTTTGCTTTTCTCCCGACACCAGTCTTACAATTGAATCCTGAAACAGCAATAGCTAGGTTATCTTAGGTATTGATAAATTCATCATCGGTCAACCCTGAAGATTCAATGCAAATCAGAATGAAGATAGGCCCACCTCTTCAAACAACTTACTTCTTTTTTGATTACAGCTCTCAGCAGCTACCCTAATCATTAATCCCGCTTATAAGGACTCTTCTCAAGATTTTCCATCAAGGATTAGGGAGTTAAGATACTCAATTAAAAAATAAATAAAAAAGGCTTCTTCCTGATAATTAGGAAGAAGCCTCGAAATATTTTTTTTTGAAAATTAAACTATTATTTTAGAATTGTTTGCTTTCTATCCGGTCCTACAGACACCATTTTGATAGGTACCTGAAGTTCTTTTTCAAGGAAAATAACGTAAGCTTTAAGTTCTTCAGGAAAATCTTCATATTTAGTGATCCCTTCCAAACTGCAATTCCAACCTTTCATTGTTTCATAAACGGGTTGAATTCCCTCTGTAGTCCCATTGAGATACTGTTGGTCAGAAGTGTTTCCATCTCCCAATTTGTACTCAGTACAGATTTTAATGTTTTCAAATCCATTCAGCACATCTCCTTTCATCATGAAGAGCTGGGTAACTCCATTGACCATGATAGAGTATTTAAGAGCTGGAAGATCTATCCATCCACATCTTCTAGCCCTACCTGTAGTAGAACCGAATTCGTTACCATCTTTACGCATTTGCTCTCCGTCCTCATCAAAAAGCTCGGTTGGGAAAGGTCCACTGCCTACTCGTGTACAATAAGCTTTGAATATCCCGAACACTTCTCCAATGGAGGAAGGAGGTACACCCAGTCCAGTACAGGCACCAGCGGCCATAGTACTACTACTTGTAACAAACGGATAACTACCGAAATCTATATCCAAAAGAGAACCTTGCGCACCTTCAGCAAGCACCTTTTTTCCAGATTTAATGGCAGCATTCACTTCAAATTCCGTTTCGATAAGTCTTAGGGATTTGAAAAAGGTCACCGCTTCAAAGAAATCTGCCTCCAAAGTTGGCAGGTCCTGTAAACCGAAATCATAATAATCTAGTATTGTTTTATGGCGCTGTACCAAATCATGGTATTTCTCCTTAAAGTCAGGAGACAACATGTCCCCTACTCTTAAAGCAACCCTTCCAATTTTATCCTGGTAAGTAGGTCCGATTCCTTTTAAGGTGGAGCCAATCTTTTTATCTCCTTTGGATTTCTCATAAGCCGCATCCAATAATTTATGGGTAGGCAATATGATGGTGGCTTTCTTTGAAATTGCCATATTTTTACTGAAATCAATATTAAACTTTTCCAAGTTTTTGATTTCTTTCCTCAATACAACTGGGTCAAGGACTACACCATTGCCAATTATATTTTGGATGTTCTCCCTAAAGATCCCACTCGGGATTTGGTGCAAAACATGTTTGATCCCATCAAACTCTAAGGTATGACCAGCATTAGGGCCCCCTTGAAATCTGGCTACCATTTCATAGTTTGGCGCTAGATAGTCCACTACTTTTCCCTTGCCTTCGTCACCCCATTGGAGACCTAAAAGAACGTCCATTTTCATTTTATTTTTAAATAAGTATTACAGCCTTCTGTCAAAATTCGACGTGAAGATTGTCATGTTTATAAAAATTTACAACTTCCAAGCTAAATTTTATTCTACAAATAAAGCTTAAAGTTTATTTAAATTGTTTCAACACCTCTTCTAAAGTGTCAAAAACGTTAAAAATATTATTGAGTTTTGTGATAATTAGTAGCTTTTTGACATGTTCTGACGGTGATGCAAGGTAAACTTCTCCTCCGGCATTTCTCATTTTTGTAAGTACTGTTATCAAAACGCCAATTCCGCTTGAACTAATGTACCTGACCTCACTTAGATCAATAATACAATTTTTCACTCCATCCTGCAAGCCATCAGAAACCAGGCCAACCAATCGAGGGCCTGAGTCATCACCGATCAAATCTCCTTTGATCTTTAGTAGCAAAGAATTGTTTTCTATTTTCGAATGAAATTCTGCTTTCATGGATTATAATTTATTTTTAATTTTTTCCGCAGGTGGGTTAGTTTTATACTCACAATTATCATCAGTACAATTGCCATAGAGCAAAAGTGAATGATGGATGATATTGAAATTTAGAATTTCCCCAACGGTGTTTTGAATATTTTGGATACGGGGATCGCAAAACTCCTTAACTTGATGGCATTCGGTGCAAATTAGGTGGTCATGTTGCTTATACCCGTAAGACTTTTCATATTGCGCAAGGTTCTTACCGAATTGATGTTTGGTTACAAGGTCGCATTCTACCAACAAATCGAGGGTATTGTAAACAGTAGCCCTACTCACCCGGTAGTTTTTGTTTTTCATACTAATGTATAGCCCTTCTACATCGAAATGCCCGCCTCTGCTATAAATCTCCTCTAAAATCGCATACCTCTCCGGTGTCTTCCTAAGTTTTTTATTCTCCAAATAGGCGGTGAATATTTTCTTTACCTTTTCGTAAAGACTTTCAGTTGAAGCCATACTTTCATTTTTTTTACAAATATACTGTTCTTATTTAAAAATGGATGATTTAACTCTGCTAATCAAACCGAGACACTTTAAGAACGCCTTGAACCTTTGATAAATTGTCGATTAGTTTCTCAAGATGGTTGGTACTATCTACATACAATTTTATACTTCCCTCAAAAATCCCCCTATCGGAATCAACTGTAATAGAGCGCATATTCACCTTTAATTCGTTAGAGATAACCTTGGTAAGATCACTTATCAAGCCTACCCTATCTGTCCCAATAATCTTCAAACCTGCCAAAAATGCAATTTGCTGTTGGCTGGTCCATCGGGCCTTGATCACTCTGTTCCCATGATTGGACATAAGTTCAAGGGCATTGGGACAAGCTGTCCTATGGATTTTAATCCCTTCATTGACCGTAACAAAACCAAAAACCGCGTCTCCAGGGATAGGATTACAGCATTTTGCCAATACATAATCCACTACATCCATGTCTTCGCCGATCAATAACTGATCATGCTCTGGCCCCTTTAAGTTTTTAATCTCCTTGGTGAACGATTTTTCGTCTGTAAAATTTAATTGAGGTCCTTTTTTAGATTTCTTCTGCTGCTTAAAATCTTTAAAACTTTTTATTGAAGTAGCATCTATAATATCTTTGCCGACTTTATAATAAAACTCTGAAGTGGTTTTTGTTTCAAAAAAGGCCCTTAACTGTTCCACTATCTCTGAGGAAAAGTCAAGCTTCATTTGTTTCAGCTTTCTTTGAACAATTTCCTTTCCATCCATCATAAAGCCCTTTTTTTCTTCCTTAAGGGCGTCTTTTATTTTGGATTTGGCTCTAGAAGTAACGACAGATTTTAGCCAATCTTCATTGGGTCTTTGTTTATTGGAAGTTAGAATTTCAACCTGATCCCCATTTTTTAGTTTGTGACCAATTGAAACCAGTTTTTGGTTTACCTTGGCCCCTATACATTTGGCTCCAACTTCAGTATGTATTTCAAAGGCAAAATCCAGAGCAGTAGCACCAAATGGCAACACTTTCAGGTCTCCTTTTGGGGTAAATACGAAAACTTCATCATGAAATAAGTTCCCTCTGAAATCATCCATAAACTCAATAGCAGAACCATCATTGTTCTCCAACAAGGTCCGCACCTGAGTAATCCATTCATCAAGGCTTCCAGCTGCTTTTTCAGGGGCGTTTTCCTTCTCCTTGTACTTCCAATGAGCTGCATACCCCCTTTCGGCTATGTCATCCATTCGCTGAGTTCGGATTTGAACTTCCACCCATTGTCCTGTTTGGCTCATGGCAGTGGTATGCAATGATTCGTATCCGTTTGCCCTAGGAGTACTAATCCAATCTCTGAGTCTGTTTGGATTTGGTCTGTAAAAGTCTGTCACTATGGAATACACCTGCCAACAAGCCGCTTTTTCATTTTCATAAGTTGTATCGATGATTATTCTGATGGCAAACAAATCAAACACCTCCTCAAAGGGGATGTTTTGGGACTTCATTTTATTGTAAATGGAGTAAACAGACTTGGGCCTCCCTTTAATTACAAATTTAAAGCCTTGCTCTTCCAACTCTTTCTCTATGGGTGTTATAAAGGTTTTTATAAACTTATTTCGAGAAACTCTGGTATCACTGATCTTTTTTGTAATAAAATCATAAGCTTCTTTGTCCATAAACTTAAGATGCAGATCCTCGAGTTCGGACTTAATAGAATACAAGCCCAGGCGATGAGCCAATGGTGCATACAGGTATTTGGTTTCAGAACCGATCTTCAATTGCTTGTGGCGAGGCATTGAATCAAGTGTACGCATATTGTTTAGCCGGTCAGCTAATTTGATAAGGATCACTCGTACATCGTCAGAAAGCGTAAGAAGCATCTTTCTAAAGTTCTCTGCCTGTTGTGAAGAGCCATAATCGAAAACACCAGCAATTTTGGTAAGCCCATCTATAATTTGGGCAACCTTCACACCAAATTCCCTTTCTATATCTTCCAACTCCATGTCTGTATCCTCTACAACATCATGAAGCAGGGCAGCAACAATACTGGTCGTACCCAGACCTATTTCTTCAACACAAATTAGAGCAACCTCCAATGGGTGATAGATATATGGTTCTCCAGATTTGCGCCTCATTTCTTTATGGGCTTCACTAGCTACATTGAAAGCTTTTTTGATCAACTTGGCATCGCCCGATTTAAGCAATGGCTTAGCCAATCTCAAAAGTTTCCTGTAACGTTTGAGAATTTCTTTTCGCTCTTCTTCTATATCAACTTTGATCATACGATACAAGTTATAAAATATTTCCAGACTACGGAATCAAAATCTTAAGTAAAATTTTAATTTTTTTTTGGCAAAAGTATTGAAACTTTAAAATTGATTATTACCTTTGCACCACATTAAAAACAAGCCTTCAAGTAGACTTGAATGTAAAGATAGACAGGGATGATGGAAATTATTTTCCCGTTTATTACATAAGGTAATATTAGTAGACAATTTATTTATTTATTTGCGGATGTGGCGAAATTGGTAGACGCACTAGACTTAGGATCTAGCGCCGCGAGGCATGGGGGTTCGAGTCCCTCCATCCGCACACCCATTAAATCCCTCGATCTTGATAACTGCCTTTTGGTAAATCAGGATGGAGGGTTTTTGTTATAGGTAAACATTAAATTCAGATCCCTTGGAAATTACATTAGACAAACATGCTGCCAATGAAGCCTCAGTAAAGATTAAACTTGGGGAAGCAGATTATCAACAAACTGTTGATGCCAAAATAAAAGACTACGCTAAAAAAGCCAATATCAAAGGATTCAGACCTGGTAAGGCTCCTTTTACAATGGTTAAAAACCTTTATGGCACATCAGTATTGGTAGAAGAAATAAATACCATTTTGTCCAAATCCTTAAATGATTTTTTAAAAGAACAGGATTTTGAAGTATTGGGTGATCCTATACCCTCTGAAGAAGACAGTCAGAACATTGACTGGAAAAAGCAAAAAGATTTCGAATTTGGTTACAAAATTGGTTTTGTAGAAAATATTGACCTTAACCTTGACCAAAAAATAGATGCTAAGGTGTATGAAATAGCACTTTCTGATAAGGAAGTAAATGAAGCTATTGAAAACATCAAGAAGCAATACGGTAAAATGACCAATCCTGAGGTAAGTGAAGAAAATGATTTTCTTTACGGAGATCTTAAAGCGGTTGATGGTTCTTATGAAGAAAACCTATCTATCCCTTTAAGTAGCTTGGATGGCAGAACAGTTAAAAAATTCTTGGGAGTTAAAAAAGAAGACACTATTTCTTTCGACCCTTCTAAAGCAATTAAAGGAGATATTGCTGAAGCATTAAATATTAGCAAGGAAGCTGCTGAAAACCTTAAAGGTGAATTTACTTTCACTGTTCAAAACATCAATAGAACTGAGGAAGCACAATTAGATCAAGAACTATTCGATAAAGTTTTTGGTCCTGATCAGGTTTCAACTGAAGAAGAATTTCTTGAGAAGGTAAAAACCATCTTAAGTGAAAACTATCAAAAAGAAATTAAGGTGTTCAATGAAGAACAGATCAAAGATGGCCTTATTTCTAACCATAAACTTGACCTTCCTGAAGCATTCCTGAAAGAATGGTTGATCCGTGCCAATGATGGCAAGGTAAGCAATGAGGATGTGGAGAAAGAATTCCCTGCTTATGCCAAGCAATTGACATGGTCTTTGATTTCTAATAAAATATCAAAAGACAACGATATAAAAGCTGAGCACGAAGATGTCATTGAAAAGACAAAAGAAATGATTCGTGAGCAGTTGGCCTCATCCGGAATGGGCGCACAACTTGAGGACAATATGGATATGTTTTTGCAAAATTACCTTCAGGGGAATGAAGGTAAAAACTATATGCAAATGATGACTTCGGTTCAAAATGAAAAGGTCCTTGATTTTGTCAAAAGCAAGATCGATTTAAAAGAAGAAAAGATCGGAGTAGAAAAGTTTAAAGAACTACTCGAAAACTAATTCTAAAAATTTTTTGTTAATAAAAAGTCCTTATCTAAGGGCTTTTTTTATTTTTGTAACATTAACAAAGAGAAAAGTAGAAATGAATAAAGAGGAATTCAGAAAATTCGCAGTCAAAGGCCAGGGCATTAGTGGCAATACCTTTGACCAATATATCCATTCTGTGGAAAATATGACACGTGCAGTCATTGAAGAACGTCCTACTAATTTCCGGGAAATTGATGTCTTTTCCAGATTAATAATGGATAGAATTATTTTTCTAGGGACAGGAGTAGATGACCACATAGCCAATATCATCACTGCTCAATTGTTATTTTTGGAGTCTGTGGATGCCAAAAAGGACATCTTATTGTATGTCAACAGCCCAGGAGGTTCTGTATATGCAGGTTTGGGGATCTATGACACCATGCAGTACATTAACCCTGAAGTAGGAACAATCTGTACAGGACTTGCTGCTTCTATGGGAGCTGTATTGCTTGCAGGTGGGGCCGCTGGAAAACGTGCTGCTTTGCCTCACGCAAGGATCATGATACATCAGCCTTCAGGAGGAATGCAAGGTCAGTCCAAGGACATGGAAATTTCAGTAAGACAAATTCTGGAATTAAGAAAGGAGCTTTATGAAATACTTGCCGAACACAGTGGCAAAAGCATAGAGCAAATTGAAATCGACTCTGACAGAGATTATTGGATGAGAGCATCAGCAGCCAAAGAATACGGCTTGATTGATGAAGTATTGACGAAAAAAGTAAAATAAAATCTGAATGGCGCAAGTAACATGTTCATTTTGTGGAAGGAATAAGAAGGACGTAGACCTTATGGTATCCGGTATTTCTGCGCATATCTGTAACTTTTGTATAGAACAAGCTTTCCAAATACTGGGAGAAGAGGACAAGACGAAAAAGGAAGGTAAAAAACCTAAGTTCAAATTAAAAAAACCTAAAGAACTTACGGCCTACTTGGATCAATATGTAATCGGACAACAGGAGGCTAAAAAGGTTTTAACTGTAGCTGTATACAATCATTACAAAAGACTAGGACAAAAACAGGACGAGGATGATGTAAGGATTGAAAAGTCCAATATCATCATGGTAGGTGACACCGGAACAGGAAAAACTTACCTGGCTAAAACCTTAGCTAAAACACTGGAGGTTCCCTTTTGCATTGCAGATGCTACAGTATTGACTGAGGCAGGATATGTGGGAGAAGATGTAGAAAGTATTCTTACACGATTGCTACAAGCCGCTGATTATAATGTGGAAGCTGCAGAACGAGGTATAGTATACATCGATGAACTTGATAAAATAGCCAGAAAATCAGACAATCCATCTATCACTAGGGATGTTAGTGGTGAGGGCGTACAACAAGCCATGCTTAAATTGCTTGAAGGTACCATAGTGAATGTTCCACCTCAGGGAGGAAGAAAGCATCCCGACCAAAAGATGATCTCTGTAAATACAGAAAATATATTATTCATTTGTGGGGGAGCATTTGATGGGATTGCAAGACATATCGCAGGAAGGTTAAATACGCAGCCTTTGGGCTTCAGTAAAAAGACGAATGCGGATGAGATTGACCGATCCAATCTATTGCAATATGTTACCGCTCAGGATTTAAAAGCATTTGGCCTTATTCCCGAACTAATTGGTAGATTGCCAGTGCTGACTCACCTAGATCCTTTGGATAAAGCTTCTTTGAAACTAATCCTTACCGAACCAAAGAATGCATTGACTAGACAATACGTCAAACTCTTGGCAATGGAAAATGTTGACCTAACGTTTGAAGAGTCAGGCATTGATTTTATCGTGGACAAAGCGGTTGAATTCAATTTGGGTGCCAGAGGGCTAAGATCTATTTGTGAGGCCATCATCACTGATGCCATGTATGAATTCCCTTCTGAGGAAGGAAAACATACACTAGTCATAAATGAAGAATATGCTCGAACTCAATTCGAGAAATCAAAATTCAAAAAGCTCCAAGTAGCTTAATTAGATAAACTATCAAAAATAAGCCTTGCAGTTTCCTGCGAGGCTTTTTTATTGCTCAAAAGGCCTCGCAATTCTCCATAACCCTCCAATACTTTTGTGCGCTTGGGACCTTCTTCAAAAATCCCCCTAAGTTCTTCCTCTACGAACTCGGATTGGTACTCCCCCTGAATCAATTCCTTCACCACTTCCCTGTTAACGATAAGGTTAACCAGCGAGGCAAAGGAAACTTTGATTAACTGCATGCCTATGGCATAAGATATCTGGCTTGTCTTGTATACCACTACTTGAGGCACATTAAACAATGCTGTTTCAAGCGTGGCTGTTCCAGAAGTCACCACCGCCGCCTTTGCATGTAACAATATGTCATAGGTTTTATCGTACACCACCTGAATTCCTGCATCTTCGGCCATTTGATAAACATCCGCAGATAGATTACGTACACCAGCTATTACCCAATCTACATTATCGAAGCTACTTTTTAAACCTATCATGGTATGTAACATCTTATTAACCTCCTGCTTCCTACTTCCAGGAAGAAGTGCAATCAAAGGTCTGGTTCCAAGTTGGTGCTGACTCAAAAAATCCTTATCTGGTTTAAATTTATTGATTTCGTCTAATAATGGGTTACCCACATAATCTACCTCCCAGTCAAACTTCTTAAAGAATTCAGGTTCAAAAGGAAGAATGGTGTACAGCTTATCCACGTTTTTCTTTAACCGATAAGCCCGATTTTGGTTCCAGGCCCAGAATTTAGGAGAAATGTAATAATGAACTTTAATGCCTTTTTGAGTAGCAAAAGTGGCCATTTTCATATTGAAACCTGCAAAATCCACCAAAATTAAAGCATCTGGCTGAAAAGCAACCATATCTTGTTTGACGGCGCTTAAATACCTAAACACCCTCCTAAAGTGCATCAATACCTCCACAAACCCCATTAGGGCCATCTCTTTATAATGGGCAAAAAGTGTACAGCCAGCATCCTCCATATACTCCCCTCCCATTCCACGAAACTGAGCATTATCATCTTTGTCTTTCAAAGCAAGTAGAAGATTGGATGCATGCAAATCCCCTGATCTCTCTCCAGCAATAATGTAGTATTTCAATGGCAGGTAGTTTATAAAAGTTAGAAGAAATTATTCTCCGTAATATTCAACAAAATTTCTTGGTGTTTCATACAAAGTCAATTTATAGAGTCCTCCATCCTTTACAATCTTATCAACCTTAGGCTGCAGGATTTTCCAGAATTCCATGACCAAATTTTCACAACTAGCCATTTTCCCTGTCATGAAAGGGACATCTACATTTAGATTTTTATGGTCCACTTTATCAATAACCTCATTTCGAATAAGGGTACTTAATTGCTTTAAATCCACCACAAAGCCCGTATCTTCGTCTGGCCTCCCTTTGATCGTGACAATCAGTTCAAAGTTATGCCCATGCCAATTTTCATTGGAACATGGTCCAAACACAGCTTTATTTTTTTCTTCAGACCATTTCGGATTCCATAATTTATGGGCTGCATTAAAATGCTCCTTCCGACAAACGTGTACCATTTTTTCTATTAAATTAAGGCTACAAAGTTACATAAAAAAGACACAAAAATCACTGCTTTGCTATTTGGATACCCATTTCTTCTGTCCTTTGTGGCATGATCACATCCAAACAAGCTATTTTTATTTTTTGGCTTTTGGGTAAAATCTCGCCTAAACGCTAAAAAGTAACTACTATTAAAATAGACCTGAGAGGTTAATCACAAGCTTTTATTACAATAGTATTCAACTTGAGCAGCCCCAAACAATACCATCCCCTACTTAACAAGTTCTCCTCCTTTATTTTCCCTTAAATCAAAAAGAATTAAGGCTAAGAAAGATAGTAAGATAACAACCTATGGAGATCCCGCTCCCCTACAATGGGCTGAGAAAGGTTCTTTCCCGAAAAAAATGTCTCTCTCCTATTTCCGAAAAATTGTCCAAAAGCTATAAGAACTGAAATAACACTTTCACGATTCCAACTTCCACGTTTACGAAAAAGATTTTCTAAAGAGTCATATATATACGGTATTTGATTTAAAATCATTAAACCACCTGAATTTGAATCTACACAAATTAAAATATAACAAATGTTTTGACCTAAACCTATTAAGCCATGAAATGCAAAACCCTCCAATCCGAATTTCTACTTTTCCTACCCCGTAAAGCTATTCCCAACTTCACAATCGTTCCTGACATAGAAATTAAACCGGATACAATCTCAAGCTATCGGCTAAGCCTAAGTTCAATAATTCAACCCGAAATATGCAATAGACCTTCTATTACGTGATGGAATCACTTTAAAATCAGTCACTTCGTTGCTATTTTCGACTTCACCATAGCGGTGCTATGACTCAGTCTCCAAATAGCCTGATTTTATTGTGATTACACCACTCATAACGAATCCTATTACTTAATCCGGGTTCAAAGAACCAATGAGCTAGAATAATAAATGGAAAAGCACATTTGCTTTCAGGTTTAAAAGATCTTAGAACTCCCTGGCACCATGTAAGCATTTGCTTTATTTCAGAACCAAATTACACCAACTCCCTAACAAATTACTCCCCCTACAAGAACGGAGATTGGTAAGGATTGATGCAGCTATAAACCACTTCAAAAAAATCAATATGTGTAATAAAAGAACAATAATACTCAGCACGATAACCTACCTTCTCCTGACATTTACCAGTTCAGCACAGGATACATTATCATATGCTACTCAGAACCCCCTTTCCATAGGTTTACATCTAGGTTACTCTATGAACTTCTCTGGAGGCGAAGCTAAAAAAGGATTAGATAACATGATCTCAACTTTCGAAGAAACCGGCTCGGATAACTTTCTTATAAAGGGAGACTTGCCCTACCAATTAAGCCCAGTTGTGGGTTTATTTGCTAATTACAAGTGGAATAAAAAAGTCTCATTTGGTACAGGGGTAAACCTGACAAGAAGAGGGTATACCATGAATCTAGATGCTGAGGAAAAGGACCCAGAATATCAATTTGATCAATTTTCTGAATACACAGAAAAATATCAGGTCACGACAATTGAAGTCCCCCTTTCGGTATATTTCAAGCCCAATAAGCTCTTTTCATTGGGTGTGGGCATCCAGGCGGGTACTGCATTGGCCATTAGTTCAAAGGTGACATCTACCATTAATCAACGGGTAGTTATCAATGGAGAATCCAGTGATGAGTTCCCTCCACATACCAGGGAAATGGAGGACACCCTAGACGACATTGTTAGCACTGCCTACTTTGGCTATTTCGCTTCTGCAGGTATTTCCTTAAGAAAGAATACGGAGATAATGCTTTCTCTTTTAAAAAGTGGAAGTTATGCTGATACGACCTATGGTAAGCTTTCAGATACTTCTGTGGTTGTTTCATTGCGGTTTGGCCTTCTTAGCTTTTAACCGGCAATATGCAATAGTCCTACTGTTACCTGATGAAACCAATTTAATCCCGAAGACATGAAATTTCAATCAACAATACTAATCCTAGCAATATTGAGCCTGGCAATTCTGTCCTGTGCCCCTGAAGAAGAAAATGAGGCAGATACCCGAAAATTGGTCAACCAGCCCATAGACCCCAGCTCACAACCAAATGAACTTAATAAAGAATTAATCATATATGGAGATCTTGTACCAGGGAATATGCCTTCAGCATCTAACCCTGATCAAATAAAGATTACGGTATCTATCTCCTCCGCACTTATAACGAATGACAACTTCCTATTTTTACCTTTTGCCTTTGATTCGAATAACCAATTGAAGGGAATCTATATAGAGGTAGAAGGTGCTCAGGAACACTGGGATGCCCCAGTAGAGTTAGTCGATCCTTCTGATAACAGCTTTGCAGTAGCCATCGGCATTCCTAATTTTATTCAAAAAGGAGATTTTGTAGTTTCCTATAGCATCTATGATCAGAACAACAATATTAGCGAGAAAAAATCCATCAATGTGTCCATCGTGGATTCTGAAAATAGGTGTGGAAGTGGTCAATCATTCCCTAGGGTAACTGGTGAAGATGGAATAACGGTAAAAACCTATGACATGGGAGATTACCCAGGTACCGTAAATATTTCATATTATATGTACAATCAAAAAGACAGAATGGATATTCGTTATGGAGGAGAATGGGTAGCTAGTACCAGCCCTGTTTTGTTGCAAGATGGACAAGCCCCTCCTTTCAAAACCTGCAATGAAGCTTCTCCAAATGATGGTTTTGTTAGTTATGGAGGAAGTTTTTCAATTCCTTACGATCCACAGATAAGTCGACAAATAAGTATATATGTATCAGGCTGTCTTGAAGGGGGAACAGTATGGTATTTTGATGTCAACTGCCCTACTGGCAACAATCCAAATCCCCCAGGAGCAATGGTCTGTGACAATGGCCAAATTCAGGATTCATTTGACCCTGGTAGTGAAAATTACCATATCTACCCAAAAGAAGGCGAAGAGCTGAATACAATAATCTGTGACCCGAGCGTGGACCCCAATTGTAGTGTCAACGAGGTATTCGACGCCATGCTAAAACAGTCCAATTTTATTTCGCCTACTGCCGACACTTCACCTGTGGAAGATTGCAAGTTGACATGGGTAGAAATTTTAACCCCTTTCAACCCAGTGATTTCAAAAATCAACTATTTTGAAAATTCAGTTACCAACTATACCCTTGCAAATCAAAAGGATAAATTTGGAATAGAAAGATCCCACTTATTGCATCCAGGTAAAGTAACGAGGACAGTAGAATTGATTGATGGAAAAGTAGTAGTATCAACACAAGGAGAAGGCACAGGTTGGGCTGCATCCATTAATACTTTCTTCTCCAAAACGGTGTGGACAAATGTAGATAAAGATTTACAAGAATATTGGAATCAGTGATAAGCCTAACAGTCTAAAAAAAGCTCCTTTATTATTCTTTGATATCTACCACCAAAGCATAAGAAGGGGCTTCTTTAATTGTTTTTGAGATAGCGCAATTCTGATCCTTCTGAATGGTAAAAAATTATTCCTTCAACACTTTAAAGGAATGTAACTCACCACCTGTGTGTACTTGAAGCAAATAAAGCCCTGACGGGAAATTAAAATCCATTAGGTATTCAATACTTTGTTCATTTTTAATGAAAGCATCAAGCACTTTATTGCTACCTCGAACATCATACAAACTCACATTTACTTCCCCTTTATAATCGTTGTTGATAAAGAGAGAAAGCTTATTTGAAACAGGGTTAGGCCCTATGCTATATCCTGCCCGGCTATGAGGTGTCAGGTCTTCAGAACCAGAAACCACAACTACATCAGAAATCCTATTGCACTGTTCATCTATGACTGCCACTTGATAAGTACCTCCATCATCTACAATATAAGACCTGGAGTTGGCTCCTTCAATCGGTCTGCCATTTCTATACCATTGGTAATTTGCAGCCGGCAATTGAGAGCTCAGTTGGGATCCATTTACGACAATATTCGGACGATTTAGGGTATTTGATGCTACAGATATATTCCTTTGAAAGGATTTGGTTCCAGAGGGGCCGGAAGCTTCTAAGGTAACCATATAAGTTCTTGAGAAATTGAACACATAGGTTGGATTCTCAATGACCGAAGAACCAAGGCCTGCAAAATTCCAATTATAGGAATTAATATTACCCTCACTTAAGTTAATGAATTCGGTAATTCCTCCAGCGCAATTAAACCGAGCCTCAAAATTCACAAAAATTACATCTTCGCAATTGATGTTACTCCAGTTGGCAGCGTTGACCACTTTAGATTGTACATCCAAGTTAATTACTGCATCACCCAAAAGATCTACATTTTCAACGCTCAAGCCTTCAAAGCAGTATTTATTATAAACATTATGGTTGATAAATGCCTTACCAACAGACCTGATAATAGCTGATCCTCCAGGATCATTCTCATAGCCAATAAGTTCAAAAACATCTACTGTTCCTCCATCGGCTAACACCAATTCTGAATCCGCTCCCAACAGTAGGCTTTTAACTGAAAGCTGTTGAGCTAGAACACTGGTTTGTCCAGAAAGACTCATGGTTTCAAAAATACCAGATGCCTGTATGGCTAAATTCCTTCCATTATTGGTAAGTGAAATCCCTTCAAGCTTCTGAAGATCCTGGTATACCCCATTTGCCCCAGAAAAAACCAAATCCAGACTGTTACCTACACTTGCATTTTTTTCAATAATAAATTGATTATTAAACACTATGGTATTCAGCTTTCCGTTCAGTTTAGCTTCGGATGAAAGGATAAAGTCATCCATAATAATCCTGTCGGTTTGAACTTCAACTTCGGCGGCATTTATACTAAATTTATCCAAAGGAGGCATGGATAACACTTGCCAACGACCACTATTAAACTGAATATCTACCCCCGTAAAACTTACCTGTCCAAAATCAAGAATACTTTCTTTTTGCACCTCTCCTTCCAAAAGTAGGGTACCATTTTTTATTTCCATGTTTTGATTTCCAGAACGAAAACCATTTTTTACGATCAAGTTTTGTTGGTTTAAATCCAAAACTAGATTCTCTTCACCAAAAACATTCAAGCTAAACACATTGGCCGTTTCATTCAGCCGGATAGCTTGCCCGGGATTTGGAGAATCGATTACCACTCTTGTCCCTGCATCAGGAATTCTTCCAGCACTTTGCCCATTGGACTCAAGGGACCAATTTCCGGGATTTTCCCAATCCTCATTCCCTCCAATCCAATACAAAGTACTGGTTTGTCCATCAGTGACACCTGCAGAAAAAATCATACTAAAGTCTTGTTGCCCATTGACAAGGTTACCTTTGTGATTAACTTGTAAGGTGTATTTCTGCGGGCTTGGATTTTCAATCACAATCTGTTCTATATTGTCTCTAAAATTATCGCCATTTCTTGTGGCCACAGCTCCGGAGCCTTGTGCGGGATTCAATGACCAAGGGTAATATACCATTCCACTTTCATCCACAATTCTCATGTCAAGGTCATTTACCAGCATTAGATTTCCGGGATTTAGCTGCACTGGCGCAGGGGAGCCTGCTGGATCTGTCCATGCGATGGTAACCTTAATCGGATCGACGCCATTTGAAATAAATTCAATTTGATAATCCCCTTTGTCTTCCAATTGTAATTCTCTGATTACTTTTGAGCTACCATCTTCATTGATGACAATATCGGCAGCAGCCTTGGCATCTAATAAACCCCAACCATACATATAATCAGGCCCGGGATCAATCCCTGCTTCCTTTGTAGTGTGAATGGCAAGCGCCTTCAAGGTGGCTGAACGCATGTATCTGCTAGAATTTCTCTGATGATACAATTCCTGTAAAAGCATCAAGGTTCCCGTAACATTTGGGGAGGCCATAGAAGTCCCACTCAGGGTGGCATAACTGTCACCATTTCCATTGTTAGAAACAGCAGAACTAAAAACATTTACTCCCATGCCCACAAAGTCAGGTTTAATACGCCCATCATCAACTGGCCCCCAACTAGAGAAACTACTCATAAAAACATCAGAAGGGGCACTATAGTCCTGAAGTAAACTGACGGCACCCACGGTAATATTGTTTTTGGCCACTCCCTCAGGACCTATGGTATCCTCAGGCCCATCAGAGGGCTTGGAGCCATCTCCTACATCTGAACGGTCATTTCCTGCAGCCCAAACAATAGTATAATAAGGCTTGGCAAAAGTCAACTCATCTATCTGTCTTGATTTGGAAGAATAATACCCGAAACGATAATCTTCTTGACTACTTACTCCCTCATTTCCGGCCCAACTCCAATTCTGATTACTGTCTCTATACCAACCAATAAGGTTTCCATATGAATGGTTAGATACCAAGTGCCCGCCGGGATTAAGCTCAGGATCATAGCTGTTTTGGGTCATTTTAGATATATCAGCATCCCAATTGAATGCCCAACCTGTGGCCTCCGTTGCCATGCCTTTGGCATTTGCATTGTTTCCTGCAGCCAAAATGGTCCCTGTGACGTGGGTCGCATGATTACTTATTTCCTCAGTGGAGCCATCCAATTGGCTTACTCTATTCCCGAACTCATTGTGATTGGATTTAGGTCGAGTTTGATCATAAATACCTACGATCATGTCACGACCGGTGAGCCCCAAATTCAAGCTTCCTCCCTCTTGTAATGCATCAGTTTCAGTGGCTTTGGCAGCTTTCAAATTTAAAGTAGTAAAATATACCGGATGAGAGGTCTCATCTAAGTATTGGAAAGTAGCGGATTGATTATTGGCCAAATTGATCCTAAGTGGAATCCCCATGCTCGTTGAAATGCGCCTCTTTTCTTCGTTGGTAAGACTGTGCTTGCCCACACTTTCCTGTAATTTTTGAAAAACACCGGATCTAACCTTTTGCATTCCCTCATCAGAGAATACTGGATTTTGTCCATAGGACTCCCATATTAACAAAAGAAAAATGACTAAAACGATACTCTTTCTCATCCGATTTGTTTTGTTTTATCGGTCACAAGGTTTTACAAAACCTCAATTCCTTTACTGTTTTAAACAGTATTTCATCATTTTTTTCCCATCCTTCAAGCTTGCACAATAACGGGCTAAACCTAGGTAAATTCTTATGGCCAAGCCTAGGGCAAAGCGATTTGTTCTGCCCTAGAGGTCTGTTCTATTCTTCTCTTATCCTTTGCCTGTTTTTCTTACAAAGAATTTCAAATATAAATTCCATCAAAATCAATTTCCAGAAGGCGTTAAGGTGGTAATGCCACTCAGCTCGGCCACCTCATTTTCCCAACTAATCCTAATTATTCCATCGGCATTTACCGTACCGGAGCCTGTAAATACTGCTCTTTCAAAAACATTATCCGCTTGTTCTGTCATGGTTATTTTACCACACAATTCAGAAAAAACTGCAGGATTGTCATTCTCTCCGTATAATTCAGAATAAACACCTCCCGTAATGTCTGAAATCCTATAGGTAAATGGCTCTAACTCTGTAATGGTTACTTGATAATTTACTGTTCCGAAAGAACCTACTGTAACCGAAGTATAAATTCCGGCAAGTTCAGAAGGGCATGAAAGTCTAATTTCAATAGTCAATTGGTGGTAATTGGTGCTGATTTTGGTTTCTCCGGCATCAATTATGGTCAACACAAGATCCGGCAATTCATCACTTGCCAAATTTCCAGTAAGAATTTCTATAGGAACATCTACAAAACTACTATTGGCAGGTATGGTAACTTTATTTGTCTCCATATTGTAATGCACACCTTCGATTGCAGTAGAAAGGGGATCCACACCCAATTCAACTTCAATAGGGGTATTGACCTGAGCACCCACCAGGTTAATGCGAACTTTCTCTTGATCCACTTGATTGTCACTAGACTTGGTGACAATTTTCTGAATGGTATTATTGGGTAAAGAGGCCTCATCAAATTCCACTTCCATTCCCTCCCATAGGATATTGAAGCCTGAGTCTTCCATGCAAGAAATATTTCCTGCCATCAAACTTAAGAACAACACCCAACCAAACACCTTATACTGTCTATGTTTTTTCATTAGTAGCCGGGGTTTTGTTCCAGTTTTTCATTCAATGTAATTTCATCCAAGGGTATATTCGACAAAATACGGTAATCTGTATAAGGCACATCCAGAAATCCTTCAGGTTTGCTAATGTTCTTGCCGTTTCTTTTCAAATCAAACCAACGGTGTCCTTCAAGTGCAAACTCTAACCTTCTTTCCAATAAAATGCGGTTGAGCAATGCCTCACCAGATAAAAGGTTGTCAATCGCCCCCAGCCCTCGTCTGGAACGCAGTGCATTTAAATCTGCACGTGCTCCCGAAGGGTTGCTTTCATACCTTGCCTCTGCCCTAATTAAATAGAGCTCTGAGGCTCTTAAAATAGGAAGGTTTTCTAAAAAATCTCCTTTATAACCAGTCCATTTCCTACTTGCATAAACATCTCCTTCGACACCCTCCCTAGTGGTGGCCGCCCAGCAGTTTTTTCGTACATCTCCCTCTTCATAGGCTGCCATTAAATCATCTGATGCTCCAATGATAAATTGTGCAGCAGGTTCATTGTCAGCAACTAGGGAGTTCAATGAATTATTGACCCCATTTCCATCTGACCAGTCTACAATTCTTAACTCTAGTTCAAACAAGGACTCGGGGTGCGGAGCTCTAGAAAAACCTTGTACGTATTGGTCAGCGTCCAATAAACCTTCACCATTGGTAAGTAGGCCCATAATTTCCATCGCATAGGATGCAGCCTCCTCTGCTTCTGCCATTTTGCCCCAATATAAATAAAGTCGTGCGAGCAGGGTTAATGCTGCACCTGTATTGGCATAATACACCCCATCAGAACCGATTGGTGCATACCCCACCAAAGGAATGGCCGCCAAAAGGTCGCTTTCTATTTGTTCGTAAACTTCTTCTACCGTAGACCTTGAAAGGTACTCATTGGCTTCTGAGGCGACTAAAGTTGGGGTTAATCTCATTATTGGCCCCAAATTGAACCCATTTACCTCTTTACCCGGCTCGTAACCATAAACCCTGCATAGGTCAAAGTAAAAAAGTGCACGCATAAAATAGGCTTCTCCTTTAATGAAAGATTTTTCATCTTCCTCTCCAGAGACTTCTTCATCATCAATTCCCTCAATAATTAGGTTGGCATCATTTATCCCTCCAAAGACATCCAACCCCCAAATATCAATATGTTCCCGATCGCTGTTGGCCTCTTCACCTTGATACCTTCCGGTATTGGCTATTGTTTTTAAATTGTCCGCTAATATTTCAGGCGCGATCATCATTGTCTGTCCATAATAACCGAAACTGGTAGCTCTATTGTACATGGAATTGGCAACAGACTGGTAACCGGATACGTCATTTAATGCAACTTCCGGAGTAAGACTTTGCCTAGGGTTGGTAGTCAAATCAGTACAGGCAACCAAAAGAAATGCAACACCCGAATAAACTATTTTATTTATCATCCTATCTATCATCTCAATTTCAAAAGGTTAAGTTGATACCTGCCGTCATTTGTTTAGAGCTAGGATAAGTTCCATAGGTTGTCCCCAGTGAATTCACCTCCGGATCCAGGCCATTGTATTTTGTAAGTGTCCATAAATTTATTCCCTGGACAAAAACATTTAGTTCTTCAATTTTAACTTTGTTCAATAAAGTTTTCGGTAAATTATAATTTAAAGTCACTTGCTTGAGTCTTATATAGCTACCGTCAGAAATAAGTCTGGTAGAGGTCTGTTGATAGCCTGAATGACCGGGTATACGCCCTCCCTCATAAGGGATAGGCACATTGGTTATCTGTCCCGGTTCCCGCCAAAAATACAACTGATCCTTCGTTTGATTATCCTGTCCAATAGAACCAGCTTGTGCCAGGTTGTATAAATCTTGATTGAAAGCCAAATTACCATATTGATATTGGAAAAATACTTCCAGACTCACCGGCCCATATTTCAAAGTATTGGAAAGCCCTCCATAGGTCCATGGCATTGTACTGCCAAGGTACTTCATGTCATCATCTGTAACTTGGTAGGTATATTCACCATTTTCATCATAGTACATGGGAGAACCATTGGCAGGGTTTACTCCTGCATACTCATATCCATACAGGAAACCAATAGGTTTTCCGACAATCAAATCATTCCCCACTCTATCGAGGCCTTCATAGAGTTCTAATAATTCATTGGAAAATATGGAGGTATTGAACCTTGTAGACCAGCTAAATTTTCCAATTATCAAATTAGTGGTCTGTATATCAAAATCTATCCCTTGATTACGTAGTTTTCCTGCATTTCTTGTAATGCTACCAAAGCCTGAATCCAAAGGCAATCTTGTATCAAAAAGCAACTTCCGAGAATCTTTTCTCCAGGCATCCAAGGTTACAATTATTCTTCCATTAAATAAGGTAGCATCTACTCCAATATTAGTAGAGACCGATTCTTCCCATGTTAACAAGTCATTTCCCAATTGGACAAAACTTAAAGCTCCTCCACCTAGGTATTGTCCTGCGGTACTAAGCAAGGTTCTTGATTCAAAATTGCCAATACTTGAATTGCCTGTCACACCATAAGAAGTTCTTAACCTTAGGTTATCCACCCAATCGGTATTCCTCATAAAAGGCTCAGAAGAAATCCTCCAACCTGCTGAAACCGCTCCAAAAGTCCCCCATCTGGAATTACTCCCAAACCTGGAAGAACCATCTCTTCTAATGGTAAGATCAAAATTATATTTGTCGTCATAATCATATTTTGCCTGACCAAAAAATCCTGATCTTATGTATTCTGTATAAAACCCACCCACATCAAAAGGCACTGCTGCATTCTGCAAATACCTCAAGACAGGATTGGGAAATCCACGGCCTATTGCAGAATTGGTTTCTTGGGTTTCTTTTTTATACTCATATCCTAGGATTCCACTGATGGTATGTACATCAAAAATCTTTTTATTAACATTGAAATTGGCATTGGCATTCGAATTAACAATTCTTCTGTCTGCAAAATAAGAGGACCCTCCATAACTGGCAAATACCGGTATGGTAGAAGGCCTGTTGTTTTCATCCCTATTGTCTGAAAAGTCCAAACCGGCAAAGCCTGTAAATCCTAGCCATGGCAATATTTTATAGTTCATATTTAAGTTAGACACTGACTGGTAACTTGTGGCTCGCTTAAGTTCCTCATTGACACCCTGCACAATGTTGTATCCAAAAAGATGTTCGGAAGGGTATTCTGCATAGGTCCCATCCTCATTATAAATAGGCACATTAGGCCTTGCAGCATAACCTGCCACAAAGGGGCTATTGACATAATTCCCTCTATCAATCGACCCATTGGTTACCTGTTTGGCAAGAGAAAAATTTGCTCCAATGGTAAACCTTTCATTTACCTTGTGCGACAAGTTCATTCTTCCTGTACTTCTCGAATAATCTGATTGGATGATTTGCCCTTGATGATAAGTATGAGATCCTGAGAGAAAAAACTGTGTTCGTTCATCACCTCCTGATAAAGAAATATCATATACACTCATCCTGCCGTCCCTATATAACGCATCTATCCAATCAGAATTTTGTAAATCTGCATCACTTGGGCTACCAAAAATACTCTCTACTGTTCTAAAGTTGAGTCCGGCATTTATATATGCTTGACGCTTAATGGATGCAAGCTCTGAGGCATTCATAACATCATAAAACCCAATGGGCTGAACGATTCCTTCCTGGGCTGAAAACCGAACCCTGGTTTTTCCTGATTTTCCTTTTTTTGTAGTAATTAAAACTACTCCATTGGCTGCCTGGGCCCCATAAATGGCAGCAGCTGCAGCATCTTTAAATACCTCAATGGATTCAATATCACTCGGATTGATGGATGACAGTGCATTTTGACTTCCCTCTCCCGAAAGCCCTCCTGATGCAATTTGAACCCCGTCCACAATATACAGGGGCTCAGTTCCTGCATTTATAGACCCTACCCCTCTCACCTGCACAGTTAGCGTACCTCCCGGCTGGCCTGAGTCAGAAGTAACCTGCACACCGGCTATCCTACCTTGTATGGCCCTATCAAAAGATTGCATTGGTAAATCCTGAAAAATCTCTCCTTTTACTGAGGCGATTGCTCCAGTTACTTCTCTTCTCGTTTGGTCTCCATAGGAGGTGACCACCACCTCATCCAAGTAAGATATATCTGAATTCAAGGCTACATCTATATTGCTCCTGTTCCCTATTACTACCTCTTGGGGCTGCAGCCCCACAAAGCGGAATAGAAGAACTTTATCATCTTCCTTTATCTGAATTTGATAATTCCCCTCAATGTCTGAAATAGTTCCGTTAGTAGACCCTTTGACCATCACCGTGGCACCGGGGATAGGCAAACCATCTTCGAAAGTGGTCACCTTACCACGAACAGTTCTGGTTTGTGACTGCACCAAAAAATTCACGGAAAGAAGTGTTATTACAAGTAGTATGGCTTTCCTCATATAATAATGTTGAAATAAACAATCAGTCAATTTTATACAAATTCCATGATTATTCCAATAAGTTAGGTGAAGTATAAACAATGATTGAAGTAGGACTGTAGAATAATAACGATGTAAGCGAGGTTGTGTTCAATAAATATCACAGTTTTTTAAGTGCTTCTACAATATAAAAACCTCTATTCGTCGATTAAATGCTCTATTTTCTTCCGTATCATTCGACCTCAAAGGCTCTGCTGCTCCTCTACCTTCAATTTCTAGCCTTTCTGAATAAATTCCTTCCCCAAGCAAATATTTTTTCACTTCCTTTGCCCTCTTTAAACTCAGTTCTGAATTATAACTGTCCTTCCCAATATTGTCAGTATGGCCTACAATCAAAAGTTTGACTGTGGGGTGATCCAGCAAAAACTTATGTAACTTTTTTAGGGAGCTTAAAGAGGATTTCTTTAGAACTGTTTGATCAAAATCGAAAAATATATTTTCAAAAATAAAATGTTTTCCCTTAGCTATAGGTTCCAAATTAATCTGAAAACCTTGTTTATTCCTCAGACTGTCACGATCTACATTGTAAATCTTAGGCATATACCCTTGCTTTTCTACATAAAGCCCTGAATTCTCTTTGTCTGGATAAATCATCGTAAAAGTGCCATCTTTACCGTCAGACTTGAAATTGTACATTGTGCTATCCCTATCAAGGTCAATCAATGAAAGTAGCGCTTCAACAGCTTCACCGGTTTCTTCATTAATCACTTTTCCACTTGTCACAATCAATTCATGTCCTAAATCAATTTCTTCAGGAAAATCAAAACGATACAAATAGGAGCTATCTACTTTTCCAAGCTCAAAACTATTCTCCGTATAGTAAGCGAAATCTTTCTGGGCAGTAATAAACAATGCCAATTGGTCTTTTTGATCATTGATAGGGAAACCCATATTCACTGGTTTTCCAAAACCATTGCCCTCAATTACACTTTTAAAAATATCCTTGGCTCCAAAGCCAGGATGTCCATCGGAAGCAAAAAACAACATCGTATTATTAAAAAATATAAATGGGGATACCTCGTCCTTTTTTGTATTTATACTGGAACCTAGATTTTTGGCCTTTGACCATGTCCCATCCTCGAGTCTTTCAGACACCCAAAGATCAATGCCACCTTCTCCTTCTGGCCTATTGGAAGAAAAAAACAATAAACTCCCATCTGCAGAAAGCGAAGGCTGGGATTCCCAATACCTCGTATTGACTTTATTACCCATATTGGTAGGGCTTTGCCACTCTCCATTCATCCTGGCAGTTATGTACAAATCACAGTTTCCATGGGAACCAGGTGTATTACAGGAAGTGAAAATTAGTAAATTTCCATCTGCAGAAATGGTACAAGTACCTTCATTATAGGATGAATTGATCAAAGTAGAGATTGACTCTGGCTCAGACCATTCTCCTTCATCGAAATCAGAAAAAAAGATGTCTTCGTTGTATTTGGCCGTAATCCCATCTCTTTTTGTAAAAAACAGCCGTTTACCATCTGCCGTAAGTACAGGGAAATATTGAAGTCTAAATTGATTTAAAGGCCTTGGAAGCTTTTTTTTTCTTATATCAATAGGGTTCTTGATTCCCTCAGCAATAATCTCTAATTGTTGTAATTTGTTTGCATATTCATCCGATTTCAAAAAGGATTCGTCAAAATAGGCTTCATTTTCTTCAAAAATATCTAAGGCCTCTTGGAAAGCTCCTTGCGTTAAATAGATTTCCCCTTCCAACCATGCTAATTTCCCTTTAAAGAAATCATTCTTTTTAAGAGGAAGCCTTGATTGGCCCTTTTTCGTAACAGCTAATGCTTCTTCTGGCATACCCCTACTCAGCAGCACCTGCGCATGTTTCAAATACGCTTCAAAAAAATCACTGCTTCGTTCGTAGGCTGCTTTGTACTTTTCTTGGGCTTCCGGAAGCTGTTTTCTATTAAGAAACTGGTCTCCTTCCTCATAAAATCTAATGGCTCGTTTATCAACTATAGAAAACTCCTGTCCAATTGTTTGAAAACATATTCCTGCAAACGATATGACAATAAGGAGTTTCTTTAGCATGGTTTCTAAGGTATTTCCATGTATTTATGGGTCTGAAGTGAAACCCGCCAAGCTGGGTTTTCCTTCACAAAATCTATAATCAAAGGTGTCATTATTTCTGCTTTTGACCATTCAGGCTGAAGCAAAAGATGACATTTTTCATTTACCAATTTTGCATGTTTAAGTGCAAAATCAAAATCGCTTTTATTGAAAACTACTACTTTCAATTCGTTCGCATGTTCATAGACCTGCGGTAAAGGTTGTTTAAACTTTTTGGGTGACAGACATGTCCAATCGATCGTCCCACTAAAAGGATGAGCTCCTGAGGTTTCCATATTTATCTGAAAACCTTTGTCTTTCAATAAACTTGTCAAAGGGCCAAGATTATGCATCAATGGCTCTCCTCCGGTGATCACAACCAAGCGTGCTGGGTAAGATTCTGCTTCTGCTACCATTTTCGAAATGGGAACAATTGGCCATCTCTCGGCCTCCCAGGAATCTTTCACATCACACCAAACGCAACCTACATCACATCCTCCCAAACGAATAAAATAAGCAGGTTGTCCAGAAAACATTCCTTCACCTTGAATCGTATAGAAAGCTTCCATCAATGGCAGTGACAAACCATTGAGAAGCGCATTTTTTTTATCTTGCATAATTTTTGGTTAAGCGGGTAATTGAACCGCTTTGTTTAAAATAATTTTAAGCGAACCTATTGGTAAACTTCTCCTTTGGCTGCCAAAAGTGTGTTGTACAACAATGAAGCAATGGTCATAGGACCAACTCCCCCAGGTACCGGCGTGATAGCTGAAGCCTTGCTTGAAGCCTCTTCAAAGTTAACATCTCCAACCAAACGGAAACCGCTTTTCTTGCTGGCATCAGGTATGCGGTGAATTCCCACATCAATCACTACTGCGCCTTCTTTCACCATGTCTCCAGTAACGAAGCCTTCTCTACCAATGGCTACAATCAGTATATCTGCACTTTGGGCAATTTCTTTCAAATTTTTAGTCCTACTGTGGGTTATGGTAACTGTACAGTTTCCTGGGTAGGCATTTCGGGCCATTAAAATGCTCATGGGTGAACCTACAATATGGCTTCTTCCTATCACTACGCAATGCTTTCCAGAAGTCTCTATTTCATAGCGCTTCAACAACTCTACTATACCGTATGGTGTTGCTGCTATATATGCCGGCCAACCTAAGGTCATGCGCCCTACATTCGCAGGGGTAAACCCATCAACATCTTTTTCAGGCTTAATCTTGGCGGTAACTTTCTCCACTGAAATATGCCCGGGAAGTGGCAATTGAACAATCAATCCGTCAATGTCTGGATTGTCATTTATTTTCTCTACTTCTTTAAGTAGGTCTTGCTCTGAAACTGTATCATCCAAACGAACTAAAGTAGAACCAAAGCCTACCTGCTCACAAGCTTTGACCTTTGCGCCTACGTAAGTTTGGCTAGCTCCATCATTCCCAACGAGAATCGCTGCTAGGTGTGGGGCTTTTTTACCATTATTTTTTAGCAAAACTACTTCTTCTGCAATTTCCTCTTTAATGATCGCAGCGGTTTTTTTACCATCAATTCTTATCAATCCTTCTCTTTGTTGCATAGGTGTTTTTTTATCCAAAATCGCCTAAAATATCAGATAACTAAAGGTTACCCTTTATAATGATTTTTATTTTCAATTAGCTGAAAAAGAATGTGCTGAAATTTAATCCAGCTTAAGCACAGCCATAAAGGCTTCCTGAGGTACTTCAACATTACCCACCTGTCTCATTCGCTTCTTACCTTTCTTCTGCTTGTCAAGGAGCTTCCTTTTTCTAGAAATATCTCCACCATAACATTTTGCCAATACATTTTTCCTCAATGCTTTGACCGTTTCTCTTGCAATCACCTTGGTTCCTATTGCAGCTTGTATGGCAATTTCAAACATTTGTCTTGGAACCAATTCCTTTAATTTTTCACAAAGTCTCTTGCCCCATTCATATGCTTTGTCTCTATGGACAATAGCAGAAAGTGCATCCACGGGTTCACCATTAAGCATGACATCAAGTCGCACCATGTTAGATTGCTTGAAGCCAATCAATTCATAATCCAGGGAGGCATATCCTCTTGAAATCGTTTTTAACTTGTCGAAAAAGTCAAACACTATCTCTACCAAAGGCATGTCAAAGGTCAATTCCACCCTATCTGATGTCAGGTATACCTGATTTTTTATTTGCCCTCTTTTCTCCATGCAGAGCTGAATCACAGGCCCAACATAATCAGCAGCAGTAATAATGGCCGCTTTTACAAAGGGTTCTTCAATATGCTTGAAGAGATTAGGTTCAGGCATATCTGAAGGCGCATTCACCAACTTGAAACTGTCATCATTCATTAATGCCCTAAACTGTACGGAAGGAACGGTAGTGATAACCGTCATGTCAAATTCCCTTTCCAGGCGCTCCTGAATGATCTCCATATGAAGCATTCCCAAAAAGCCACACCTAAATCCAAAACCCAAGGCTGCTGAAGTTTCAGGTTCCCACACTAAAGAGGCATCATTGAGTTGTAACTTTTCCATAGAAGCCCTAAGCTCCTCGAAATCGGTTGTTTCAACCGGATAAATACCAGCGAAAACCATAGGCTTCACATTTTCAAAACCCTGAACGGTTGCGCTACATGGTCTTTTCACATGAGTGATGGTATCCCCTACTTTTACTTCTTTGGCAATTTTTATACCTGAAATCAAATACCCTACATTACCTGCTTGTAATTGCTTTTGGGGTTGTTGCTGATAACCCAGAATACCAATTTCGTCGGCTTCATATTCTCTGCCGGTATTGACAAACTTGATCTTATCGCCTTTATTAATGGTGCCATTGAATATTCGAAACAACACTTCAACACCCCTGAATGGATTGTATACGGAATCAAAAATCATGGCTTGCAAAGGAGCATCCACATCTCCTTTAGGAGGAGGAATCCTTTCTACCACAGCATTAAGAATGTCTTCTATTCCAATACCTTCTTTACCTGATGCCAATACAATATCCTCTCTGGAACATCCTATCATTTCCATTACCTCCTCGGCAACAACCTCAGGTTGTGCACCTGGCAAGTCGATTTTATTCAAAACCGGAATGATTTCCAAATCATGACCTATGGCCAGATAAAGGTTTGAGATAGTTTGAGCTTCTATTCCTTGAGAAGCATCAACGATCAGAAGTGCGCCCTCACAGGCTGCTATAGACCGAGAAACCTCATAAGAAAAATCCACATGACCTGGGGTATCTATAAGGTTCAACGTATACTCTTCTCCTTTATAGGGAAACTTCATTTGGATGGCATGCGATTTAATCGTAATCCCCCGCTCCCGTTCTAAATCCATACTATCCAATAGCTGGTCTTGCATTTCCCGCTCCGTCACAGTGTTTGTGAATTGTAAAAGTCGGTCTGCTAGTGTACTTTTGCCATGGTCAATATGGGCAATTATACAGAAATTTCTTGTGTTTTGCATGTTCATACTATGTGCAAAAGTAGTAAATAGTTAGTGTTTTAATATGTTTTACCCATATAAATTAGAAGTTTGCCAGCTGGGATTATTCAGACTAGCTACTTCTGGCGCTTTGATAAGGTTAAAATTCAAAAATAACTGAAAATAATGCTTCAAATGAAACTCTACTTTCTTCTGTTTTTTGGTTGGAAAATGATGTTTGCAGCAACAGATATAAGCCTAAACACCCCAACTAAGACTGAGGGCATTGTCTTGATCCATCCTAACCGACGTCTTGTCTGGGATGATTTCAAAAAAGTTGACATTATAAGCAATAGGTCAACCATAAATGCCATAACCCAAAGCACCTGCGAAATAGATATCTTGAAGATTAACGAAAACAAAGAGCATGTTACTTTGGACATTGCCGTAAAGATCAACCTTCACAAAGAACTAAGTCAGGTTAAAAATGATTTTTTTAACACAAGAGATGAGCAAACAAAAAAAAGGGTTCTTCATCATGAGAATGGGCATTTTTTAATCGCTCAAATTATAGGGCATAGAATACTTAATGCTGTAAACAAATTTAAATTTGAAAAAAAGAACCACAGAAGTCAACTAAACAATATTATCAGAGAAAATTTCAAAGACTGGAAACGACTGGATTCACAATATGACGCCCAATCCACCAAACCGCACAAACCCGAAATGCAGGCAAGATGGGATAGTTTTTTTGAATCAGAACTTAAATCCCTAAAACAAGAATTATAAAAACAATACTATGAAATCAATTGCTGACAAAAAGAAAAAAGAGAATATAATAGAATATGTATTGTACATGTATAGAATGGAGGACCTTTTAAGGGCCTATCAATTTGAAATGGAAGATGTAAATGCCTACGTTTTGGGACATAAAAACATAGACAAAAAGGTCAAAGAAGAAACCCAAGTCTGGCTTTCAAACATGGGTAATCAAATGGAGGAACAAGGCATCAAAGAAAAGGGACACCTGGAAGATGTGCAGGAAATAGTAGGTCAATTGGCTAAAATTCATTGGCAACTACTAAAAGAAGATCCTGATTACATTGCCATTTATCGCAAAACCCAAGCCCATTTGTTGAAATTAATAGCTGATACAAAAGAGGATATTCCTGAGCATGAAATTCAAGTCTTTATAAATACGCTATATGGTATTTTGTTGAATAAATTAAATGGAAGAAAAATACCGCTGGAAATCATGGATGCAGCTGCTAGTTTTGGGGATGTCCTAGCTTGTATAAACATTGCTTATATGAAGGACTTCTTGACAACTGATAAGTAAGCAGAGAACAATTATTCCATAAATTCATAAACACTGTGATAGGTCCCCTGTTCTTGAACAAAATCCAGAAAGGACTGGTAAAAACCATTGTTACCTATGGTGGCACTGTCTCCAAGTACAATTAATTTTCTTTTGGCTCTAGTTAAGGCAACGTTCATTCTTCGGGTATCTGCCAAAAAACCGATTTCACCTTGTGGGTTGGATCTGGTGAGGCTAATAAGCATAATATCACGCTCCTGCCCTTGAAACCCATCTACGGTGCTAATAGTCAAATTTTGTTCCATTTGTTTTAAAAACAACCATTCCGATTCTGTGGCTAACATCTCCTTTAACATTCTAACCTGTGCACTATACGGAGCGATAAGTCCTACGTTCCAAGGTTGGCCCTCTCTGTTTTTTGCGCCTACTTTTTTAATAAGTTCTTTTAAAAGTCCGAGTGCCATCTTAGCTTCATCCTTATTGCTAACACTAAGTGTCTCCTTATCCTTAAACTCCATAAACCCACTACCGGCAGTGTCTATAAATGCCATTGAGGGTTCATTCTCTATTAAATAATGAGTTTTAGTATTAGGCGCTGCTTGTAGCTGATTATTATAAAAGGCGGCATTAGAAAAACCCATAATTGCCTCAGCCATTCTGTATTGCAGAGACAGCAACTGAGCCGCTTCGGGTTGATTGGAAATGACTTTCTCAAACAGGGTATTCTGCAGTCCTTTGGCCGCTTCTCTGGATTTTATGGTAGGAGGTAGTTGAAAGTGATCCCCTGCCAAAACAACCTTTTGGGCTTTCATAATCGGGATCCAGGTAGCAGGTTCCATACCCTGAGCTGCTTCATCTAAGAAAACAACCTGAAAAAACGTTCCTTTGAGTAGGATAGATGCTGCCCCCACAAGAGTACATGCCACTACCTGACAAGAAGAAAGGATTGACTGGGTCATGTAATCATAAAGCTGCCTAGCTTCAGCCTGACAACGACCTGCTTCATTATAATTTCTTTTACGATCTTCCCTTTCTGCATGACCAAAACTCCGCTTAAACTTATTGGCCTTGCGACGGAATTCATCTGCAGCTTTTTTTAATTTTTTGTATTCTTTATAAGAGGGGTGGGCCATTACACGTGCATCCAGTGTTCGCTGAATAATATTTTCGTCTACCCTTGCCGGGTGTCCTAATCTAAGAACATCCACCCCGGCCTCATCCATTCTCTCCACCAATAAATCAACCGCAGCATTACTTGGTGCACAAACCATAACCTGATCAAACTGTTGTGTAGCCAGAACAATTGCCTGGATAAGCGTAGTTGTTTTGCCAGTACCTGGCGGTCCATGAACAATGGCCAGGTCCTTTGCATTATTAATCAGTTCCAAAGCTTTGTTTTGCCCTTCATTCAACAGTGGATTGTTTTGGTTTCCTTGTTCTTCAATTTTTGGTTTTTCATATCCCAAAAGCACCTCTTTCAGATAAGCAATTCTGTTGTTTCCTGATGCCACCAATGTGTCCATGGTGTTCATCATTACTTTGTATGAAGTGTCATCAAACATCAAATTAACGCCTATTCTGCCCTCACTTACCCAATCAGGCAAGGTTTCCGTATTCAAGCTTAAGGCCATCACATTACCTTTCACATTATTCACTACTCCATTTAAATAAGTAGATTGGATGTCATTTTCTTGGGCATTAGAAAATAAACTTATGGATTTACCTGAATGAAATCCATGATTAGAAGTAGTTTCATTTACAGAAATCTCTATGACCAGTTGATCTGAAAATGCCCATTTTACCTTATTCAAATGCACTGGATACCAACAAACTCCAGCTAGAATTTTGTCCTTTATGGATTTCCTGAAAGTCAAACTTCTGAATTGGGCAAGATCTTCCACCCATTCCATTTGTAAAAGATTCTTAGTATATAATAATTCTTCAGTTATATTTGTCATTTATTATTTCTTGTTTGAATACTCAAGATTAAGGAAATCATTCCTAAAATTAATTAAATAGTCCTTCTTTAATCGCATGAATTTCTTAGCACATGCTTATTTATCTTTTGATCAGCCCAAAGTATTAGTCGGTAATTTTATCGGCGATTTTGTTAGAGGCAATTTAAACGTGCAATTTGAAAGAGATATTATCACCGGAATAATGCTACACAGGGAGATCGATAGCTACACAGACAAACATCCCTTGGTTAAAGAAGCACAAAAACTTTTAAAACCAAAATTTGCAAGGTATTCTTCTGTAATCACAGACATGTATTTCGATTACTTCTTAGCTAAAAACTGGGAGCAATACAGTCCGGTAAAATTGGAAGATTATACAAAGTCTGTGTATAAATTATTGGAATCTGAACGAGCAATCCTTCCGAGCAAATTTCTTTTGCCATTTAAATACATGCAGGAAGAAAACTGGCTTATGGCCTATGGCACCATGGCGGGCATTCAGCGTTCTTTTACCGGAATGGCTTACCGCACTACCTTTGATTCCAAAATGGAATTAGCACCAAAATTTCTTCAGGAAAACCATGCAGTAATTGAATCCTATTTTGAACGTTTTTTCGAGGATTTGATTCAATTTTCAAAGAATAAACTGAAACAATTACACAAGAGAAATGGTTAGTTGTAAACCTAAAAAAAGTACCTACCTGTCTTTGGGCATAGTCGTACTGTTATTATTTATGGGCTTAAGTTATCTTCTATATGATTTTAACCACAGTCGTGAATTCCCTTTTCTTTTCTACTTAATCGGCTGTAGTATAATAACCGTTGTGTTATTGCTGATCTTGGTAAAGATGATGGCTGGCTATAAATTTTTAGCTGCAGGGAATGAAAAAATTGAAATTTGGCTCCCACTTAAAGGTCAACGAAAGAAATACAAGCTGGAAGACCTTTTGGCCTGGCAAGAAGAGGAAGTCCTAGCAAATAAGAAAGTTTTTAAACAGCTTATTTTAGTTTTTTCGGACAAATATTCTTTTGCAATTAGCAATCACGAACATCTTGGCTATGATGACTTAAGGAGATACCTAGGAAAGAAAGCAAGTAAAAAAAGAGTAAAAAACTAAATGATAAGGGTTAGGTTTTCATTTAAACATACCCTTATAAGGTATAATTAGCTCCAAGCACTTCTCAGAAGAATCGGAAAAACCTTTCAATATCCCCAATTTACTTCCTTGTGTTTTTGGTATTGAAAAACCTCTGGATCAAACCCGAAATATGCAATAGACATACTATTACGTACTGAAATCGCTTTAAAATCAGCCACTTCGTTGCTGTTTTCAATTTCACCATAGCGGTGCTATGCTAAAATATCCAAACAGCCTTATTTTCTTGCGATTGCAACACTTCCCGTAAACACGGGACAGGCTTCACCCCTGACCATTGTCAGGGCGGAGAAATCCTATTAAATAATCCGGGTTAAAAATATCAGTGTGACCAATCAAAACTATCGATCTCTTCCAGACTTGCTTTAAGAAGTTGAATGCTTGCTTGCACATCTTTTTTATTTGCCATCTCAATTACTTGATGCAAATGTCTGGTCGGTATGGAAATAGCACCAGCAATAGCTCCTTTTTTACCCATCCTTTGTACACCAGCAGTATCCGTTCCTCCGGCAGTTAATATTTCAGTTTGAAATGCTATATTGTTTTTAGTGGCTGTTGCTTTCATAAATGACACCATTCGGTAATCACAAATGGCAGAAGCATCCATAATTTTTATAGCAGTACCTTTCCCAAGTTCTGTGATTTTCTCATGAGCGGCTGCTCCCGGCAAATCAAAAGCAATGGTAGTATCCAGGGCTATTCCAAAATCAGGATCAATATGGTGTGCAGAGACCTGGGCTCCTCTAATCCCTACTTCTTCTTGCACTGTAAAGGTGGCGTATACATCATAGGCAGGAGTTTTTAATTCCTTTAAGGTTTCTAAAAGTATAAAAACCGCAATTCTATTGTCAATTGATTTACAGTTGACGCAGTCTCCCATTTCTACCAACTCCCTTTCACGAGTAATTGGATCACCTACCTGAATCCACTTCTCAACTTCTTCCTTTCCCATGCCCAAGTCAATGAAATAATCAGCTATTTTAGGAAGCTTGTTTTTTTCATCTGCTGTCATCACATGAATGGGTTTGGTTCCCATCACTCCCATGACATCTTTATTTTTGCCATGAACAATGACACGTTGGGCGGTTAAGGTCTTTGGATCAAATCCTCCTAAAGTATGAAACCTTAAAAAGCCATTTTCATCAATATGGGTAACAATAAACCCTATTTCATCCATATGAGCGGCAACCATCACTCGTTTATTTTCCGGATTTCTAAGCCCTCTTTTTATGGCAATTACATTCCCGATATTGTCTACAGATATTTCATCTACCAACCCTTTGGCCTTATCTACGATAAAATCTCTTATTTTTTTTTCGAAACCTGGCGCCCCTGGCAATTCACAAATTTCTTTTAATAAAGCAACATCAATCATTCTTTTCTCTGGTTAATAAGCTCTTGTTTCTTTGCCTTCCATATAATTCACAAAAGCTTTTTTTACTACACGAATTCCTCCATCAGTTGGAAAATCTCCCGTAAAATACCAATCTCCGGTATGTGCAGGGCAGGATAAATGTAAATTTTGGACAGTCTGATAGATTACGTGTACTTCAGCCTCTATGCTTTCCGAGGTGACGATGGAAGCAATTTTATCAGAAATCTCCTGATCAGTGAAAGGCTCATAAATCTCTTTTACAAAGTTCTCCTTACCAGTGGGTTCCTCCACGCACTTCTTGTAGACTCTGTCTAAAAGATTGTCCATTCCTCCATTGTCATTAATTAAAGAGACAGCGGCTCTGAATGCTATAAAGTCTTTCATCCGCGACATATCTATCCCATAACAATCCGGGAATCGAATCTGAGGAGCAGAAGAAACAATAATTATACGCTTAGGTTTTAGTTTATCTAAGGTGGTAAGCACACTTTTTTCAATGGTAGTACCTCTTACAATACTGTCATCAATAAGCACTATGGTATCTACTCCTGAACGAATCACCTCATAGGTGGTATCATAAACATTGGACACCATTACATCTCTGTCTGAATCATTGGTGATAAAGGTCCTTAATTTTACATCTTTGGAAACCAATTTCTCTACTCGAGGCCTAAAATTAAGCAACTCCTCTAAATCATCAAGATGAGGTTTCCCTTCAATTAAAATTTCCTTACGCTTGGCACTTAAGTAATCTTCCAACCCCTCAATCATTCCATAATAAGCTGTTTCAGCTGTATTAGGGATATAAGAAAATACGGTGTTCTTAAGGTCAAAATCAATGGACTTCAGTATTTGAGGGACCAAAGCCCTTCCGAGATTTTTTCTCTCCTTGTAAATATCAGGGTCAGTACCCCTGGAAAAATAAATTCTTTCAAAACTACAAGATTTTTTCTCCTTTGGAGGAATGATTTCGTATTCCCCATAAGAGCCATCCTTGTTAAAAATCAAAGCATTACCGGGCTGAATCTCTTTTATTTGCTTGTAATCAATATCGAATGCTGTTTTAATAGGTGGTTTTTCAGAGGCCACTACTACTATCTCATCATCTGCGTAATAGTAAGCTGGTCGTATGCCTATTGGATCTCTCACAACAAAGCCTGCCCCATTCCCAATTAATCCGGCCATTGCATAGCCTCCATCAAAATCTCTGCAACTTCTTCTTAAAATCCTGGCTACATCAAGCTCTTGCTCTATTACTTCAGTGACTTCTTCGTTTGAAAAATTCTCTTTATACTTATCGAAAATTCTTTGGTTTTCTTCGTCGAGAAAGTGGCCAATTTTCTCCATTACGGTTACTGTATCCGTCTTCTCCTTTGGATGTTGACCTAAATTGACCAGAATATCAAACAATTCCTCCACATTGGTCATGTTGAAATTGCCAGCCATCACCAAGTTCCTACTCCGCCAATTGTTCTGTTTTAAAAATGGATGACAAGTTTCGATGCTGTTTTGCCCATGCGTGCCATACCTAAGGTGACCAAGCCAGACCTCACCAGAAAAAGCAGTGTTCTCTTTTATCCAGTCAGCATTCATCAAATCCTCTTCAGTACCTAACTTCTTAGACTTTTTATATTTTTTATTGATCTTTTGGAAAATCTTAGTAACAGCCTCAGATTCTACTGACCTATATCTGCTAATATATCTTGTACCTGGAGGGGTATTGATTTTAATATTTGCCAACCCAGCACCATCTTGACCTCGGTTGATCTGTTTTTGCATCAATACATATAATCTGTTGGCAGCATAAAACGGCGTATTATATTTATCAATATAATATTGTAATGGTTTTCTAAGCCGAATCATGGCAATCCCACATTCGTGTTTGATCTTATCACTCATAACATTCTAAAGGAGTAAAATACGTCCCAAAGTTACGTCTTTTTTTAAGAATTAGTTCCCCCAATCAACCAAACTTAAAAGTAAGAACAAATCACTAAAAAAGATAAATTTCGAAAATAACCTATTCCCACAAAGGATATTTCTGAAGTTTAATCTGTTTACCAAAGAAAAGCTTGGTCGTTTCTTCAAAAGAAACCGTGTAATCAGAGACTAAAAATTTATCTTTCTCGGTGGTTTTTTTCTCAGCCAAAAGTCCATTAAACTTTAGTAGGTCGGCCACTGATCTGGCCACCGTTTCTGAAGCATCAATAAGTTCAATCTTTCCATTAAAAAATTCTAGAATTTGATTTTTTATCAAAGGATAATGGGTACAACCCAACACCAAAGTCTGGATTTCTTTTAATTCTGGCTGCCCCAAATAAGAGGCAATAATGTCCTTACTAATATTTTGCAAGTGAAAGCCCTCTTCAATCATGGGAGCTAGTAAGGGGGTGGCTAAGGATTTCATCTGTATGCCTACACCTAAATTATTGACTTTTTGCAAATAGACTCCTGAAGTCACCGTCTGCTTAGTGCCTATCAATCCCACCGTTTCTCCATTATGGTGCTTGCCTAGAAAATTAACTACTGGGTCAATCACATTTACAACAAGCGCCTTGGAAGCCACATAGGCTTTCACTAGATCAAATGCAGCCGCAGAAGCAGAATTACAAGCGATTAGAATCAGCTTGCATTTTTCTTTGATCAAGACATCTGCAATTTTTACCGAATAAGCCTGGATCGCTGCCGTACTTTTATCCCCATAAGGCAAATGAGCGGTATCACCGAAATAAACAATTTGCTCATTTGGTAGTAATTTCTTCACCTCCCTGGCTACTGTTAACCCTCCTATTCCACTGTCAAAAATCCCAATGGGAGATTGTGCGTCGATGGCCATATGTACTAAAAATTTAAAATAAATCCCTGGGTTCACGCACCCAGGGAAATGCAAGCGAAGGATTAACTATAATTAAAATTAAAACCCAGAATATGCAATAATGAATGCATTCCATATGCTGAGCATAACAAAGTTACTAAAGTTTTTTGATGTTACAAAAGTCATTTTTCTCATCAAAATGGGTACTATTTACCCATATTTCCGAAGGTACCCTTTAGTTTAACTTCCTTGATCAGGGTTGGCACAATTAATGCTTTTCTTGACCTATAACCATTCTATCATGAAACGTCAAATTATTATTGGGCTGGGTGTAATCATTCTATTTATCCTTATTATGATTAACCCTCTGGTCAAACCCCAGAGAACCAGCCAACAGATGTTAGAAGTTAATAAAGACAACTATCTGTTCCAATCATCCGTATATGATACGAGAGGCTCCATTTCGGACACCGTCAATATTTCTATTGCTGATTTACCTAAGAGTATTCAACATGTTATTCAAACGGACAGCCTTATTAACAATCTGGAAATAAGAACAGTAAAAAAAATATCTAAAAATAATAACGACTTCTATGACGTTTGTTTTAAGGATACAGACTATTTCAACATAATGGTCCTATATGACAAAAACGGACTAATAGTCTCCCAACTTTGAAAAAAATAACAGCTAAGCCAACGTTTACTAAAAAGCACTGATTGTGAAATCGGTGCTTTTACTTTATATTTAAACTTTAATGGGTATTATTTTATATGGCGAAAATTCTTTTAATTGAGGATGACCTTACCTACTCTAAAATCATAAGTAAGTTTTTAGAGAAGAATGGATACGAGGTGATCAGTAGTGCAAAAGTAGCTGACGGACTTAGTTATTATGAAAAGCATCAAGTTGATTTAATCATCACAGACTACAGATTACCTGATGGGACAGGTATGGAAGTTTTGGATAAAGTATTGTATGATCATCCTGAATTGCCTGTAATTTTGATTACAAATTATTCAGACATTAGAACAGCCGTAAAATCCATGAAAATGGGGGCTTTTGAATACATTACCAAACCAATCCACCCTGACGAACTTCTACTTACTGTGCAGCAGGCTTTAAAAAACGAAAAAAGTCCAAGGCCTGCTCAACAAGCTAGTAAATCCCTTCCTAAAGGGGATAAGCTTTCCGAATTGGATTACCAAATCGGGAAAAGTAAAGAAGCCCTGCAAATCGAAGAACACATCGGACTGGTGGCCCCTACTGACCTAAGTATTATAGTACTAGGCGAAAGCGGTACAGGTAAAGAATACATTTCTAAACGAATTCATCAAAAGTCAAAAAGAGCCAATGGGCCCTTTGTTGCTGTAGATTGTGGCGCATTATCCAAAGACCTTGCTGGCAGTGAACTCTTTGGTCATGTAAAAGGTGCCTTTACCGGTGCCATAGACCATAAAACAGGTCATTTCGAAAATGCCAATGGCGGAACAATATTTCTGGACGAAATAGGAAATTTAAGCTATGAGATTCAAATCAAGCTTCTGAGAGCTATTCAAGAGCGCAAAATCAGAAAAATAGGTGCCAATAAGGACATTTCAGTAGATGTACGAATCATCACTGCTACCAATGAAGATCTTCAAGACTTGGCCAAGCAAGGTTTATTTAGAGAAGACCTTTTTCACAGATTAAATGAATTCAGTATTCGTGCTCAACCTTTAAGAGAAAGGTTAGAAGACCTGATGTTTTTTTCTAAATTATTCATGGAAAAAAGCAATATAAACCTAGATAGGAATGTCGAGGGCTTTAGTTCTGAAGTAGAAAAAATATTCAGAGAATACCATTGGCCGGGAAATCTCCGTGAGCTTAGAAACATCATAAGAAGAGCGGTTTTGCTAACTGGTGATGGCCTTATTCAAACAAAGGTAATCCCATCGGAGCTACTGGATTTTGAGCCCTTTCAGCCCATCGACATCAATTCAGCTAAGGACCTGAAAAGTTCATTTGAAGACCAAGAGAAGGCCCTTATAATTAAAACGCTCGAAGAAATGCGCTTTAATAAGTCCAAAACGGCCAAAGTTTTGAACATGGACCGAAAAACTCTTTACAACAAACTTGAAAAGTATGGATTGGACTAATCGGCCATAACATATCCAAACTGAGTTGCCAGATTCTCCAAAAGAGTGTTGATTTTTTCTGTCAACTCCCATACTTTTTCCTGAACATTACTGGTATTGCCCCTTTTCAAGTCATTTTCAATTGCTATTGCAAGGTTTCTATATTTAAATTTCAACTGCCCCAGTCGACTTGATAGTTGGTGAGCAATGGCTTGAACTTTTTTGTAATCCTTTTTGTCACAGGCTTTGTTTATCCTAATTAAATCTAATCCTGTTTGGGTATAAAACCCTTCAATCACCTCTTTAAACAATGTTTCATCTCCCATGCAGAAACGTCTTATGTCCTCTAGGTCATAATCTCCCCTATCAGTACTTCCTTCAGTAGGTTCAACATAAGGGCTTAACTTAGCCGGCTCAATATCCAATACTTCTACTTGAGCGGGTTTGACAAACTCGAGGATCTTCTTTACTAGATCGGTCTCATTAAAAGGTTTTAATAGCAAGCCATCGAAACCTTCTTTCATCATACTCTCCCTATCTTGGGTAAAAACATTGGCTGTCATGGCCAGTATGGGTACTTCTTTGTATTTTTTCCTACTCCTTATTTCATTAAAAACCTGATATCCATCCACTTCAGGCATTTGAATATCCAAAAGAATCAGGTCAAAATCATCCTCTTCAAATTCCTTCATAAATTCCACCCCTCCTATATAAGAAATCACCTCTGCCCCTAAAGAATTGAGCAATAGGGTGGCAAACTTTAAACCCATTTCATCATCATCCACAAGAAGTACTTTTAATCCTTCCATTCTTTCAGGCACGGTTGTCAGCATAGGGCTTTCTTCCTTTTTATCCAGCAATGTGGTAGGAATTGAAAGGGATACTTTTGTCCCTACTCCAGGTGTGCTCTCCACACCTATTTGTCCTCCTTGAAGGTCTACAAGCTTTTTCACAATAGCCAATCCTAGCCCGGTACCTCCATATTTTCTTGATATGGTTCCGTCGCCTTGGTTAAACTCTTTAAAAAGATTGGATTGTAGTTTTTCATCCATCCCCATACCTGTATCCTCCACATCAACCAAAAGGTTGCTCATTTCATCTACAGACACTTTCACAGAAACTTTCCCTTCCTCTGTAAACTTTACTGCATTGGACAATAAATTATTCATTATCTGATTAATCCTCAGGTCATCTCCAAGCAAAAATTTGTTTTTAGGAAGCAAGACTGAAAATTCAAGTGAAAGACCATTGTCCAATGCCTTCTGTTTGAAAAAAGAATGAATGTCTTTAAAAAATGATTCTGGATCTATAATCCTTTTTTCAAGTTTAATTTTCCCAGCTTCAAGCTTAGAAAAATCAAGAATGTCATTGACTATTCCTATTAAAGTACCCGAAGCAAATTGGATCATTCTCACATACTCCGTTTGTTCTTCCTTCAAGTTGCTCTTGAGCAGTGCCTCATTGTACCCTTGAATCACATGGAGTGGATTTCTGATTTCATGGCTCATGCTAGCCAAAAAGTCCTGTTTCGTTTTTGCAAGGTTATCAGAACGCCTTTTAGCTTCGGCAAGTTTCTCCTGATAAACTTCTGATTTCTTTATTTCTCTTACGATACTAAAAATAAAACCTGATGAACCCACCACTCCAACGGCTATTATAATGCCCAATAATATGGAGAGCTTATAGGTTAATTCATAAGCAGAATCGTTTTCTGCATTTGATTTTAATAGCGATTCGTTTTGGAGTGAGGTGACTATTCCCTGAATATTCATTATCAGGGTTCTGTTTTTTTCATTTAGCTCTTGTTCCAGTTCACTGAGTCTGGATCGAAGGTATTGCTCTTCATTATTGATATCCGACACCATCTGTCTAACGGTATAAATAATAGAGTCTGAGCTTATCGGAACATCGTCATCCACTGGATTTATACGGTTGAGATTCTGTCTTAAAGTACCCCTGATTTTATCCATGTCCTCCTTCCCGTCTCCAGCCAAGGTTCCTGCAGCAACTACGTCTTTACTTCTGCCGGCAGGTGTTTTTTCAGAGGAAGCGCCTTGATCCCTACGAGCTGAAGGATCTATACCAATTCTTATTTTTCCTAAATTCTGTAATCTGCTTAACTCTTCTTTTCGCTTTATTTTCCTTTCGATATTATAAAGTGCTTCATTGCTGAAATTCCTATTGTAGAGACTCTTCTTCACATCCTCCAGACCTTTATAAACCACCATTAATTCATTGACACTGTAGCTGATACCTCTTACCTTTTTCAATTCTGAAGAGTCGGTAACAATTGCTTCCAGCTTTTTTATTTCATTTTGAATCTGGTTATAATAATCAAAGTTATGAGCAGTGTCTTCTTCTACAAAGACACTTCTGGATTTATCAAGTTGATAAATATCTGCCAAAAGCTGATTAAGGTTTCTTAATTTCTCATTGGGGACAGACAAAGACTCTACCGATTTCAATAATTTTGTAACACTAAAGTAAGTAACAGCTCCTACACCCACAATCAGGCAAATACTTAGAAAGAAACCGAGAATTACCATTATCCTTGCATTGAATCTCATAATCAGGGTTTGTTTTTAAAAGAATTCATAGCATCAAACTAATTGTTATGATTAAAATATTTAAACCAAAGCAGGCAATAACTATTCCCAATACCTCAAGGAATCACTTTAAGGCCATTCCATCACATACTTTCACCAAGTTCCCTATTGAGAACTAGACAGAAGCCTACAATCAGCTTTATATTATTCTGATCACTGTACTTCCTGAAACAGGTTAGTGAATACTACTGATTTATTTGGCTTCAAATACAAATTAAGCCTTTAAACCTTTGAAAATGAAGGCCTTTTTAAAAAATCTCAATAAATAGTGGTATAAAAAACAAAAAAAGAGATACCAAACCTCAAATGCATCACTCCTCTTCAATAGGCAGACCTTGACTCAATCCTTCAAAAACATGGTAAATAGCATAATAAGTAACAGGAATAGTGATCACTAAGCCTACACCAAAAGCCAATGCCCCAATTAAATTCATCAGAGCTAAGGCCAATCCGAATACGAAAAATTTGCCCCACTTTTTATGAATGATTTTTCTACTGTATTCCAACGATTGCCAGAAATCCAACCCAGAAAACAAAGTAATCAAAACACCAAACATATAGGCTACCATCAGGTAAATCCCTGGTAAGATCAGAGCAAAAACCCCCAATACGGTAATAACTTGCCCCACTATCCAAACCAAAACTACTGGTAGGTAATACCTGAACCCCTTGAAAAAATCGGGGTAAATAACTGTTTCATTTAGGCTGACTTTATTTGCCACTAAATAGAAGCCTGCAAAAAGTGGCCCTGCCAGAAAAAATGAGAATACAAAGATATAATCTTCCGCATAGTACATAAACAAGAACTGGAGCGAAAGAATTAAAAGGGTAAAAGAGATGGAATATATAGTCACCTTGCGATAGGTTTCCCATCCTTCTTTTAGCGCTTCTACAATGTCAAAATCAAAATTTCCTTCAACGATCCGATCTAAATGTTTTTTGTCCATATTGATTTATCTATGCTGTATGCCTTATTTATTATTACTTGGTGATAGCAGCCAAAATATCATGTTTGGTAATGATATGAACGCGGTGCTTTTCGTCCCTTACCAAAACCGCCTTTTCTCTTTCTACCATAGATGAGAGAACATCCAATGTACTATCTAGGGCTACAAATTTCATAGAATCTTCCATCACCTCTTCTACTTTTGCGTCTTTTAGTGCTGGATTTTCAATTATTTTCAACAAAAGCTTATTGTCTGTAAGACTGCCTATCACTTGCCCCTCCTCCATTACAGGAATCTGAGAAACACTCTTGTCATTCATAATTGAAATCGCATCCTTGATTTTATCATTCTTATTTACAACCACCAATTGATATCCTTCCGTTCTTAAATTCACAATATCTCTAGCAGTTCCAAAGGCTTTGTCTTCCAAAAACCCATGATTTCTCATCCAATCATCATTGTAAACTTTACCTAAATAACGGGTACCGTGATCAGGTAGCAAAATCACCATTACATCACCTTTCTTAAGGTTCTCTTTAGCATATTCAAGTGCCCCATGAACAGCTGAACCGCAAGACCAACCCACGAACAAACCTTCTTCTCTGGCAAGTCGGCGTGTCATCACGGCAGCATCCTTGTCCGTGACCTTTATAAAATGATCAATAACAGAAAAGTTTACATTTTTTGGCAAGATATCTTCTCCTATTCCTTCAGTCAGGTAAGGATAAACCTCATTTTCGTCAAACTCTCCAGTCTCTTTGTATTTTTTAAAAACTGATCCATAGGTATCTATACCTACTGAAACCACTTTCTCTGATTGCTCTTTTAAGTATTTGGCCGTGCCGGACATAGAACCTCCCGTACCTACTCCTGCAGCAAAATGTGTTATCTTTCCTTCAGTATCCCTCCACACTTCAGGGCCGGTAGTTTCATAGTGAGCTTTCCAATTGGACTGGTTGTCGTACTGGTTGGGATAGAAGGAATTGGGTATGTCCTCATTTAATTTCTTTGCCACCGCATAATAAGACCTTGGGTCCTCTGGAGACACATTGGTAGGACAAACGATAACTTCTGCTCCTACTGCTCTTAAAATATCAATCTTTTCCTTTGACTGTTTGTCAGCCATGGTAAAGATGCACTTGTATCCTTTGGCAATTGCCGCAAGGGCAAGTCCCATCCCGGTATTCCCACTTGTTCCTTCAATAATGGTTCCTCCAGGTTTTATAAGCCCTTCATTTTCGGCATCCTCCAACATTTTCACAGCCATTCTATCCTTCATGGAATTGCCTGGATTGAAGTATTCTACTTTCACTAATACTTCTCCTTCTATACCTTTATTTAGTTTATTCAACCTGACTAAAGGGGTATTTCCTATCGTTTCAATAATTGAATTGTATATCATGGATTAATTTTTAATGAAATATAATACAAAAGGACATTTGAGTGTAAAATAGCCCTAAAGCAAACTTCTCAATGGAATGCTAAAATCAACATTTGAATGAATTGCACTAACGTACTCCTGCAAGCAAATACAATACCGCCATTCTGATGGCCACACCATTTTCTACTTGTTGTAGTATGATGGCATGTTCAGAATCTGCCACATCAGAGTTTAGTTCTACCCCTCTATTGATTGGTCCCGGATGCATCACTACTATTTCTTTATCTAAACGGTTTAGAAGCTGCTTGTTGATCCCATAGTATAAAGAATACTCTCTTAAAGAAGGGAAATATTTTATTTGTTGACGTTCTAGCTGTATCCTTAACACATTGGCCACATCGCACCATTGCAATGCTTTAAACACATCATGCTCCACTTTCACCCCTAAATCGGCAATGTATTTGGGCAGTAATGTGATAGGACCGCAGACCATCACCTCTGCCCCCAATTTCTGTAGACAGAAAATATTGGATAGCGCAACCCTGGAGTGTAAGATGTCACCTATAATTGCCACTTTTTTCCCAGCTACATCACCAAGTTTTTCACGGATGGAAAAAGCATCAAGTAAAGCCTGTGTAGGGTGTTCATGGGTTCCATCTCCTGCATTGACGATATTGGCTTTGATGTGCTTGGACAAAAAATGAGGCGCTCCTGGACTGGAGTGCCTCATCACGACCATATCAACCTTCATGGCCAATATATTATTTACAGTGTCTATCAGTGTTTCCCCTTTTTTTACGGAGCTACTGGCTGATGCGAAATTCACAACATCTGCGGAAAGTCTTTTTTCTGCTAACTCAAAGGACAGTTTTGTCCTGGTAGAATTTTCAAAGAAAACATTGGCGATTGTTATGTCTCTTAGGGAAGGCACCTTTTTGATTGGCCTATTCAAAATGTCTTTGAAATTATCTGCTGTATCAAAAATCAATTGAATATCTGCCGGACTCAGGTCTTTAATTCCCAATAAATGTCTGGTACTAAGCTGCTCCATTGGTATTAATTACTTTCTTTTTCAGTGATCCAAATGGCGTCCTTTTCAAATCCTCTAGATTGCCACTCTACACTTACATATTGGCTTTCCAGTGTATTGACCTGCCTGCCGCAGTAATCGGGTTGGATAGGGAAATCTCTGGTGAATTTTCTATCGATCAACACCATTAATTCCACCTTTTGGGGTCTCCCAAAGGCTATCATCGCATCCATAGCTGCTCGGACAGATCTACCTTTGTAAAGAACATCATCTACCAAAACCACCTTTTTATTTTCAATTAAAAAATCAATTTTAGTTTCATTTGCCCTTAAGGGAAGATCTCTTCTCCGGAAGTCATCTCTATGAAAGGTGGCATCAAGATATCCATATTCCAAAGAAATATTTTGGATTTCCTTCATGCGCTGAATGATTTTATCCAGCACCAAAGCACCTCTTGGTTGAAGCCCTAAAAGGACCGTATTATCAAAATCATCATGGTTTTCTATCAATTGATGACAAAACCTGCTGATGGTTAGCGATATCTGGGTCTGGTCAAGAACAAGTCTTTTTTGCATGATTAAAATTTGAGGCAAATATATAAATTATTTATTGGGGCTTAATGGCTCTATATAAAATCATCCACTTTTATTTTGGTGAAAAAATTCACCTCTCGACTTTTTCCCCTTCCATCTTCACCCTGATACCTTATCCTTTGTTTACCACTAAGTAGGTAATAATTGTCATACCACCAAATGAGCTGTAGGCTACTTTCCCTGGTTTCAGAAATTCTTTCATTTTCATTTATAAGCTCTATTGGGAAGGGCTCGTTTTCCATTACCACTTCACCTTTATTGATTTGACTCAACATCAACTCCTTCTCATCAAGGTACATGTAAAACAAGCTGTTTCCATCAAAAACCACCTCTCCAAACTTCATGGGCTCAGCCCGGTTTGCATTTTCTAAACTAAGTGAATTGTCCCATACAATATCGCCCTCTTCATCCAATAAAATAAATTGAGCAGCAAGGAACTTGTACTCGTCCAAAGTTTGTGAACTTCGAAAGCGAGGATCTAACCACAAAGGGTTATACATTCCCCCATAGCCCCCCATCATTGGATTCAATCTATAAAAGTTGCTTGCATACATCCCATCTCTGGGTACATACTTGGAAGAGGAGGAAATAAAATGGTCATTGTATACAAGGTAATAACCATCTAAGGCCTGAATCTCACGGGTGACTAGCACATTTCTAATTGGGGTGTTTTTGCCTTTATCAAGCCTTTTCTTTATTCGTTTCCACCTATTATCACGTGCTTTCTCCGGTAGATAATTGTAAAAATTTCCAAAATCAGACACATTGTAGAACCTGTTTGTATATTCTCCGAATTCATTAATTTTAGTAAAGTACAAACCTTGATAGGCTTCTTTTTTCTTCAATCCATAGGGCCCAATCAAAGCTTGCTTGTAATTGGTAGAGGAAGTCAAAAGACCTTCAACAATCTCCATGGAGGGATTTCCTAAATCCTCAATCTTAACCTCCCTTAGCTTGTTGCCATTGGTGTCATAGGTCAAAATTGAAACAATTTTATTTTTGTAGGAATCCCTTCTACTCATCACCACATCAAAGATATTCAACTCAGGATCTTTTCTCATTTGTAAAATCCTCGCATCCTTTTCAAAAAGTCCAGGTACAGTAATCACTTCTTTGGAGACAATATCAAATATCTGAATTACGGGACGGTAATCGTATTTCCCCATAAAAACCGCCTTCCGATTAAACACCAGAAAATCCTGAAGCTCCATTTCAAGAATACTGGAAAGCTCGATCTCTGCCAGTTTTCTATTCTCAAGGTTTATTTCAAATATCGCTTTCTCCTCGTTGTACTGAGATCCTTTATCAAATAACACATACAACAAATCACGATCCAAGTCAAACCCTACCAAGGAATACAAATCTTCCAATTTCTTTTCCAGAGGCCCATCCCCTTTCAACTGATAATCAGTAGTGAAATATTGAAAAACATCCTTTCTAGCAAAAGGCGTTTCAGGCTTCATTCTAAAGCCTACCAAACCTCCTTCTCTAGGCAATACAAAAAAATCTTCATCTGACCAATGGGTCTCCACCTCAAACCTTTGCGTGAACTGAACTTGTGCAAGAGCCCCTCCCACCGATATCAGGTAGCCAATTGTAAATAATAGGATTTGTTTTAACATTCCTTAAGGGTTTTGCTGTAGTATACAATACCAACTTTACCTAACATTTAATTGTTCAGATTCAATAAGTGCTGTTCCCATTTTCAATGGGAATTGTTTATGCCAGTTATCATTAGTTGGTATATTCTTCTATCCGGCACTTGTGTACCAATCGCTATTGGAAGAAATAGAACACAAATAAACCGACTGGAATTAAAGTAAGTCAATTTATCAATAGGATTGATTTACACCATAAGATAAGACATATGATTTTATTTTGAAACAATTATTTAGGACATTTGTCGGGTACTCAACAGATCTCAAAACACCTTGGATAACAAACAAATTGTCAAGACCCTCAAATTAACCTTGCAATTGATGGAATTGCATGAAGAGAATGCATTTAAAATCAGGGGATATCAATCTGCCATCAATAGTATAGAACGAGAAGGAAAGCCTCTTGCCAACCTTAACTTGGACGAACTACAGAAATTCCCCTCTATTGGTAAAGGGATTGCAGAGGCCATCCTCGCTATTCAAGAGGCAGGTAGCCATGAGCTTTTGGATAAACTTTTGGAAGAAACTCCAAATGGGATTTTGGAAATATTAGAAATAAAAGGACTTGGCCCCAAAAAGATCAAAACACTTTGGAAGGAATTAAACATTACTTCCACCCATGAATTAATGGAAGCCTGCCAATCAGGCCAAGTGGCAAAAATAAAAGGCTTTGGACAAAAGACCCAAGACAGTATCATACAAGCGCTTGAATACAAAGCCTCAAATCAGGGGAAATGGCTATATGCAGATATTGAACAACCAGCAAAAGAATTACTTGATCGATTGCGCGAAGCCTTGTGCCAAGATACTGTAGCAGTAGTAGGTGATTTTGAGATGGAGGCTGAGATTATTGATTGCATTACTTTTTTAATAGGCTCAGACAAACCTAGTTATTCTCTTGAAGCAATTAACAAGGTTGACGGGTTGATTCAGTACACGGAAAACTTAAGTCCTTACCGATGGGAAGGCAGAATGGAAAACCCTGACATCAAGGTTCTAATAACCCTGGCTGCTAAAAAAGATTTCATTAAACAAAAATTACTCAAATCATCTTCAAAGGTTCATCTTCTTTACCCCACAGAAAATGGCCTGCCTCTTGGAGAATTGTTTTATAAAGGTGCTTTTAAAACTGAAGAGGAAGCCTATAAAGAGGCCGGTTTACCATTTATACCAGCACCTCTAAGAGAAGGTACAGGCGAATTGGACTGGGTAAAAACTCATTCCTTGGATGAATTATTGACATTGGAAGATCTTAAGGGACCCTTGCACAACCATTCCACTTACAGTGACGGCAAACATAGCCTAAAAGAAATGTCAGAATTTTGCAAATCGGAAGGTTTTGAGTATTTCGGGATAGCCGATCATAGCCGATCTGCTTTTTATGCTAATGGCTTGGATGAGGACCGTATCCACCAGCAGCATAAGGAAATAGATGAACTCAATGAATCTTTAAAGCCATTTCGTGTTTTTAAAGGTATAGAAAGTGACATCCTCACTGATGGTAGCCTAGATTATTCTGATGAAGTTCTGGCCACTTTTGATTATGTAGTTGCATCTGTTCATTCTGGATTAAGCATGGACATCAACAAAGCAACTGCACGCTTGCTCAAAGCCATTGAAAACCCATATACGACAATTTTAGGGCATCCTACTGGACGCCTTCTTCTAAGAAGAGAAGGTTATCCCATCGATCACCGTGCTGTAATTGATGCTTGTGCAGTTCATGATGTGGTTATAGAAATCAATGCCAACCCATGGAGATTGGACCTTGATTGGAGATGGGTAAGGTACGCAATGGATCAAGGTGTCATCCTGTCCATAAATCCTGATGCCCACGAAAAAGCTGGTGTCGCTCACATGAAATTCGGCGTAATTGCCGGACGCAAAGGCGGCCTGACAAAAGCCATGACCCTCAATACCAAAAGCGGTGATGAATTAGCTACTTATTTTGAAAATAGAAAAAAGAAAAAGCAATGAATACAAAGCAAAAAGGACCTGAGGATCTGCTAAAGCAATCTTTTCAGTCAGGCATGATAGGTATCATTTTTGCATTGGTCCCATTGGTTATTAAAGCACTGTTTAATCCCGACATGCCTTATATGGGCTTGTTCACCGGGGTAGGTATAGGCTTACAGTTACTGGGATTAAGTCTGGCTGTATTGGTTCTACGTAGGAAGAAAATAAGTGACCCACAAAAGGATAAAGCAAAAAAAATGACTTTAATCCTAGCTGTATCCCTACTCTTTTTTATGCTGGCCTAACCATGAAAAATTCAACTACAGTAATTTTACTTGTTTTTGGTTTGCTATTCTTAGGCTGTGAGTCAAAACCCCAATGGAACAAGTGGCAGGCAGGTGACATCTTATTCCAAAATGGAGATTGTGGAGATTTTTGTGATGCCATTAAAAAAGTTACTTCCGGATACAATGGCCATTCCTTTTCACACAATGGGATTCTAATAGAGGAAAATGGTAATTGGAGGGTATTGGAAGCGGTGAATCAAGGTGTACAAATCACAGCCCTGGAAGATTTCTTAAATCGCTATACAACTGAAGAAGGAAACCCAAAGGTGCACGTCGGAAGGCTTAAGCCGTCTTACCAAGACCTGATTCCAGATGCCATTGCCTTTGGAAAAACCCTAAAAGGAAAACCTTACGACCAAGCCTTTAATTTAGAAAATGACGCCTATTATTGTTCAGAGCTTATCCATTTCTCTTTTATGAACGCCAATGGTGGCTTGCCTATTTTCGACACTCCTCCGATGACATTTAAAGATCCAGATATTGGTAAGACTTTTCCTGTCTGGGAAAAATATTATGAAAGGTTAGGCTTAGAGATTCCAGAAGGAAAGCCGGGGCTAAACCCTGGAGGCATGAGCCTTTCTCCTTTACTGGATATAATCTATAATTTTGAAAAGCCATAAGTTAAAGAAAAAATTATTGATACAATGAGGGCAAAATAGTACCTTGTCTAAATAATCGCACATTCAAATAAGCCCCAAATGAACAGAAGATCTTCCGTAAAGAAAATAATGGCTGTAGCAGGAACAGGTATATTAACTCCTCAACTAGGCTTTTTAAAAAATCTATTGCCGGACTCAAAGAAAGCAGCAGCTCCATCACCTTTTTACCTATTCACAAAAGCCCTTCAATGGCTTCCTTTGGAGCAGGTGCCTGAAACGGTCAAATCTTTAGGCTTTGACGGAATTGATTTACCTGTAAGGAAAAATGGTTTTTTTAATACGGATGAAATAAAGCAAAAACTGCCCATAATAGTCAATAAGAGTGAAACTTTAGGCTTAAAACGGCCGGTACTGACCACTGAAATGAACCTCAATCAGATGGCCGAAATGGATGAATTCCTCAGGACCATTTCCGGCGAAGGAATCACCGATTACCGCATGGGCTACCTTCCATTTACCACCAAAAATATCATTAAGGAATTAAAATCTCTCAATGCTTCCATGAAACAATTGGCGGAATTGCACGAGAAACATGGGGTAACTGGCCATTATCAAAACCATGCCGGAAGGCGTATTGGAGGTTCTGTTTGGGAAATTTACCATTTATTGAAAGACATCAACCCTGATCATATTGGGGTGCAGTTTGATTTGCGTCATGCCTCTGTAGAGGGCTATCAATCTTATGAAAATGTTTTCCACATGATCAGTGATCAAATAAGAAGTTTTGATTTAAAGGATTATGTCTGGGGGAAGGTTGATGACAAAGGTGACAGGCCTATTAATGTTCCCTATGGAGAAGGAAATGTGAAATTCGAACTTTTACAAGAGCATCCGGGATTTATGGGCAGTCTTCCTAAAATCCTACATTGTGAGTACGACTTAGGAGGAGCAGAGCATGGCCACAAGCACCCAACCATGAGTAAAGAGGCCATACTTTCTGCCATCGCTAAAGATGTAAAAGTTTATAAAACAGCAAAATACAAATAAAGCCTAGGCCAAGGCCTTGTTGATCAAAGCCAATGCTCGTTCTGAGTGGTTTAAAGACAAGGCTTTTTCATGGCCTTTTGGAGACATCTTTTTCCAGGTTTTCTGTAAGATGTCAATGAGTTTTTCTTCCTCATTTTCGTGCTTCGCAATGAAGTCATCAAAATAGTATTTTAAAAACACCAGACATACCACATCCTCCAGCGCCTGCGTCTCAGGGTCTGATTTCAATCTGCGTTTATTAATTAAATCATCAATTTTTTGTAAATAGGAAGCGTCATAACCGCTGCTTTCCAAGATTTCCCTGGCAAGATTGGCATGAAACCCCTTGAGGTTGGTTCTCCATAGCAAATAGCCTTTTCGGTCCATAGGATAGGAATCCCTTGGAATTTCCCAACGCCGAATATGCTGACTTCTCGCAGCTAGCTTTAATACTTCATTTGCTTCCGGGTAAGTTTCTTCCATCATGTCGGCCATCCGCTTCCCATACAACAGCTCTTTGGGCACTTTATCCCCTTTTACTTCTTCCAGGTTCGGATCTTCCGCGTTGGCGGCATCAATTTTTGCTACTGCTGCACCATAGTCACCGGTTTTAACATTTCTCATAACGCTTTCTTTTACCAATAAGCTGTTTACTTTATAAAGTTTAAACCCGGTCTATACCACAGGAATCGTAATAAGCAGGGAAACCCTCAAGAAAATCTCCAAATAACGATTTATTTTGAATCGGTTTTGCCATGTATTCAAATAGACTATTGTATTGTTCGGATTTATCCCAAAAATAGTTGAAATATCATCCTCATCAAATAGCTAGCAGCGGTAAAAGACACCCGATTTCAGGTTTTATCGCTTTCATAAGGGGGACATAATGGTTAATTGTTAATGGGATAATTATTAATGGTTAATTGTTAATTCAATAATTGTTAATGGGGTAATGGTTAATGAGCTAATTGATAATTAACCATTAAAAATAAACGCTTGATTTGGAGAAAGCATTGAAAAGCCACATAAAGGCGATTGCTTCTATTGGGTACAAACAAAAATTGTAGTTGTGAATTGAATTGCGTAAAAACAAGAATTCATGTGGATGTTCAATAAATTTGATTAATTTTGCCCCAATTTAGCCAATAGTAAACTATTTCAAAAATCATCAAGCATGCCAAAAGACAGTAGCATCAAACATGTACTTATAATCGGAAGCGGCCCTATTGTAATCGGGCAGGCTTGTGAATTTGATTATGCAGGATCTCAAGCCTCCCGATCATTGAGGGAGGAAGGAATTAAAGTTACCCTTATCAATTCCAATCCTGCAACCATTATGACCGATCCGGTGACTGCAGACAATGTATACCTTTTGCCACTTGAGAAAAAATCGATCATTAAAATTTTACAAGAGCATCCGGACATTGACTGTGTACTCCCCACCATGGGTGGTCAAACGGCTCTAAATCTGGCAATTGATTGTGACAATGCTGGTATCTGGGAAAAATTCGGCACCAAAATGATAGGTGTTGATATCGACGCTATTGAAACTGCCGAAAACAGGGAGAAATTTAAAGCTTTAATGGAAGAATTAGGTGTTGACGTATGTATAGGTCGTACAGCTACCTCCTTTTTGCAAGGCAAGGAAATTGCTCAAGAAATCGGCTTTCCATTAGTTATCAGGCCTTCTTATACTTTAGGTGGTACTGGAGGTGGATTTGTAGACGGTCCTGATAATTTTGAAAAGGCATTAAGTGCTGGACTTCAAGCTTCACCTACCCATGAAGTACTTATAGAACAAAGTATTCTTGGATGGAAAGAATATGAATTAGAGGTATTGAGAGACAGTATAGGTAATATGGTAGTGATATGTTCTATAGAGAACTTTGACCCTATGGGAGTGCACACAGGAGATTCTATCACTGTAGCTCCAGCCATGACATTACCTGACCCAGTATTCCAACGAATGAGAAATTTGGCCATTCGAATGATGAATGGTATTGGGAATTTCGCAGGAGGTTGTAATGTTCAGTTTTCTGTAAGTCCCGATAATCAAACCATCATAGGTATTGAAATTAACCCTAGGGTATCTAGATCATCGGCCCTTGCATCAAAGGCTACAGGATACCCTATAGCGAAAGTAGCAGCTAAGCTTGCTGTGGGTTACAATCTTGATGAATTAAAAAATTCAATCACAGGAAGTACCTCTGCCTTTTTTGAACCTGCGATAGATTATGTGATCGTGAAAATTCCTCGTTGGAATTTTGACAAATTCAAAGGTTCTGATAGAAAACTAGGACTTTCCATGAAAGCTGTAGGTGAAGTGATGGGCATTGGAAGAAACTTCCAGGAAGCCCTTCAAAAAGCCTGTCAATCTCTGGAAATCAAGAGAAATGGCCTAGGAGCAGATGGAAAAGAGCTCAAAAATCAGGATGAAATATTATATAGTTTAGCTAATCCAAGCTGGAACAGGCTTTTCCATATCTATGATGCTTTCAAGTTGGGCATTTCATTCAGAACAATTCAAGACCTGACGAAAATTGACAAATGGTTTTTGAAGCAGATTGAAGAGTTGGTTCACCTAGACAATACTCTTGCCAAGGAAACACTACAAAGCATCAGCTTTGATCTGATGAAAACAGCCAAACACAAAGGGTATGCCGACAGGCAAATTGCCCACCTATTGGGTTGTATGGAAAGTGAAGTCTTTAATAAAAGACGGGATGAAATGAACATTAAACGGGTTTTCAAACTCGTTGACACCTGTGCTGCTGAATTTGAAGCACAAACTCCTTATTTCTATTCCTCTTTCGGAGAAGAAAATGAATCAAAGGTTTCTGACAGAAAGAAAATTGTAGTACTAGGGTCTGGCCCAAACAGGGTTGGTCAGGGAATAGAGTTTGATTATTCTTGTGTACATGGAGTACTTGCAGCCAAGGAATGTGGTTATGAAACCATCATGATCAACTGTAACCCTGAAACAGTTTCTACTGATTTTGACATTGCTGATAAATTATACTTTGAACCTGTTTTTTGGGAACATATCTATGAGATCATCTTGCATGAGAAGCCAGAAGGCGTTATCGTACAATTAGGTGGACAAACAGCCCTTAAATTGGCTGAGAAGCTAGACAAATACAATATTCCAATCCTTGGCACCAGCTATAGAGCACTAGATCTGGCAGAGGATAGAGGTAGATTCTCTAAACTTCTGAAAGAAAATGACGTCCCTTACCCTGAATTCGGAACCATTCATGGAACGGATGAGGCGCTAGAACTTTGCAAAACGATTGGTTTCCCTTTATTGGTAAGACCTTCTTATGTTCTTGGTGGACAGGGAATGAAAATTGTAATCAACGAAAAGGAGCTTGAAGAACATGTAGTAACTGTACTTCGCGATATTCCAAACAACGAAATCCTCCTAGATCACTTCCTTGAAGGTGCCATAGAAGCCGAAGCAGATGCTATTTGTGATGGTGAAAGTGTTTATATCATTGGGATAATGCAACACATAGAACCTGCCGGTATTCATTCTGGAGATTCCTATGCTGTATTACCTCCGTACAATCTTGGTGATCTCGTCATTCGTCAAATTGAGACGATTACTGAGAAAATCGCATTGGCTCTAGAGACAAAAGGATTGATAAACATTCAGTTTGCAATCAAAAATGATAAAGTTTATGTAATTGAAGCAAATCCAAGAGCCTCCCGTACAGTTCCATTTATTTGTAAAGCTTATCAGGAACCTTATGTAAACTTTGCTACCAAAGTAATGCTTGGGGATAAGAAAGTTTCAGACTTTGATTTCAAACCTGTGAAAAAAGGATATGCGATCAAGGAACCTGTGTTCTCTTTTCATAAATTCCCGAATGTAAACAAAGAACTAGGCCCTGAAATGAAATCAACTGGTGAAGCCATTTATTTCATCGATGACTTAATGGACGATTTTTTCCTGAAAATTTATGCGGAAAGAAACCTATACTTAAGTAGATAAAACCATTATTAGACAAAGCTACCCGGACTAAAACTCAGTCTAGGTAGCTTTGCTTAATGTGCATTTACTGCTCTTTGGATTGGTTTTTGTATTTTTTTTCGCTTAATATTGAATGCTAAGTGATGATTTTCCGTTATTGGATTAAGCACTTTGTTTTGCTTGAATCGAATTAGTGAGTTTTCAAAATTGATTACCATGATTTTAAAAATAATTATATTCTTTATTGCACTAGGCTGGGTCTTCTCTAGTTTGTTTAAGTTTTTTCTAAACAGTAAACTTAAAAAATTTGCAGACCAGGTTAAGGAAGCACAAAGGGAAGAAACAAAAAAAAGAAACCAACCTAAGGACGGTAATGTTAATGTTGATTTTGTCCCCAAAGACAGCAAAAAAAGGTCTGGCACCATCACTGGAGGAGATTATATCGATTACGAAGAAGTAAAGGACTAATCGAAAAAAATCTAAATACGGTCTCAACCTAAAACCATTAAACACTATCCTGAAATAGTGGCCCCATCATTATCCAAAGCTGTAATAGCCTATTACAGCTCTTTTTAAACGCTTTCAAATAGCAGCCAAAAGCATTGCCTTTGTATTTTAAGTGTTTTCAATGCACACAGCTATAACTTTATTTTTCCACAGCCCCATCAAAATTGGCTGTATTACAGTGATTAACATTTGCAAATAGATCTAAACGGGTAATAGCTATAAACCCGGATTATGTAATAGGATTTCTCCGCCCTGACAATGGTCAGGGGTGATGCCTGTCCCGTGTTTACGGGAAGTGTTGCAATCGCAAGAAAACCAGACTGTTTGGAGATTTTAGCATAGCACCGCTATGGTGAAATTGAAAACAGCAACGAAGTGGCTGATTTTGAAGCGATTTCAGCACGTAATAGAATGTCTATTGCATATTTCAGGTTAAACATCATCACCTACCTCCATTCCCTCTAAGATCCATTTCGCAATTATCATCCAATGTAGGGACGGTTTGACGCATGTAATTAAATATGCTTTTGGTTTCAATTGCCCAGTACATTAGGCAATCCTCATTGTCACAGTGATTTTCATTTTCCTGGTCCTCATGCGGAACCACCATATCCGTACCTACATTTACTAACCCCATAAGGTGTCCCAATTCGTGCAAGGCTACTGTGGTTTCTAAAGTTTCTTTACTGGGTTTAATAAATCCACCTGAATTCTCTTCAATTCGATTTCCAAACAACACCATACTTGTATTTCTATAAGCGGCCCCTATTGTAAAAGTGCTTTCATCATTCTTCTTAAAATCTCCATCCACCACCAACAAAAAAACAGACAGCGTTTTCCCTGCATTGTAATGTTGACGGTAATCCTCTTCAATTTTAGCTATCTCTTCTGTAGTGTATTCGCCTTTGTTCATGGCTGGAATTTCTTTCTCAATGACCGTAATACCATCAGGTTTGAAGGCATATTTCCCTAAAAAAGAAATCATGGATTCAACCATTTTTTCAGTGGGTTTATATCCTTCCATATAAACCAATTCCAATTCCAAGGCTGTAAATAGTTCGTCGGACAATAAAAAATTAGCGGATTTACCTACATCCCACCTTGCTGCCCCAACACCTGAGAACAAATCCACTTTGTTTTCGGGTGTAGTTTCCACGCAAGAGTAAAAGCATAAAGTCATGCATGTGAAAACCAATGTTTTAAAATAAAATCTTTTCATATAAGAGGTTCAAAATTACACAAGCAACTATTAATCAGATAATTTAAAAATAGCACAGAGATTATAACGACCAAAAGCACACTTTCTATGCTTTATATTGAAAGTTTTTCTTCCAATCCCAGATTAAACCTGCTTTTCCTCAATTCCAAAGAGATCGTTACACAATATAAAAACCAAGGTATCATAGGACAGCCAAAATCGAAAATAGCAACTAAAGAGTCTGATCGTGAAATGATTCCATACCCAATAGTAACCCTGTTTTCAATTTAAAGTTTAACCTGAATGGATTTTAAATTTTTCTTCAGTTAAATAATAATTCGGCATAGAATTAGTTATAAATAAGTTGAAAGAAAACACTATTTATTTAACTTAAAGCCAAAAAAATGAAAAAAGTATGGATTATTTTATTCCTCTCGGGAATAGGACTGACACAGCTTAATGCGCAGATATTGTCTGTGGGACCAAAAATTGGTGTTTCGCAGGGTAATGTTCAAGTTTCAGAAGGGTTTAAAGGTGATGATTCCCAGATGGGCTATCATGTGGGGATTTTCGCTCGTGTCAATTTGGCCGCCGTTTACTTACAACCAGAAATTCTTTATACCAACACTGGTGGGTCCTTCAAGGACAATACTTTCAGTTATGATTCTGAATTTGATCGGTTGGATGTCCCATTTATGTTGGGCGTTAAGTTAGGAAACATCTTTCGTATCCAAGCTGGGCCGATAGCTAGCTATATGCTAAATGGAGACATTACCGCAAGGGATGGAAATACCTTGCTTAAGTACGCTCCTCCTTCTGATGATTTCACTTTTGGCTACCAAGCAGGTGTAGGCGTGGATATTGGGAATTTGTTACTTGATTTAAAATATGAAGGGCCATTGACCAATTCAGTGAACAAGTTTGGAGAAATACCTACTGACCAAAGACAAAATCAAATCATGCTCTCTGTAGGATTCAACCTCTTTTAAACACTTTTGTTTAAACCCAAAACAATTGATCTTCATTTACCTGATGTAATCAACTCACAATTGAAGCCATGAAAAAAACACTGCTTAAACCCGAAATATGCAATAGAAAATCTACTGCATGCTGAAATCCCTTCAAACAATCTGGTTTTCTTGCGATTACGATACTTCTCGCAAACACGGAACAGGATTTACCCCTAACTATTGTCAGGGCGGAAAAATCATATTACATAGTTCGGGGTAAATTAAGCTGGCTATTTATGGACATACATTAACTTTCCACATTGACCTAAGCTGTCGTCCATGGATCTGTTTAATGTTTTTTATTTCTAGTTAAAATCGCCCTATCAAAAGGACTTATTGTTCATTTGATGGGGCGACTTTTTTAATTTACTAGCTCTTTGGACTTATTGACTTCTTTAACCAAGCTTTTTCTAGCAAGGAAAATCAATGCAAAGGACAGAATGAACAATACCGCAGCGATAAAGGCCAGCACATAGGCATTTTTCTGGAAATTTTGATAGGCAAAGAGTCCTAGTGAAGTCAATGTGACGGTAAACATAAAGAACATTGGTATGGTCACGAAGGTCGGATTAATGTCCTTTTTGATCAACCAAACAGAGATGGTCAAGAGGGCAAGCGCAGCCAAAAGCTGATTAGCTGATCCAAATATCGGCCATAAGGTAGCAAACCCTCCACTACCCAATAAAAGCACTGACAATACAACTACAACACTGGTGGAAATGTACCTGTTTTGAGAGATTTTCTTACCTATTGGCTGTTCCACATCTTCGAAATACTCTTGAAGGGTAAATCGTGCTAGCCTGGTACAGGTATCTAGGGTTGTTAATGCAAAAGCCGAAACTGTGAGGGCTACGAATCCAATGGCAAAAGTCTCAGAAATCCCCATGGAAGAAATAATCGCCCCTAAACCATCGGCAAACAAAGGCACAGGGCCTTCCTCACCTAATCTTGACAAATAATCTGTACGGCTTAATACGATTACTGCTCCAACAGAAATAATTGCTAAAAAAGACTCTATAAGCATCCCTCCATAGCCTACAACCTTGGCATCACTTTCTTTATCCAATTGCTTGGAAGTAGTCCCAGATGCTACCAAAGAGTGAAAGCCACTAATGGCACCGCAGGCAATGGTGACAAACAATACTGGAAACAAGTATCCAAGGTTTTCATTTGTAATATGCACCTCTGTATCCATCACTATGGTTGGGTTTGCAATTACCACACCCACTATAGCTGCAATAATTAATCCATATAGCAAGAAGCTATTCAAGTAATCCCTTGGCTGCAACAACATTGATACCGGAGTCACTGAAGCTATAAATGCATAAATGAGCAATATATAAATCCATGTTTGGTAATTGAGTTCAAAAGGAACTTGCATTCCCAGGTAGACGAAGTAATACATCACTACCACCCCCACTACAGAAGCAATGAGGAATGCAGACTTTTTGTTTTCGGTTACCTTTATTACAAAGCCAAAAACCACTGCCAGTAAAATAAATAAAATAGAAGCAGAGGCCACTCCCGGGTTGTTGATAAAAGTTTTGGCTATAATGTCTGCAAAAACTGCAATAATCAAAATCAAAGTTGAAAAACTAAAAAGGATAAAAAGCCTTTTTCCTTTCTTACCTATAGTATTTTGAATTATAACACCTATAGATTTACCATCGTTTCTTAAAGAGGCCACCATACTTCCCAAATCATGGACTGCACCAAAGAATATACCTCCTATCAATATCCAAATAACAGCAGGTATCCAACCAAAGGTAACCGCTATTATTGGCCCTACTATTGGCCCAGCTCCTGCTATTGAAGCAAAATGATGACCAAGGACTACCACTGGCTTACTTGGTACATAATCCACACCATCCTTGAGTCGGTGGGACGGGGCTATATTGTCATCATTAATTTTGAACTTTTTGAATACATATTTACCATAGGTGAAATACGCGCCTATCAGAATAATGGCGGAAAATAGGAATAGATAAGTGAGTTGCATGTTTTGGATCTATTATTGAGGGCTTAAAGTTAAATAGAAAATTGATTTCATCGGAAATAAACCCTAATTTATAAAAATATTTAGTACCAATGGTAAAGGTAGAAGACCCAACACATTTTTCTTTTTAATAAAAATCCCCTCATTATTCTCTTCAACAAGATGATTGAAAAAGACACTTTACTGTTCTTAGGGACCAGCTTAGGCCTGTTGATCTTAATTCATTTAATTTTGCAATTTGCATTACCGCAAATTGTAAAGTTGTTCTACAAGCCCAGCAGCAGCAGGGTAAAAAGATCGATTGGAAAATTTACACAATCACTAAAGTGGGGCTTCTTTTTTGCTGTTTTTCCCATAATTGAGCCCTATTTCTCACCACCAAACCTACTCTATATCGGTAGACAAAGGTTTTTTGTTGTTCTATCCATAATTACCCTTACATGGATTATTATTGAGTTTTCAAATGTAATACGCCATATTTTTCTAGAAAAATTCACCTATGACAAAGAGGATAATCTTAGAGAAAGAAGGGTAATTACCCAGGTTGCCTTTATCAGAAAACTATTTATCATTGGAGTTGTGGTCATTGCTTTTGCGGCTATTTTAATGAATTTCGAATCTGCAAGAAAAATTGGCACTGGACTTTTGACTTCGGCAGGGATTTTAGGAATAATCATCGGTTTTGCGGCACAGAAATCTATCGCCAATTTACTGGCAGGGTTTCAGATTGCTTTTACCCAGCCAATTCGTATTGATGATGTAGTGGTTGTAGAAGGGGAATGGGGCAAGATAGAAGAGATCAACCTTACTTACGTGGTCGTTCAGATTTGGGACCAAAGAAGACTGGTGCTACCTATCAATTACTTTATAGAAAAACCATTTCAAAATTGGACTAGAACTACAGCTGCTATATGGGGAACGGTATTCATTTACGTAGACCCTACTGTTTCAGTAGGTGAAATAAAAACTAAATTAAAAGAAATCTTGGAAGCCACTCCTCTTTGGGATAAAAAAGTACAGGTACTCCAAGTTACCGATTGGACAGAAAAAACCATTGAATTGAGGTGCCTAATGAGTGCCAAGGATAGCCCAACCGCATTCGATTTGAGGTGTTTGGTAAGGGAAGAGCTACTTCTTTATCTACAAAAAACCCAACCCAATTCACTCCCTAAATCAAGGGTATTAATGGAGAAAGCTACAGGGAAACAGGAAGATTAATTGAGGCAATCTTTTCGAGAAAACAGATTTTGGTTTTATTTAACAGATATTACCTATAAATTTGGAATCCCAATTTGGTTTGGGATAATTTAAACAAAACTTTATGGCTTGGTTTAAAAGAAAAGATGCCGGAATCAAAACTTCAACAGAAGAGAAGAAAGATACTCCGGATGGATTGTGGTATAAAACCCCGAAAGGGAATATCATTCACACCCGGGAGTTGAAAAACAACTCCTACGTTTGTCCAGATGATGACTACCATGTAAAAATAGGATCGAAAGAATACTTTGAGATTTTATTTGATGACAACCAATTTAAGGAATTGGACAAGGACATGATCTCTGGTGATCCTTTGAATTTTGTAGATAGCAAACCCTATCCTGTAAGAATCAAGGACACCATAGCCAAAACCAATCTGAAGGATGCTGCCAGAACGGGCGTAGGCAAGTTAAACGGTTTGGACATCGTGATCACCTGTATGGATTTTAATTTCATAGGTGGATCTATGGGTTCTGTGGTAGGTGAGAAAATTGCCAGGGCAATTGATTACGCATTAAAACACAAGGTTCCCTTTTTGATGATTTCCAAATCAGGTGGTGCAAGAATGATGGAAGCAGGTTTTAGCCTTATGCAAATGGCCAAGACTTCTGCCAAACTTTCACTATTGGACGAAGCAGGTATTCCATATATCTCGTTGATGACTGACCCTACAACCGGCGGAGTTACGGCTTCATTTGCTATGTTGGGCGATTTTAACATTGCTGAACCAGGTGCATTAATCGGCTTTGCAGGACCTAGAGTAATCAGGGAGACAATAGGTAAGGATCTGCCAAAGGGCTTCCAAAGTTCAGAGTTTGTTTTGGAACATGGTTTCTTAGACTTTATTATTGATAGAAGGCAGTTAAAAAACAGATTGTACACCTTGCTAAACCTTCTCCGACAATAGATTGTAATTATATTAAATCCATGGATTAAAATATCCTAAGATTGTGATGGTTTTGGGGAATTATAAATATATTTGTAGGATTCAAAACCAGTTAAACATACTGATAAAGATAAAAATTTATTAAATGAGTTCAGTAATCATTACTTCGATAGTAGCATTTACCATTATAATTCTGCTACTGGTGTTTGTTCTTCTTTTTGCCCAGTCAAAGTTGGTGTCGTCAGGAGATGTAAAAATCATCATTAATGGGGACGAAAAAAACCCTCTAATTGCTTCTGCAGGATCTACCCTGCTCAATACCCTAAGCAGTAAAAAAATCTTCCTTCCTTCCGCATGCGGAGGCGGTGGTACTTGTGCCATGTGCAAGTGCACCATTGAAGAAGGTGGAGGGGAAGTACTTCCAACTGAAGAGGGGCACCTTAGCAGAGCAGAGAAACAAACCCATGTTAGACTATCTTGCCAGGTAAAGGTAAAAAATGACATGAAAATCCGTATTCCTGAGGAAATCTTTGGAATCAAAAAATGGGAATGTGAAGTAATTTCCAATTACAACGTTTCTACTTTTATTAAAGAATTCAAGGTAAAACTACCTGAAGGTGAAACACTGGATTTTGAGCCAGGAGGATACATCCAAATAGATGTTCCAGCCATCACTGTTTCTTTTAAAGGTATGGATATCACTCCTCATCCTGAATTAGGACACCCTAAAGACGTTTATCAAAGTGATTGGGATAAATTTGGTCTTTGGGATCTTTCCATGAAGAATGATGAGCCACTATTTAGGGCTTACTCCATGGCGAACCACCCTGCTGAAGGAAATATAGTAATGCTTACCATTCGTATTGCCACTCCACCATGGGACAGAGCAAATAACAAATGGATGGATGTTAATCCAGGTGTATGTTCTTCTTATGTATTCTCTAGAGTCCCAGGCGACAAAGTCACTATCTCAGGACCATATGGTGAATTCCATATCAACCCTACTCAGAGAGAAATGATTTACATTGGTGGTGGTGCAGGAATGGCGCCTTTAAGGTCTCATTTATTTCACCTATTCCACACAGAGAAAACCAACAGAAAAGTTTCTTACTGGTATGGTGGTCGATCTAAGAAAGAATTGTTCTACACGCCACATTTCAGAGGTATAGAAAAAGATTTCCCGAATTTTAGTTTCAACATCGGCTTATCCGAACCTCTACCTGAGGACAATTGGAAAGTGAAAAAGTCAATGGATGACAAGGAGGGTGATGGCTATGTAGGCTTTATCCACCAGGTTCTTTATGACAACTACCTTAAAGATATTGACGAGCCGGATGAGATCGAATACTACTTATGCGGTCCTCCACTGATGAACTCAGCGGTGCTTAAGATGTTAGATGATCTGGGTGTTCCGAAAGAGAATATCAGATTCGATGATTTCGGAGGATAAAAATTAATCAAAGGGTCCCGTTAAAGTTTAACGGGACTTTTTTTATGCCTACTTTTTCTATAATTTTGACATTCAATTTCTAACCACATCCCATGGATTTACAGGCATTTTTCGAACCAATACCTTCCGAAATTCTAAACGATGAATATGGGCACAATGCATTTTTTCATCATATTCACTGCCACGGAGAAACTTTTCCAGACTTGCAAGGGATTCAAATAGCCATAATAGGCATTGAAGAATACAAAGGTACAGGGGATGAATCCATAAAGAACTCCAATGATACCACTTCAAGTATTCGGAAAAAGCTTTTCCACCTTAAGAAAGGTTTAAGTAATTACAGTTTAGCCGACTTGGGAAATATAAAGACCGGAGAAAATTTAACTGAAACCCGCTCACTTATCAGTTCAATCGGGGAGTTGATGCTAAAAACACAGGTCTTGCCCATATTTATAGGCGGAAGTCATGACTTAGATGTAGGTCAATTTAAAGCCTATCAGCACATGAATAAGTTGGTAAGCTTACTTACAGTTGATGCCAAAATGGATATGGAGGATTCGGGGAATCCACAGGACTTGCATTCCCAAGAACTTGTTCTTCACGAGCCCAATTACATGTTCAATTACTCTCACCTGGCCTACCAAAGCTTTCTTACTGACCCTGAACTTGTTACTACACTTGAGAAGTTGTATTTTGACCATATTCGACTGGGCCAATTAAGGGATAACTTTAAAGAAACGGAACCACTAATAAGAAATGCCGATATACTCAGCTTTGACATTTGCGCTATAAATTCCTCTGATGCACCAGGAGCTTTAGGTGCACAACCTTTTGGCTTAAGCGCAGAAGAAGCTTGCCAAATTTCCTGGTTTGCAGGAACTAACGAAAAACTCAGCTCAATAGGTATCTATGGATACCATGCAGATTTGGACGACTCAAGGATGAAGACGGCATCGGTGATTGCCACCATGATTTGGTATTTCATTGAAGGTTTTCATCAAAGAAAAGACAGTCTTTCGTTTAAAAGCAGCGATTATACCAAATACACTGTCTCATTGGACTCAAAGCCTTCTATTTTGCACTTTTACAAAAGTAAGTTAAGTGGAAAATGGTGGTTAGAAATACCTAGAAATAAAGGGGAAAAATACAACAGAGACACCATCATTCCCTGCAGTTACCAAGATTACCAAACAGCCCAAAAAGGAGAAATACCAGAGAGGTGGGTCAATGCCCAATTAAAACTTTACTGATAATCCATAAAAAAAACCTAGGTAATTCTATCTTTGCATCAGACTAAGCATATGATTTCTATTACCAAAAACCAACTGGCCCTAAGAAACGGGCAGGATAAACCTGAAATTTGGATTGCATACAAGGGTAAAATATACGATGTAGGCAATTCCAGATTGTGGAAAAACGGCAAACATTACGAACATTGGGCAGGTCAGGACTTGACTGATGAACTTAGTGATGCTCCACATAACGAGAATGTATTTGATAAGTTTGAACCTATTGGCTATTTAATATAAATGATTCTGATCGCTGACAGTGGCTCTAGTAAAACAGACTGGAGGGTAATCACCCATGATAATAAAGTTCATCAAACAAGAACTGTAGGTTTCAACCCCTATTATCAAACTAAAGAGGACATGATCCTTGGGCTAAAAACACCTGAACTCCTAAAATGGGAAGGAATAATCCGTGAAGTCTATTTCTATGGAGCGGGTTGTACTTCAGACGTCAATAAGGAGACTGTAAAAAGTGCCATAAATAGCATCTATGAAAATGCAAAAGTATTTGTAGACCATGACCTAATGGCTTCGGCAAGGGCAACTTGTGGACACGAGGCAGGAATAGCCTGCATTTTGGGTACAGGATCAAACAGTGGAGACTATGATGGAGATAAAATCATTGACAGTAGGCCTTCCCCAGGATATTTATTAGGAGATGAAGGAGGAGGAACGTATATAGGCAAGCATTTTCTTCAGGATTTCATCTATGACGACATGCCCTCAGCTATTCGTGAGGCCTTTATTGAGACCTATCACCTCTCTATCATTGATATTCAGGACAATGTCTACAAAAGACCTTTTCCTAACCGATTTATGGCTGGTTTTTGTGAATTTATCGCTAAACATAAATCTGACCCATATTGCTATGGACTTTTTTATAATGGGTTTAAAGATTTCTTCACAAGACATGTCATGAGGTATAAGGATTACCAAAGCAAACCTGTAAACTTTGTTGGATCCATCGCTTACTACAATAACGATGTGCTGAGACAAATTGGAAATGACCTTGGCATACAAATAAATACTATCCTAGAAACCCCGATAGCTGGTTTAACCCTCTACCACCAAAAGAAAATATGAGTACCACAGAAAGCACCTCCTTTTACGACAATCTGGAAAAGATGACAGTCAATGAGTTATTGACTAATATGAATAAGGAAGACCAGACCGTTCCCCTAGCTGTCAATAAAGCGATCCCACAAATTGAAAAATTGGTAGAATCCATTGTCCCTAGAATGGAGAAAGGTGGGCGCCTCATTTATATTGGTGCTGGCACAAGTGGTCGATTAGGAATCCTGGATGCTTCTGAATGTCCTCCAACCTATGGAGTGCCACACGAGCTTGTAATCGGGATAATTGCAGGAGGTGACACCGCCATAAGAAAAGCTGTAGAAAATGCAGAGGACGACCCAAACCAAGCTTGGATCGATATACAGAAATTTGGCTTTAACCCTCAAGATACGGTTGTTGGAATCGCGGCCTCAGGCACTACCCCTTATGTCATAGGAGGAGTAAAGAAAGCGATGAAAGAAGGATTGCTCACAGGCTGCATTACTTGCAACCAAGGAAGTCCTTTAGCCAGTGAAGTAGCCATGCCAGTGGAAATAGTGGTTGGCCCTGAATTCGTAACCGGAAGCACAAGAATGAAGTCCGGAACGGCGCAAAAGCTAGGGCTTAACATGATCTCAACTAGTGTCATGATTAAGCTGGGCAAGGTGAAAGGCAACAAAATGGTGGACATGCAACTTTCTAACAAGAAACTGGTTCACAGAGGCACCTTAATGATTATGGAAGCAACTGGCCTGGATGAAAAGAAAGCTTTGGCCATGCTCACACAACATGGCTCAGTAAGAAATGCTGTTAGCGCATTTGAAAAGGAGAAAAAACAATAAGGTCAAATATAATTCTCTCCTATTTTCTTAGCATCAGTCACATACTCTTTGTATTTACTATTCGCACCTAGTTTGCAGATCAGTAGGACATCCCCGCTATCGCTTACAAGGTAGTCTTTAAGCCCCTGCACTACAACCAGCTTATTAGGTGGCATATTGATGAAACAATTGCTTGTTTCATACAGCATTGCAGTGCCATTTACGGTATTGTTTTCTTCGTCCTTTTCACTAACATCATAGAGGTTTTGCCATGAGCCAAGGTCTGACCATCCAAATTCTCCAAGGACCACAAACACCTCATTGGATTTTTCAAAAATCCCATGATCAATTGAAATATTCCTGATAAAGCTATAGGCCTTGATAAGGAAATCATTTTCTCTTTCAGTGCAAAAATACACTGTCCCTTCCTCAAACACCTCAGCCATTTCTGGTAGATATTTCTCAAAGGCTTTGATTATGCTTTCATTTTTCCAAACAAAAGTACCTGTATTCCACACGAAATCGCCACTTTCTATAAAGGTGGTTGCTAACTCAAGGTTTGGTTTTTCGGAAAAAGTTTTCACCTTTTTCACTGATTGTCCCTCTTCGGGGAAAAATTGTATGTAACCATAGTTCGTGTCTGGTCGATTGGGTCTGATACCTATAGTTATGAGATTACCTAAAGTAGACGCCCCCACCATGGCTTGATCAACTGCATCAAAAAATAGATTGTCATTGAAAATCAGTTGATCAGAAGGGCTTACTAAAACTTTTGCATTGGGATTTAATTTTTGAATTTTATAACTGGCCAATGCAATTGAGGCGGCTGTATTTCTACGCATTGGTTCTACCAGAATTTGATCCTCTGGAATATTAGGCAATTGTTCTTTGACGAGAGAGAGGTACCGTTTACTTGTAACAATGATGAATTGATAATTTTCAAAATGATTCTCAAATCGGTCATAGGTCATTTGAAGCAATGTTCTACCTGTACCCAAAAGATCTAAAAATTGTTTTGGCCTTTGGCGCCTGCTTGAAGGCCAAAATTTAATACCAATTCCTCCTGCCAATATAACAATGTACCTGTCGTTTTTCTTCATGTCTATACAATACCTTCCTTCATCAAATCATGGATATGGATAAATCCAACCAATGTAGCCCCGTCCTTTACTACTAGCTGGGTAATGTTAAAAGTTTTCATTAACTCCACCGCTTTTACCGCAAACTCCCCCAGTGCAATCACCTTGGGCGTTTTGGTCATAATTTCATTGGCCTTGATCTCATTCAATTCAAAATTATTTTGAAGCATTCTCCTTAAATCCCCATCGGTAATGATTCCCTTCAAATTTTTCTCAGCATCCACCACTGCCGTTGCCCCTAGCCTTTTGCTACTGATTTCAAGAATAACATCCTTGAGGGAAGCATTTTCTTCTACCATTGGTACCAAATTTTTGTCTATCACATCCTCTACCTTCAGATAGAGCTGTTTTCCCAATGATCCTCCAGGGTGGAAGCGTGCAAATGATTCTGCATTGAAACCTCGCGCTGTAAGCAGGCAAACGGCAAGGGCATCTCCCATAGCCATTTGGACAGTTGTGCTTGTAGTAGGTGCCAGATTATTGGGACAAGCTTCCTCTTCAATCCCAGTAAACAACAAATAATCGGACTGCTTTGCCAAGTAACTATTTCTATTCCCTACAATACTGATAAGCTTGTTACCCACCTGTTTAAGCATGGGAACCAGTAGCTTAATCTCAGGTGTATTGCCACTTTTGGAAACACAAATTACAAAATCTTCTTTTTTAATCATACCCAAATCCCCATGAATAGCATCTGCTGCATGCATAAAAAGAGAAGGAGTTCCTGTAGAATTCAAGGTAGCCACAATTTTATTCGAAACGATTGCACTTTTCCCAATTCCTGTAATTACAACACGCCCCTTACTTTTTAAAATATCCTCTACACAAGCCTCAAAATCTGCTCCTATATGGGGGATCAGATTTAATAACGCATTGGCTTCGTTTTGAAACACATTTATTGCCGTGGTTTTAATATTTTTTAGTAAATTCAATTTTACTGCCGTTAATTGTTAGTTTTGTATAAAGGTAGGAAAGTTTTACCTTAAACATTAATAATTGACAGGGAGTAACTCATTAAACTATTAATGTAGTGGACAAAGAGGTTAAAGATAATTTAAAAAAAATATTTGGTTTCAATCAATTCAGAGGAAACCAACAGTTGATAGTGGACAATATTCTGAAGGGCAACAATACCTTCGTAATAATGCCAACAGGCGCAGGGAAGTCACTTTGTTATCAATTGCCAGCTGTCTCTAAAAGCGGGACAGCCATCGTCATCTCTCCATTGATAGCCCTGATGAAAAATCAGGTGGATCAATTGAACAGTTTTGGCATAAACGCTCATTTTCTAAACTCTACCCTCAGTAAAACAGAATCCAATAGGGTAAAAGGTGAAGTCAGCGCCGGTCTTACCAAATTGCTCTATGTAGCACCTGAGTCGCTGACGAAGGAAGAGAATGTCAAATTCCTAAAAAATGCAGACATTAGCTTTGTGGCCATAGACGAAGCCCACTGTATTTCTGAATGGGGCCATGATTTCAGACCAGAATACCGAAAGATAAAATCCATTATTTCTCAAATTGGGGACAACCTTCCAGTAATTGCCTTAACAGCTACAGCTACGCCAAAAGTCCAACAGGACATTCAGCGTAACCTACAAATGGAAGAGGCTGATCTCTATAAGTCTTCCTTCAATAGGACCAACCTCTATTACGAGGTTAGGCCTAAGGTCAAGAATGAAACCAAGAAAGAGATAATTAAATACATAAAATCCCAGAAAGGTAAATCTGGAATTATTTATTGCCTGAGCAGAAAAAAAGTTACTGAAATAGCTGAGCTATTGAAAGTGAACGGGATCAATGCTGCCCCTTATCATGCTGGCCTTGATGGTCACGTGAGGGTGAAAAATCAGGATGATTTCTTAAATGAGGAAGTAGATGTAATCGTAGCGACCATAGCCTTTGGCATGGGAATAGATAAACCTGATGTCAGGTATGTCATCCATTACGATGTTCCAAAATCACTTGAAGGATACTATCAGGAAACTGGAAGGTCAGGAAGGGATGGACTTGAGGGTCACTGTCTGATGTTTTACAGATATGAGGACATTGTCAAATTGGAGAAATTCAATAAGGACAAACCAGTAAATGAACGGGAAAATGCTAGGGTACTCCTACAGGAAATGGCAGCCTACTCTGAAAGTTCTGTTTGCCGCAGACGATTTCTTTTACACTATTTTGGAGAGACCTTATCTACCGATTGTGGCTTTTGCGACAACTGTAAAAAAACCAAGGAGACCTTTGAAGGAAAAGACGATATTGTAAAAGTTATTAATGCTGTAAAGGAAACCAATCAGCGGTTTAGTATGGATCATATTGTCAGCCTTATCAGGGGTGAGGAGAATGATTATATACTAAGCTATGACCACAATAAGCTTCCTTCTTTCGGTGTAGGAAAAGACAAAGACGAAATCCATTGGAAGACCGTTTTAAGGCAGGCTATGATTTTTGGCTTCCTTGAAAAAGACATAGAGAATTACGGTATAATTTTACTTTCAGATCAGAGTGAAGCTTTCTTGAAAAAACCTCACTCTGTCACGCTAAGTAAAAATCATAATTTTGATAAAATGGCAGAAAGCGTTTCATCAGAAGAAATGAATACGATCGGTAAAGCCTACGATGAAAAACTTTATGAGTTATTAAAACTTGAACGTAAAAAAGTAGCCAAAGCTAAAAATTTACCTCCCTATGTAATCTTCCAAGACCCTTCCTTAGAGGAGATGGCTACGGTCTACCCTACTACCTCTGAGGAATTGGCTCAGATAAATGGAGTTGGAATGGGAAAGGTCAGCAAGTTTGGCAGGTCTTTTCTTAGGTTGATAGAGAACTATGTAGAGGAAAACGAGATCATTACTGCCTCAGATGTAGTAGTAAAGACATCAGGCATAAGGTCTAAAGTTAAAATCACTATTATTCAACAGATAGACAGGAAAATTGACCTTGATGAAATTGCCAATAACCTGAATATTAGCATGAGCGATTTACTGCACGAAATTGAGCAGATAATCTATAGCGGAACTAAATTAAACATCAATTATTATATAGAAAACATCATGGATGATGAACGAGAAGACATCCTCCAAGATTATTTTATGACAGCTGAATCGGATCATATCAAAGATGCCATGGCAGAACTTGAAGACGATGACTTTGCAGAAGAAGAAGTCCGCGTTTACCGAATCAAATTCATATCAGATCACGCCAATTAAAAAAAGAAATTACCAAATGAACATATTGCTTATAGGAAGCGGTGGCAGAGAAAATGCCTTTGCCTGGAAAATAAAACAAAGTGAAAAATGTGAAAAATTATGGATAGCACCGGGCAATGCCGGTTCCTCTGCTTTTGGCGAGAACATATCCATAGGTGTAAATGATTTTGAAGGCATAAAAAACTTTTGCCTTGAAAACAAAGTAGACCTCCTAGTAGTAGGCCCTGAAGAACCTTTGGTTAGGGGATTAAGGGATTATATGGCTCAAATTCCAGAAGCTGCTGGAATACCTATTGTAGGTCCTGGGGAATCAGGAGCACGACTCGAAGGAAGCAAAGACTTCTCCAAAAACTTCATGATGGCCCATGGTATTCCTACAGCCTCATATGCCACTTTCACTTCGGCTAGCCTACAAGAAGGTGTCGATTACCTTAAGAAGCAAAATCTCCCTATTGTATTAAAAGCAGATGGCCTTGCGGCTGGCAAAGGCGTATTGATATGCAGCAGCTACGAAGAAGCAGAAAGCAGCCTAAAAGACATGTTGATAGGTCAAAAGTTTGGGGATGCCTCAACAAGAGTTGTTATTGAAACTTTCTTGACCGGAATTGAGCTTTCTGTATTTGTAGCTACAGATGGAGAGAATTACAAAATACTTCCAGAAGCAAAGGATTACAAAAGAATTGGAGAAGGAGATACAGGCCCAAATACCGGAGGTATGGGTGCCATTAGTCCTGTTCCTTTTGCTGATAAAGCCTTTATGGAAAAGGTAGAAGAAAGAGTTGTCAAACCAACCATATCTGGACTTAAAAAAGACGGAATCGACTTTAGAGGATTTTTATTTATTGGGTTGATGAACATGGAAGGAGAACCTTATGTCATTGAATACAATGTCAGAATGGGCGATCCTGAAACCCAGGCAGTACTTCCAAGAATTAAAAGTGATTTTCTGGAATTACTCAATGCCACAGCAAATAAAACCTTAATTGACTATAAAATTGAGATCGCTCCTACCAAAACCGCTACTGTAGTAATGGTGGCGGGAGGTTATCCTGAAGCCTACGAAAAAGGAAAAGCCATCTTTGGTCTTGAAGAAACAAATATCAAACAATCCATTACCTTACATGCAGGAACAAAGTTAGATTCTGCTGACCAGGTAGTCACCAATGGTGGCCGCGTTTTAGGAATTACCGGTTTAGGTGATAGCGTAGAAAAGGCGATTGAAAATGCTTACCTCAGGGTAAGCGAAATCACATGGGAAAAAGCCAATTACCGAAAAGACATAGGACAAGACATCCTCAAACTAGGTAATTAATACCCATATTCACGAGGAGGAAACTCCCTTAAATATAGATTATATATGTCAGGATGCACAAACTGCAGTACCGACTCCTCTTCTGGGGGAGGCTGCCAAAATAATGGCAGTTGCGGTACCAGCGATTGTAATAAAATGAATGCTTTTGATTGGTTATCCCACATGGGAATACCCGAGGTAGATAAATTTGATATTGTAGAAGTAAAATTTAAAGGCGGAAGAAAGGAATATTACAGAAATTCAGGACACTTGCAATTGACTACTGGAGATCCAGTAGTAGTAGATGTTCCCAATGGACATCACATTGGCTATGTTTCCTTACAAGGAGAGCTGGTAAGGCTCCAAATGCAAAAAAGGAAAATAAAAAACGATGACAATATTCTAAGCATTTACCGCGTGGCCACCTCTAAAGATATAGAGAAATGGCAGGATGCAAAAAACAGAGAGGTTCCAACCATTTACAGAGGAAAGCAGATCATTGATGAAATCAAGCTTTCCATGAAATTGTCTGACGTAGAATACCAGGCAGACAATTCCAAAGCTACCTTTTATTATTCTGCTGACGACAGGGTGGATTTCCGTGAACTCATCAAACTTCTGGCCTCTGAATTTAAAATCAGGGTAGAGATGAGACAAATCAGTCTCCGGCAAGAAGCTGGCAGATTGGGAGGCGTTGGTGTATGTGGAAGGGAACTGTGCTGTTCTACTTGGATCCATGATTTCAAAAGTGTCACCACTTCTGCAGCAAGGTACCAAAACCTATCATTAAACCCCAGCAAGCTTTCGGGACAATGTGGACGATTAAAGTGCTGCCTAAACTTTGAATTGGAAAGTTACCTAAGTGCTCTTGAGGACATTCCAAATGTAGAAAAACCCTTATTGACTGAAGCTGGAAAAGCTAAGCTCCAAAAAACAGATATATTCCGCCGTTTAATGTGGTTTAGTTATAATGATGACAACAATTGGCATTCAATTGACTGTGATAGGGTTAAATCAATTATTGAGCAAAATGAAAAAGGAATCGTTCCTTTTAACTTGCAGCAGGACAAAGCCTTTGAAGGTGAGTACGACAATAATAAGACAAACGAAGACCTTGAATTATTAGACAAGAAATTCGCTAACTCAAGATCAAAAAAGAAAAGGAAACCCAAATCAAGAAAGCCAAACCCGCAAAACAATACTACTGCTGAAAATCCGCAGAAAAATCAAGAAAAAGCAGAAGCCAAACCACGCCATCCAAAAAATAAACGAGCGCCGCGAAGAAACAATAAGCCTCAAAATGCGCAAACTAAGCCGGTGAATTCACCAAAAGAAGCTGATTCTAACAGCCCAAAAGCTCAAGGCAACAACAGAAATAAAAGGAGAAAACCCAATAACAGAAACAAAGGACCTAAAGGTGGTGAAAACAACGCTAAATCCAATGAAAAGTAAGACTGCATGGAAAAACTCACTTGTCATTGTTCTATTTTGGGTAATTACCGCTTGTAACAATGGTCGTGTTTACGAGTCTTTTCAAGATTTAGAGACGCTGAAATGGGTCGTTTCTGATACCATTTCTTTTGATATTGATTCATTGGATGTAAATCCTAAAATGTCTTCTATTCTAGCCATCAGGTATGATGACAAATATGAATACAACAATCTCTATGTTCGTTTCCTCCTTAGGGACAGTGTCGATAAAGTTTTAATGGATTCTCTACTTAATATCCACCTTTTTGACCCAAAAACAGGAAAACCGCTTGGTCAAGGTTTCGGCAATAGAAGAATACGCTACGACACGCTTCCAGGTGGTTTGATACAAGCCAAGTCTACTTTTCAATTTATTCAATACATGAGGAAAGATACACTTGCAGGTATAGAATCAATTGGACTAAAAATCAATGAGGGGAAATAAACCTGCCTTTTTGAGTTTGGCAATGGGTTAGGCTCTGACATTTACTAAGCTTATACCCATGGTAACTCAGATGGTATTTGTTTATTCACCAGATTGGGTTTTTACCTGAGCAATCCTGGTCTGTAACAAATCCTCCTTATCAAGCCAATATTGCCTACTGAATAAAAAAACTATATTCCAATTTCTGGAGGTCAATAATCGAGGGTGATACACAAAAGCCTCCTTTGCCGTTCGGGAGGAAAAGAAACGTTGGTCATCCGTAAGAATTGCCGCCACGGCCTTGTCTTTTTCTTTTACTTCCAGATCCATCACTGCCGAGTAGGGGTTTTCAACTACTTCATGACTGCCATAACTCCCGATAAGCCTGTCTCTAAAAGACCAATTCCGGTCGTATCCTGGAGCATCTGGCCTTAGTTCTAAGGTAGCATTTCCTTGCTGCACCTCATCGACAAATATCAAATAGGCTTTTAAAAGCCGTATTCCGGGATTTTTCATGTGCCTTTCTTTAAAATCACTCACCTTCAAACTAGAAATCAGGATATTCTGTTTCCTAGCCCTGGTAATGGCCACATTCAGTCTGTTTTCACCACCTTTTCTAGATAGTAAGCCAAAATTAGCCGTAAATTTCCCTTCAGGATTTCTAGAATAGCCTACCGAAAACACAACATGATCAAATTCATCACCTTGAACATTTTCAATGTTTTTTACCTTGATATTTTCATCCTGGAAAAGACCTTCCTCAGTCTCAAGCATACTTGAAATCAGTATCATTTGGTAGTAATTAAAAGTAATTACACCAATACTGTCCATAGGGTATTTCATGCGTAAACTTTGCAATTGCAAAATCACTTGCTCAGCTTCTAGCTTATTCGTTTGGTTTTCCCACACACCCTCTACCCTTATTAACTTCAGCCCACTTTCACCACTATTCAGGACTTTCCTATCAGGAAGCATGTGTAACTTTCCTTCATAAAAATGCTTATTAGAAAAATCTATCAATGGCAAAGTAGCACTTCGGTAATGGGTTTGTAAATGGAATGTTGGGAAGTACTGTGCGACCATATCCAACAGGGCATCAATCTCCACTTCCATGGTTTCCTCTTCTTCTGATTGAATTCTGGTTTGGTATAGGTCATAAGGCTTGAGTTGTTGCCCGTCTCCTGCAATAACGACCTGCTTACCTCTAAGCATTAGGGGCAAACCTCTTTCAAAATAACATTGACTCGCTTCATCAAAAATCACCAAATCAAAGTATTGTTCAAGCGGAAATAATGCGGAGGCTGTCTCAGGAGAGGCCAGCCAACATGGGATAAGTCGAAAGATGTCTTCTTTGTAATGGTCAATTAATTTTTTAACAGACCAAATTTGGCGTTTTTTACCTACCTGATGGGCCAATTCCCTATAGGAAATCAGGTTGTTTAGCCTATTGTATTCCAGGTCTGCACAAACCCCTTCCCTCAATCTCATTTCAATAATAAAACGAGCTATCTTCAACTTCTCCTCGACAGAATTTTCAAAATCAGAAATATTACTTTTGATTTGAGGGCCATAAATCTCCTTCAAAACAGGATATTTTGCTTCCAGATGACTTATCCAACTGATCTTCAAGCTGGATAAAAACATGTTTTTTAAAGCCTCATAATCACTGTCAGGATATTCATCAATTAATTTCTCTATTACTTTCTTTTCTTCCTCAAGCATACTGTGCCTGAGCTTATCGAAACGAGTTAATTCGTCAATATCTTTTGGAAGGTTGCTTTGTATTCCATTTAACTTTTCTTCATCCTCAGAGCTAAGTAGGTGTTTAATTTGTATTTCAGTAAGGTATTCCCTCCAAGTAGAAAAATGATCCTCTACCCAATCATTGATAACACTTACACCTTCCAATAAATGCTGAAAATGATCAAATGAAAATTGTAGTTTGTAAAAATAGGAGGCTAAAACACCCAGTTCATTCATGATAAACCTTGCATTCAATGCTTTGATATGCAAAGCTGCGGCTTCTTCAAATTGTTCAAGCGTGAAAGGCTTTTCCGGAAGTTTAATCCAATTCTTTTGCACCAAAAGCGCATATTGATGGTTTAAATTCATTCGATTTTCCAATCGCTGAACCAAGATAGCAATGTCTTCTTTATTGTTTTTTAACCCATTTTTCTCAAGCAGGGATCTTATTAAGGCAAATTTCTTTGGGTTGACATTCATGGAAAGTTTTCCATACCAAGATTCCAGTTGCTTGGAAGAATGGACCGCATGTTGCAGGGTTTCCTCTACCTCCTGATCACTGATTCCCCACTCCACACCTTGATCCATCAGCAATTTACTAATCATGTCCACCTTATTCTCCAACCATAGCAGGTCTAAAGTGCCCGCATCATGACTCATAAGCACCTTAAACTTTTCATAAACCTCCTGGTCGCTTATGGTAAGGCTCAAGGCATCTATTCTTTCTTTTTGCTGGAAGGATTGGTAAATAAGTCCATACTCAAAGGTATCTGCCAGCATGGAATTCAAATCGTTTTTAGCTGTGATTTTAACAGAAAAAAGCTCTTGAAAAGTAGCTGAAGCACCATTAATAGCTTCAGGTCCCATAACCGAAAAATCCACTCTATGCAGCCAAAATGAAGCTGAAACCTGAAATTTCTTGTAATAGTATTGGTATTGCTCAAAGTCATTTAAAAACCCATCCAACTCATCCAAGCGGAAACAGCGATAAAACTGAGTCATATCAATTCCTACACTTCGATAATCTGAAGTAAGGTATAACTCCTTGACTGGGGCACCACAATCACTGGTCTCATACAATGCCTCCTTATAGGCATCAAAAAAGTCAGAAAACCTTTCAATATTCCTGCACATTTGACTGAAATTCCGCTCGAGCTGTATTGCATCAATGGACCTGTTCAGTGCCTGATAGTTTTCAAGAGAGCTGATTTGATGATTTATTTTTTTATAGAGTTCCTTTCTATCTCCCCTATAGTCATGCACCAAAGCAGTGAAATTCGACATGCCTTGTGAAGAGATGCGTTGGTAAACCACATCAAGCGCAGCTCTTTTTTGAGACACTACGAGCACTTTCTTGCCCCTAGAGGCAAAATCTGCTAGCATATTACAAATGAGTTGCGACTTCCCTGTTCCTGGTGGTCCCTGAACTACGCAGGAATTACCTGATTTTGTATAGTGAATCACAGACTCTTGGCTGGAATCAATGGAGAAGGTATTGTATAAATTATTTTCAGTAGAGGCCTGTGAGTTGTCCGTCTTATTGGCAAAGTAATCCGAAAACAATGCTTCTAAGCTCTCATGATCAGAATGATTGATGAGTTGCTCATAATCATCCATCAAAAAAGAACTTTTTTGAGAAAACTGACCAAGAATGGCATAAGGCTTTAACTTAAGTAGCCCCACATCAAATGTCTCTTCGAAATAATCCCTAGAATTGTCAGGGAAAAAATCCAGTTGATCCTGGTATATTTCTCGACTGAAATTTAATTCCACCTGATTTTTGAGCAATTGATAAAGGTCTGTTCGAAAGCCCATTGGATCTTTGCTGAAATCTTCCAAAGAGGCTTCCAACCATTCACTATCAAATGGTTTCCCTACTGCCTGACTATATGCCAATAAAAAGGAAGGGTTTAAAAAGGGCAATTCCCCAACACTTTTCCTTAGGTACCAGGTTTTGTTGTCTAATATAAGTTCAACTGGAAAAAACACAAGTGGACAACGTGTAAGCTGCCCATTAAGAAATTTACCCTCCACAAATGGCCATCCTACAAATAGACTTTTCTCCCCAGTCTCCTCAATCGTAAAATTGACTTGTTGTTTAAGGCGTTTTAATCTTATAGAAAGTTGATTGACATTCTGATCCCGGCTATCCAAAACCTGGATCAAGGGAATATTTCTTTTTCGGCCTAGTAATTCAGTGATATAAAAAAAAGATGCATGATTATTAAGAAAATGGAAATCCTTCAAATCAATCATTTGACTTGAAATGATCTTAGGCAGGAATATAGATCGATTATTAGAGGAGAGATCTACTAACCTATTCAAATAAACCCGAAGTACATCTTTTAGTTTGGACATTATTTAAAGGGTGAATCTTTTTCTTTGGCCATATGATTGTACACAATTTTATCCATTATACCAGGCACCCACTTATTCAGGAATGCAGCCATTTTACCCTCTCTAGTTAATACCAGGTCTCTTTTCTTTTTCCGCAGTGCTGTTAGCATTGCCTCAGCTACTTTTTCGGCCGTCATCATTTTATCCTCATCCCTTGGGGATTCGCTTTGACTGCTTCCATCTGCCAAAAGCGCATTGTTTCTGATATTTGAGGCAGTAAAGCCAGGGCAAACTACCATCACATGTACCCCTAATTTCATCACCTCCGTACGCAAAGACTCAAAGAAGCCATTCATTGCAAATTTGCTGGCTGTATAAGCCGTTCTGGCTGGTGTGCCTCTGAAACCATTTATGGAGGAGACCCCAATAATGGCTCCTTTATTTTTAAGAATTTCATCCATGCAGTATTTGGTAGCATATACGGTACCCCAAAAATTAATATCCATAACCTGATGAAAAACTTTCAAGTCCAGATCTTTAAACAAAGCCCTCATACTTATCCCTGCATTGTTGATCAATATATCTATTTTCCCATAATGCCCGATTACCTCATGCGCCATTTTTTCATTATCCTCGGCCTTGGCAGCATCACAAACACCACCTCCACACTCAACTCCTTCCTTTTGAAGCAGAAGCAATGTTTCATCTAATTTAACTCGGCTTCTACCGGTAATCCAAATTTTAGCCCCGGCTTTACCAAAAATAAGGGCACAAGCTTGCCCAATTCCTGAGGTGGCCCCAGTAATAACAACCACTTTATTCTTTATTTCCATATTTTTTTTTAACCAAGATACAATTCCGTCCTAAACAAAAAATAAGAGATTCCATTTTATACCCAAAATAGTTATTTTGGGTTTGAGCCTAAAAAGGAGCCCCGTCATATGTAATATTACATTGTTTTCACATATTATTAAAAAAATTAACCGTTCAATTTTAAAGAAATTGGTACAAGAAAAGTAAAATGATAAGGGCTATAAGTGCTGTTGCTATGACTAATGGTATGGTTCCAGTTTTTAAAGCAGATGCCTATTGTTATCAAAGAATAAAATATTGTAGTGGTATGATGACAGTCTACAATTGTGAGCCTGATTACTACACCAGTGAAAATCGCAGTGCAGCTTATCCACAATGTAATCTTTGTGATTGTTGATTTTGTTAAATGGGGTTCTTGTTAATTAGGACGCCATTTCTTCATAAAGGCAATATTTTCATTTCGCCTAATGGTAGGTTTACCACCTAATGGTTTTATCAGGAAAGTCTTTTTTTTAAGTTTTAACTATCACGTTTAAAATTTAATTGTTTAATTCTCTGACAAAAAATCATTTAAATATTTCTCAAAATCCTCAGGAAACATGGGGTTGTTTTTCTTTTTTGGCCTATCAATTATTTTGTCGTCTTTAATTGCGAAAATAAAATAATAATAGGGACGAGTTCCTAGGCCTTTAATATCATTTGATTCTAGAAATTTGCTTTCAGGATCGTAAAATACTGGCCAATATAACTCTCTTTGTTTTAACCTTTCCTTTATTTTAATAGAGTCTTTTTTATCTATGTAAAATAGAAAGGCTATTTCCGGAAATTTTTCAATTGCCTCAGCCCATTTAATAAGGTGTGTAGAGGAACCATTTGAGTAAACAACGATTTTATATTTATAATCATACCACTTTTCATCAAATTCTATTGAATCATTTAGTGAAAAGGTTTTCAAACCTTTGGGGTAAGTGATTTTATCCGCATTATTTGAACAAGAAGTACTTAAGATCACTGTTGCTATTATTGTCCAAATAATATTTTTCATGAAATTTTTATTTCGGGTATCGTTTTTTTAAGTCTTAATATTTTGATTTTAAGTAGACCTACTTTAATAATATTGATTAACCAACAGCAAGAAAAATTAATGGATTGAATTCTGTTAAAATATAGTTTGAAAATTGCTCCTAATTATCTCTTTAAAGTCTTAATTACTAAATCATAAGTTATAAAATTAATTTGATAATTCAAACAAACTTTTCCTATAGCGTCCTCAACAAAGATTGAACCTCTCATGTGAAATATTGCTATGTTTTCACAGATTATTAAAAAAATTGACCCGTCAATTTTCAAGAAATTGGTAAAGGTAAAGTAAACCGATAAGGTCTGTAAGTGATCTGACAGCTGGGCCCATCTGGTTTGGATGTTGTGCTGCCATTTCGCCAAGAGCACGTTGGTAAGGGATATTTCCAATGGGCTTCGATCTGCCACTTGAAACCTCAACCCTCTTGATTACTAAGCCCCCCTTTTAAATACAGATAAATCAAAAATTATATAGAACAGCATTGACCAAGACATATAAAAGTTTGAAACCAAGAAGGACAATATTCAACCCTTTGACCGAAAATGATTAATTTTGTAACCTATGTCAAGAAAAATGAAGAATAAGGTCCTCGAGCAGTTAAAAATCGAAAGAATAGCTGCGGAAGGTAAATGTGTCGGACACCACGAAGGTAAGGTTGTCTTTGTTAGTAATGTAGCTCCTGGTGATGTCGTAGATGTCAGAGTTACCAGAGGGAAAAGTAGCTTTTTGGAAGCTGAGGCAATTAAAATTCACGAATATTCAGCAGACAGGGTTACTCCTTTTTGTGCACACTTTGGGGTTTGTGGTGGTTGTAAATGGCAACATATCTCCTATGAACTCCAGATGACATACAAAAGACAACAAGTGATCGATCAGTTTGAGAGAATTGCTAAGGTTCCATTACCGGAGGTATCTCCTATTATCGGTTCGGAGAAAACCCAATATTACAGAAATAAGTTAGATTTCACTTTTTCGAACAACAGATGGCTAACCCGCGAAGAAATTGATTCCGGAGAAGTATTCGAGCGCAATGCTTTGGGTTTTCATGTTCCTAAAAGGTTTGATAAAATAATTGATATTGACCATTGCTACTTACAAGGCAATATTTCCAATGATGTAAGGAATGAATTAGGCGATTTTGCTTTAAAAGAAGGTTTGACTTTTTACGACATAATTAATCAAACAGGATTGTTGCGAAACCTAATCATTAGAACAACCTTGGATGGGCAATCCATGGTCATCGTACAATTTGGAGATGATGATCAAGAGGGAATCTCTAAAACGATGGAATTTCTTCACCAACGTTTCCCTGAAATAACAGCCTTATTGTACATTGTCAATCTTAAAAAGAACGAAACCTTTCAAGATCTGGATGTACATACTTATGCAGGCAGGGATTATATTGAAGAAACTATGGAGGGCTTAAAATTTAAAATAGGCCCCAAATCCTTTTACCAAACCAATAGCTCACAGGCCTATCAGCTTTACAAGGTGACCAGAGAGTTTGCTGAGCTCAGTGGTAATGAAGTTGTTTATGATTTGTATACTGGAACTGGTACCATTGCTAACTTTATTGCTAAAAAGGCAAGGCAAGTAATTGGCATTGAATATGTAGAGCCAGCGATTGTGGATGCAAAAGAGAACTCTCTTCGCAATGAGATAGATAACACATTGTTTTATGCTGGAGACATGAAAGATGTATTGGATGATACCTTTGTTGCTAACCATGAAAGACCAGATGTAGTGATCACCGATCCTCCAAGGGCAGGCATGCACGAAGATGTTGTTCAGATGCTATTGAGACTTGAGTCCAAAAAAATCGTTTATGTAAGTTGTAACCCCGCCACACAAGCTAGGGATGTAGCATTACTAGCGGACAAATACGAGATTGTCAAAATTCAACCTGTTGACATGTTTCCTCAAACATATCATGTAGAAAATGTAGTTTTATTAAAATTAAAAGAACAAGGATGATCAGCAACGAAAATGACCCTGAACTCAATGGGAAATACTTGGGGACCATTAGCAGTGATTTTATAAAAATAAGCGAAAACCTTAAGGAGGCTGCCTATCAGGTCCGAAAACGAAAGTTTTCCGAATACCCTATTTTCCCAATTAGTAAAGAAGAGCAACCTATTGGCCAACTGTTTTTAAGCCGAAAAGAAAAGGCTATCGATTGGAATTATTACATCACCTACCTTGATGAGTTTATCCAACGAAAATTAATCAAGGAAGATGGAATTGAACAATTTAAAGCATCGTATAAAGACCCAGATGAATTCTGTTGTCTGTTTGTAGTCGATGAAGAATTCACTAAGTTTTTGTACATTCCTTATCCAAATGAATAAGGAATGTACAAAATATTAACTCAAGGCAGGGCTCAAAAGTGAGACCAGCCTTGGGCTTTTAAAGGTAAAGCTGTACCACTTTTACTGATAAGGTACTTACCATTATCTTTTTCAGTCACATGCCCAATAAAATGAATATCCGGGTGTTTCTCCAACTTATCAAAGTCCTTTTGACTTATTGTAAATAGCAATTCATAATCCTCACCGCCATTTAGGACACAGGTAGTCGGATCTAAATTTAACTCAAAAGCAGTATCATAAGTTTGCTTGTCAATTGGGAGTTTGTCTTCATATATGGCCACACCTACATCCGATGCTTTGCAAATATGAAATAGTTCTGATGCCAAACCGTCAGAAATATCTATCATGCTAGTAGGAACCAAACCCATTTCCTTAAACTCATGTATAATATCCATTCTCGCATCTGGTTTTAGTTGCCTTTGGGTAATGTATGGATATTTATCAAGCTCAGGTTGCATATTGGGATTGGATAAAAAAACCTGCTTTTCACGCTCCAAAACCTGCAAACCTACAAATGCCCCGCCTAAATCTCCTGTGGCACAAATGATATCATTGACCTTCGCACCGGATCTATAACTGATGTCTTTTTTCTTTACTTCACCTATGGCCGTAATACTCAAAACCAGGCCAGCTCTAGATGAAGTAGTGTCTCCACCTACAATATCTACGTTATAATGTGTTGCCGCAAGCTTGATTCCTTTATATAGTTCTTCTACCGCCTCTACAGAGAACCGACTTGACAGCCCAATGCCAACAGTAATTTGAGTAGGAATGGCATTCATGGCAGCAACATCACTGACATTTACCGCTACCGCCTTAAACCCCAAATGCTTCAAGGGTGTGAAGGAAAGATCGAAATGAACGCCTTCTAAAAGCAAGTCGGTGGTCACTACCCGAAGATCCTCACCAACTCCAATCACTGCCGCATCGTCACCAATTCCTTTGATAGAACTGGCATGATTGCTTTTTATGTCCTCACTGATCAAATCAATAAGCCCAAACTCTCCGAGGCTTGAAATTTCAGTCCTTTTTTCCTTATCCATAAATTTTATTTTCTGCTAACAACCCATCTTAATGGGGCTGTTTGTTTCCAATACAAAAGTACAATTTATTTATGAGCTGTGCCATTCCCTAATTAAGCATTCTCAGGTATAGTTTTTAATAAGGGTAATTGAAGCTTAAATACAATCCCAATAGTAAAAAAATTCAGATTCTATTAATTAAGGAACAACCTTCTGATTCAACCCAGATTATGTAATAGGATTCGTAATGACTGTTGCAATCGCAAGAAAATCAGCCTGTTTGGAGATTTTAGCATAGCACCGCTATGGTGAAATTGAAAACAGCAACGAAGTGGCTGATTTTAAAGCGATTTCAGCACGTAATAGAATATCTATTGCATATTTCGGGTTCAAATATATCATCAATTCGCTTTTGTTTTGTTAACTTTGCTGGGGAATTCGGTAGGAAAAATGGAATTTATTTCTAACATTACTGGTTAATTGTCGTTAAATGAATAGGGTAATTAAATTATAGAAGATATGATCATCGTTTCAGAAAAAGCCAAGGATCGTATCCTTGAACTTAGACAGGAAGAAAATAGGAATGACGAAGAAAACATAAGGGTATCAGTAAAAGGCGGAGGTTGTTCTGGTTTAATGTACGACTTAGGTTTTGACAATGTCACCTCGGAATCAGACCATGTTTTTGAAGATAAAGGAGTGAAAATAATCGTGGATAGGAAAAGCTTGCTATACCTGGCAGGAACTACTTTAGAGTTTACTGATGGATTAAATGGCAAAGGCTTTCAATTTGTAAACCCAAACGCATCAAGAACATGTGGTTGTGGTGAAAGCTTTTCTATTTAAATATTTATAAAACGGCTTACAAACTCAGAATAGGGCAATCCTATTCTGAGTTTTTTTTGTTTTAGGCCATTGTTCTTTTTTTACTATTAAAGAAAAAACCAGCTATACACTCAATTTTTACCCATAGAATTTGTATTAGAGGCTTATGCCCTACAATTACACAAATGATTTTTAACCCGGATTATCAATGTCGTTTAGTTAAGGAATTTTTATTATTTTTAGGAAAGAAAAGGGAGCGTAGTTTTTTTGAAAATAATCTAACAACAATCAAGTCCTTTTCCTTTTCGAAGGACTTTTTAAAACTATTAAAAAAC
>NZ_JBSXOH010000093.1:0-21332 GCF_056859355.1 Cyclobacterium sp. L-R
GTTACACCTTTCAAGGCTAAGATTTGATTTGGCATTTTAACATAGGGGTACCACCCTGTGCTTAGGGATTTCGCCATTTTAGAAATAGTTGTGATTTTGTCAGCATTGTTGCAGAAAAGAGCAACAATACCGCCAAAATCAAGATGGTACTATAATTTCCACACCAAGGGCTGACACCCTTGGCTGATATATTTCGCCCTTTCAGGGCTGGAAAATAGGGCACTTTTCCGTGAATTGCTCTCATTACAAAACTTCGTACTCCTCTGGGAGTAGTTTAGAACTACTCCCAATTATCCATTTTAAACGAAATTGAGGCATTTGGAATGCCGGCTCCACTTTTTAGGGCTGAGGTTTGGTTTTGCATTTTAATATAGGGTTGACACCATGGGCTGATGTATTTTGCATTCAGGGCTGGGTAATTTGATTTGACCTCATGCCCGTTTTTGATAAGAAATAGACGTTGTGATTTTGTCAGTATTGTTGCAGAAAAAAGCAACAATACCGCCAAAATCATGATAGCGCTATAATTTTCACACCAAGGGCTGACACCCTTGGCTGAGATATTTCGCCCCTTCAGGGCTGGAAAATAGGTCACTTTTCCTTCAACTGCTCTGATTAAATAACTTCAAACCCTGAAGGCTTATTCCTCAGTCAAAATCACTCATCAACGTGGGCGATTCTAAAAAGGCTGGGCAATTTTAACCTATTGGTTTACAACAACTTCTACAAGTTGGCTTCGACGACTTCGACAGGCTGGCTTCGATGACTTCGACAAGCTCAGCCACCGCAGCCACCGGAGTCAACTTAGATATCGCAATTACCGGAGCCACCGAAGACACCAGAGACAACACAGCAACCTCAACCACGGGATATATCTCAGCCAGTATTGCCAATCCCCTCACCGAATATTACATAATCAAGTTAATTCTGAATTTATTATACTCATCATCACAGGCCTGGAGGGCCTGAATAATAATAACCGTGGGTGGCAACCCACGGGTCAGAAACCTACCTGAATTACTACAACTCCGGATGGGGTTGAACAGGAACTATACTTTGACCCTAAACACTTAAAATGACCCGGTAAATCAGCTTATCCGCTTCAACTTATTGAACCCTCACATATGGATTACTGTTAGTTTAATACACTTAGGCAAATTTAAGGGCTGAGATTATGATCAAAATCATAAGCCCATGAAGCAATTTTAGTTTTGCAAACAAAGTGCATTTAAACAAATAAATCCTTACTTTTGCATTCAAATGGCGAAAGCATTTATTCACATATCGCTCTCCTTGATGATCTTGCTCAACGGCTTGGTTTTTTCTGTCATCCAGATGGACTTCACCATTAACCGCGCTTATATCATTGAGAATTTTTGTGTGAATAAAGACAAACCCATGCTGCATTGCGATGGGCAATGTTTCCTGGCAGAGAAATTAAAAAAGGCCCAAAACCAAAAAGAAAAACAAGCAGGAGGCATTGAATTTAACAGAGACTTTGGTATTTTCATTTTACAAGAAGCCTCTATATCATTGACTACCCTTCCATCCACAACCCTAAATCACAGAACCTCCTATCAGGAAGCCTACAGGGTTTCCCAATTCGTGGATATTTTTCACCCGCCCAAGGCAATGGTTTAACTTTCTTTGACAGAGAACCATTACGTTCGAAATTCCAGATAGACATTCTACTGCTTAATTCAGATTAAAGTTTGCTTCTTCGCAATCTTTTGGAGTTTTATTTAGCGTGCGCAATCAGAATCGCTTTTTCGACGTTTCTTTGGAGCAACCTGTCACATTTTCTATTATTCTACATTGGCTGGTAAAGGTTATGTCACGATACCCAATTACTTATTCTATTGGGATAATCATAATTTGTACGTCAATTTGGGCCTGCAAGGAAGAATTGGTTGAAGAACCCCTTCCCGATAACACCGAAATTGAATTACAACATCCTGATTATTTCCCTAACAATATTGCTTCACCAAGCGACAATCCCCTCACAGAGAAAGGTGTAGCGCTAGGCCGCATGCTTTTCTATGAAAAACAACTGTCATTGGACGGGTCCATTTCATGTGCTTCCTGTCATCAGCAGTCTAAGGCTTTCACGGATGGGGAACAGTTCAGCACCGGTGTAAATGGCACCATTGGTGTAAAGAACGCCATGTCATTGGCCAATTTACATTGGACCTCCAGGTTCTTTTGGGACGGACGCGCAGAAAGCCTGGAAGATCAAGCCCTTCAGCCAATTTCGGATCCTACAGAAATGAACTTACCCATAGAGGAAGCGGTCGTGAGATTGCAAAATGACCCGGATTACCCAGCACGCTTTAAAGCAGCTTTTGGAACGGACCAAATAAGTGCTGACCTGGTCAGCAAGGCCATTGCCCAATTTATGCGAACATTGGTCTCCGGCAACTCAAGGTTCGATCAATGGATCAAAGAAGAGATTGTCCTTACCGATATCGAGCAGTTGGGAATGGAGCTTTTCTTTACCCATCCGGAAGCATCTATAGCCTTGCGGGGTGGCAACTGCGGTGACTGTCACCTAGGGTTTTTGACTTCAGGGGACAGAAACGATTTATTGGGTTTTCATAACAACGGGTTGGATTCGGATGAAAATTTAGATTCGGGCTTAGAGGCGGTCACGGGAAAATCGGAAGACAAGGGGAAATTCAAAGCGCCAACGCTACGGAATATCGCACTAACCGCACCCTATATGCATGATGGTAGGTTTAACACTTTGGAAGAAGTACTGGACCATTACAATGAGCATGTAGAAAGCAATGCGACTTTGGACATCCTTATCCTGGAAGCCAGCAATGAAATCATTACACCGGGAGAGCCCGTAAAACTCCACCTTACTACACAAGAAAAAGAGGCCATTATCGCCTTTTTACACACATTAACAGACGAGACATTCATAACCGATCCGGCATTTTCGGATCCTTTTAATTAAAATATGATGAAAAATTTAGCTATTATACTATTAGTCGTTTTAGGTTTCACTTCTTGCAAAGACGATAAGGAAGAAATGCCTGCAGAAATCCAGGTGAATTTCGAATTTTCCCATTTTATAAATGGAGAAGAATTGGAATTAGATGGAAAAGCTTACACCCTACCTTCAGGAGAAAGCTTTATCCCAAGTAAATTCAAATACTATATCTCCAATATCACTTTTGAAAACAGCCAAACTGGCAACTCCTACACTGTTGCAGATGGCTATTACCTAATTGATGAAGCGGGAAAAAAGGAAATCTCATTGGAAGTACCTACGGCTAACTACGACAAATTATCCTACTATGTGGGTATTGACAAGGCAAGAAACCTATCTACAGATCAGGTAGGTGACCTTGACCCTAACAATGACATGGTTTGGAGCTGGAAAACTGGTTACAAGTTTTTGGTATTAGAAGGAGAATGGGAATATCAGACTGCTGACAGAAGAGGGCTTGTAGTGCATATTGGCAACAATGACCCGGAGTCTGAGATTAATTTCAAAGAATTCTCCTTTGACCTAAGCTCTGAAGGCTTGTCTTTGGGCAATCAGGCCATGGTTGATCTTGATATTGAGGCCGAAATAAGTAGCCTCTTTACAGGCGACAGTGATCTTGTTGTTCATGAGCTTGAAAGTACAAGTATTATGGGAGGACCATTGGCCATTACTGTAGCCAACAATTACCAGAAGAATCTTTTCTCTATCAAATAAACCATTGTCATCCCTTCCTATAAATGGATTGCTACAAAATCAGTTTGTCTTTTATTTTGCTAGCAGCAGGTTTTTTAAACGCCTGCTTGCCTATAAATGAAGACATGGGAAATAAAGCACCGGAATATTTTGTTCCGGTGCCCTCTTCCAGTCTGCAGCAGGAGGACTTTCCCCAACCGGAAAGAAATTACCTCAGCAAAGAAGGGGTTGAACTGGGCAAGACATTGTTTTTTGACCCGGGACTGTCTGCCAATGGAAAAGTTTCATGTGCAGGTTGTCACTTGCCGGAAAAAGCTTTCAGCGATGGACTGGCATTGACCAATATTGGCGTTTCCGGATCGGCCTTGCATAGGAACTCACCTGCCTTATTTAATCTGGCCTGGCATGATGGGCTCTTTTGGGAAGGTGGAGCCAATGACTTGGAATCCATGGTTTTCGGCCCGCTAACACATCCCGACGAAATGGCCGCAGACTTAAATGAAGTCCTTCAATACCTCAATAGCCATGAAACTTATCCTAGGCAATTTCAAGAAGCATTCCCCACAGACACCATTACGAGCGCAGCCATCGCCAGATCCCTTGCCCAGTTTATGCGGACCCTTATATCTGATGATAGCAAATACGACCAATGGAAAAGGGGAGAAATTGAGCTCAATTCAGAAGAATTGAAAGGCTACAGCGTATACCAAGAACAATGCAGTAGTTGTCATAAAGAGGGCTTATTTACTGATTTAAGTTACCATAACAATGGACTGGACAGCAGCTATCCTGACCCACCGGAATTGGAAGGGCTGTATCAGGGCAGGTACAGGATCACCTACAAAGACGAGGACATGGGTGCTTATAAAACTGCTTCTCTGAGAAACCTATCCTTTACCGCTCCCTACATGCATGATGGCAGGTTTGCTAGCCTTGAAGAGGTATTGGATCACTATGGAACCGGCATTAAGACCAATGAAACCTTGGCCCCAGAACTCGAAAATGGTATTGTATTAAGTGCCACCGAAAAAACACAACTATTGGCTTTCCTTAACAGCCTTAACGATTATAATTTTATTATAAATCCAGCCTACCAAAAATAGGTTTACCACCATGAAAAGACTCACTATTTTAGCCATCACCCTGTTGACATTCTCCTTTTTACCCAATGAAGCAAAAGCATGTGATAGCTGTAACTTTTTCGAATACAGCCTCTTGCAAAACAGAAGCTATTTTGGTCTGTTTTACAGGCACCGCAGTTTTGGCGACTACACACAATATGGGAACACCACCAACCAAGTCACCACTGCAGGTTTGTCAAATGCTGTTTTTGAAAACAGCGTTACTAATAGCTATACGCCCAATGCAAGGATGTTACCCACTACTATCCCTGATCATGTGGTTATGCACGAACCGGAAGGTACAGGGCTCTATGTCAACAAAACAAAAATGGATTGGGAAACTTATGAAACGGTGGAACTTAGAGGAAACTTCATGTTAAAAAACAACTGGAACTTCGCCTTTCTCCTACCCTATGAGTCCAACCTGGTCTACTATGAAAAATTGCTAGACCTACCCAATCCCGTTCAGGACACCACCATAAGCGTAAAAGGTTGGGGAGACTTGACTTTAGCTGCTGATTATATACATTACATCTACAACTCCAAGGCAAGGCATACATTTCGACCAGGAATAGCTATCACCGCCCCAACCGGACAATCAAGGAGAGTCTCTGATAGCGAGCAACTTTTCGACCCAATTATTCAGCCAGGCACAGGATCTTGGAGTTTGATTGGAAGAATGAACTATCAGTTATTCTATACCAAGACAGGAGCCAACCTTTCATTCAGCTATAAAACAGCCACTGAAGGGAGTCAAGAGTACCAATTTGGAAACAGTTTCAATGGATCTGCTGTGGGCTTTCATCAATTCACCTTTCAAAACAATTGGATTTTGGTCCCCAATCTTGGTGGATATTTTGAACATTCAGCGAATGATACTTGGAAAGGTGAAACACAAGCCCTTACAGGCGGTGATGTAGCATTTGCACAGGCAGGAACAGACCTGAACATAAAAGATTGGACTTTAAGTTTTGTCTGGCAGACCCCTTTGTCACAAAACTTGAATGGAAACCAAATATTACACCGGGACCGGTTGAGTATTGGTATTATTAAATCCTTTAAGTTGTAGTAAAGAAAAAAAATTAAAAAAATAAATAAAAAAATCAGGTGCTATATAAGTTTCAAAAAATCCTACAAAAAATTTTAAATGATTCCAGCATGAAATAAATCATGCTGGAACAGTTCATCAAAAAATCAACTCAACACTTTCTTCTCAGTTTTCAAACCGTTATAAAACAAATAACCAAAACCCAACTGAGGTACTACAATCAATAATACATGAAGTAAAGTTACTCCTCCACTAAGAGAAATATTTAAATTCAAAAGATTGGCAACAGCCAGTATCACTAAAAGGGATACAAGAGCAAAAAGATGGGCCATCAATATTTTTTTTTGACTTTTCATAATCTTAAAATTTACTATAATTAGAGCTATTAAAAATGGTCAGTGCAGTTATTTACACTTGACTACATGACAAACTTGAGACATTTAATCCGCAAAAACAAATTGCAAAACTTCGTTCAACACCTATGAAAATCAATGTTTTACGATTTACACCATTACAAAAAACCTTAATTGCAAATCGTTTTACTTAAATTGCATTTCACCTCAAAAAAACTTTAAAAAAAAAATTGATTTTTTTTTATATAGTGTTCAATGAATAGGTTGAAAATGCGAAAATCAATTGATTTTGCTGAATTAAACCTAAAACGACATAGCCTATAACAATACCATAAGTCATTCCCTTTGTATGAAGCTGAATTGAAATCGATACATGTCTCGGAGACATGCAATAGCCCTTCTATTACACGATGGAATCGCTACGGACCCTATTGCTTAAACCCGAAATATGCAATAGACAATCTATTACCTGCTAAAATCGCTTTAAAATACCCAATCGTTGCTGTTTTCAATTTCACCATAGCGGTGCTATGCTAAAATCTCCACACAGCCCGATTTTCTTGCGATTGCATCACTTCTCGTAAACACGGGAAATCCTATTACATAATCCGGGTTAAACCGAATTAAAATGGGTGACTTTTATTTCCTTGAATACGGTCTAACTATAATTGACCATTATTCAATTGGTCCAGAAACACTTTATCATATCCAAGTATGGTTTTCTCAATAAGCCCCTCTTCATTGATAAGAATGAAAGTAGGGTAAGCTGATACGCCATACATTTCCGCAATTTTCTTTGCCCCTGCAATTACGGGGAAAGGGACAAGAAATTTTTCAACGTAATCGATTACCTTATTTCTGGAATCAAGTGGATTTATGTACAAGGCCAAAACATTATCTGGCAATTGATAATCCTTTTGGTTAAAATGATGGAGGGCTTGAAGGCAATACCCGCAGTTTATTACTGAAAAATTCAGTAGTACTTTTTTACCCTTGAACTCTTCTAAATCAACGGTATTATTTTGCAAATCATCGGCTATAAAATTAGGGGCAACCTGACCAAGGGCCAGCATCTTCTCTTCATACTCACTCCCATAAGCGACAGACTTGTAACCCTCTGGATAATCATAAGTAAGAGACACACTTGATTTTTCAGCATTAAAGTCAGAATATTCATACACTATTGTTTGATTGAGATCCCCTTTAAAAAAGTTTCTGCGTTCAAACCTTTCTAGTTGCTTCGCTTTCCTATTAATGAAAATGTGCAGCTCTGTATAAATTGTGTTACCGTTTACAATAGTATCACTTTCAACTCTAAAAAAATCCCCATACGATTCCCCACCAATAAGGGTGTCTTTATCGAATTTCCAATCCGATTGATTTAGTAAGGCTATTGGTGAATAATTGATGTATGAGTTATCATTTAATCGGCGTTTTATTTCCTCCTGTTTTTCTGAAGGATAAAAAATTACTTCCTTTTGGGTATGGTTTACTATTCTATATTCCCCATTAGCATATATTTCATCTCCTCTTTCTGATTTTATTAAAAAATCATAGCCTATTGCACTGGAATCAGCATTACTAAATACAAGCGAAGCATTTAAGGTATCGTATGTTCCCATAGGGTTAGGGTAATACGCTTTTTGAAAATAGCTAAAGTGCTTTTGATCAGACAATTTCATTTTTATTTGGTTTAAGCTCTTTTGAGTATTGTCGGAACAAGAGTTGGCGATAAACAAAAAGAGGGACAAGGTGACGTATTTTAATATCTTCATTTGTGTATTAATTTAGAATAAGAAAATTGGTTTTTGCTTCACACTATAGACATTCAATCGCTCACCACAATTACCTAATCTTAGCTTCAAAGCCATATAGTTGTATCAATTAACAAGTACCGTTAACTCTGAACATATATTAAACTTAGATTTTGCAGACGGATTTGTAATGATAGGAGGGGCAATCATTAGGAAGTCTAGCCTTCCTGAGACTGGCCATATCACGGTTATGGTGAACATAACTAACCGTCAAGTAGCGTTGAAAATAGCAAGGATGGACTGATTTAGAGGTGATGCTATCTGCTTTTAGGATATATATTGGCTATTTCATCAAGTTAAATAAATTCTAAAACTACTTTTTGCATGATTTGCTTTAAGTTCATTTCACCTTTGCCAAAGGCCAACAAATCTTTTGCTTTGGCTGAAATCTCAACAGTCCCTGGCATTTGGCAAGTATTACAACTGGGCATGTTTAACTGCAACAGCACTCGCTCATTTGGAGCAATGCTCTTGATCGTTTTTCCATAGGTGGTAAACTGCTTGGTAATTTCATTCAAAAATTCCGGATAAAGGCCAACGACCTTGTCATCTCTTTCTTTTTCGGTTATATTTTTAAGATTCAAAGTAGGGAAATCATAAAACCCCTTATTTTTCCTTATCGAAGAAAATAGATTAATGGAATAAATTACTCCAAAACCTGGGAGAATCTGAACGGATGGTTTTTGTTGGATATAGTAGTTTGCTGACAAATCTATCTGATACAATCGCTCAAGAATTGAAGCGAAAACCAGTAAATCTTGTGCGATTTTAGTGGTACCCAAACTTGAAAATTGAATGCGGGTTATGGCCTCTTCCCTATTTATTTTTCCAGTTGAAAAATCAGTTAAATCGGATTTAGTAATAGCTGCACTAACATTATTATCAACCTTATGGGTGTCATTTATATTGAATGCCAATCCAGAATCTTTGTTTTCAATCAATACAACCAACAACTTATCATCTGGAGCCATCTGAGATATCAGTGGGCCATAATCCAGCAAATAGGTTATTAAGTTTTCTTTATCTATATCATTACGATCTGATTTAAAACCCTGGATGCTTTTCGTTAAGGTCGACGTTTTCCCCAAACCAATATTGGATTCAAATGTTTGATCTCCAATGAAACTTTGCATGTTGACCGCTCCCTTTGTTGGTACTGTAGTACTGTCTGAAAAAGGCTTGCTATTATATAAATGAAACCCATTAAAAAATTGGTCTCTAATGTCAATAGCTATCATTACCCCAAAACCTTTGATATACTGGGAGCGCATTTTATTAGACTTACCAGAATGTAATCTAAGGTTGTTTTGTGGTATTGGCTGGTCCATATCCAAAACCATCACTTCTCCATTTGACACTATTGATAAGGCCTGTGATTTCCCTTGGGGAGTAATCAAACCTTCAAGAATGGTTTCCGCTACCTCGATATCTTTTTTCATCAAGATATGATCAATGTCTTGAGCCTCAACTCCTTGTATAAAAAGGATCAGCAACAGCAATAACATAAAGTAAGTTCTCATATTTATTCATGTTTAAGGTTCCCATTAAGGTAATAATGGTCAGATAAGAATTCATTTGATTCGGACAGTAGCATTTCTTTATCTGCCTCTATTCCTGCCAGCACCATCTGAAGGTACAAGATGTCGTTTTCCCGCATACCCTGCATCTCAGCCATCATGACTTTTAAGATTTCATTGGTACGATAAAGCTGTTGCTCTCCAATTTCATCTACTAGTTTTCTGTAGTGATCCTCGTTAATGGTTTGCCCGTTTTCTATAACTTCCTTCAATTTATTAGACACCATTTTTTCCAATTGGTCGAATTCCTTCCTAACCAATGATTGTGGAACCAGGTACCCTTCTGAAAGCTGATCTAGAATCTTTAATGAGGCCAGGCTTTCCTGATCAAGAAGTTTTTCTATATTTTGTATCCTCGCTTCCAAGCCTGTTAAAGCACCATTCTCACCTTGGTTAATTAAAGCATCTGATTCCATTAGTTTTTCTCCATTACCAAAAGTTATAAGTAGACCGTTTGAATTTGAATAAACACTCAATCCAGTCATCTTGGCAGTGAAAATCAATAATCCGACAATTACCCCCAAGACGGCAACCAGCCTTACAACTGGCTTGGACCAAAGGGAAGCAGTTGGTGCTGGTAGTAATAAGGGAGGGGGTACAGGAATATCTTCTAAATTGTTCAAATAGCCACGGATACGCATAAAGTCCTTGTGGTCTTTATTCAATTCCTGATTTTCCGCCAACTCCCCGGCTACCTCTTTCTTTTCGTCTGAGGACAATTCCCCATAGAGGTAAGCCATTAATCTATCTTTATTAGTGCTATTCTTCATAACCAAAGCTATTTTGATTGATGTTCATTTTGTTTAAATACTTTCTTAGGTGTTTGAATGCATAATACAGCCTGGATTTGACTGTATTTTCTGATTCGCCCAAAATTTCTGCTATTTCTCTAAATTTCAATCCCTCAAATTCTTTCATAATCAAGACACTTCGTTGTTCTTCTGACAACTCCATTAGCCCCTTCTCCAGGCATAATTTAAGTTCCTGGTCCATCATTAATGACTCAGGATCACCCGAAGGTGAAATGTAATCTGCACGAAAATCCCCCTTCGCTTCAGAGGAAGAATTTATACTTTCATATCTACGATTTGTTGTCTTTCGCCTTTCCCCAAGACAATGGTTGTGTAAGATGGTATACAACCAAGTTTGAAATTTGGCAGCATCTTTTAATGCAGGCAATTTGAGCCACACAGTTATGAAAGTTTGCTGACTCACTTCCATCGCTGCATCATAATCACCTAGAATCCTTAAGGAATAATTAAACACTCTCTTGTACCAACTCTTCACCAGTAACCCCTGGGCAATGGGATCTCCTTTTTGAGCCCTTTGGATAATCTGGTCGTCTGGATTTATTTTATTCATAGGGAAATCTACTAGGATAAATGGTCTAATGCTAAGATGCTTTCAATGTCAATTTAGTTTTACTAGCCGACATTTTTTTTCATTATTTTTTTTCTTAGCAAAACAATGCCCCCCATTTCCCACATAAATCCCATCCAAGGTTCCAATTTTTTCCTTACCGGGTTTCTTTCCCAATAATTGATGCTATTTTTGTTCTTTGGAAAGAGAAGCATGACATATCAAATCAAGGCGTTTGAAAACGGAATCAGAGTTGTACACCAAGAAGTAAACAGTACCCGATTGGTTCACTGTGGGTTTATACTCGATATCGGTAGCAGAGATGAAACTGAAGAGCAGGTGGGGTTAGCGCATTTCTGGGAACACATGGCTTTTAAAGGCACCCAAAAAAGAAAAGCCTTTCATATCCTCAACAGGCTTGACTCTGTCGGTGGTGAGCTTAATGCCTATACCACCAAAGAGAAAATATGTTTCTACGCAACCGTATTGCAGCAGCACTGGAACAAAGCAGCGGATTTGCTTTGTGACATCACCTTCAATAGTACTTTTCCTCCCAAACAAATAGAAAAAGAACGACAGGTAATATTGGAGGAAATGGCCATGTACCGGGATTCACCGGACGATGCCCTTCAGGATGAATTTGACAGTTTGCTTTTCCCTAATCATTCTCTAGGTTACAATATTCTTGGTACTGAGGACTCTGTGAGAAGTTTCACACAGGAGGATTTTATCAATTTTATTGCCCAACATATGGATACTTCACGAATAGTGGTCTCTGTGGTGGGCAATATAAGTTTCAAAAAAGCCCTTAACCGGTTAAGTCCTTTATTAAGTAATATTCCTGCTACGGAAAGTTTGGTAAAAAGGACCCCTTCTCTGTACTATAAGCCAGAGACCATTGCTTTCCACAAGGACATCACACAGGCCAATTGCGCCTTGGGAAAGCCTGCATTTTCGATAGATGACCCAAGAAGATTTAAACTTCATTTGCTAAACAATATATTGGGAGGCCCCAGCATGAACTCAAGGCTAAACATGGCTTTGCGAGAAAAACACGGGCTTGTTTACAGCATTGAATCTGTCTATCAAGCATTTACTGACACGGGTTTTATAGGAATCTATTATGGAACAGAAGAAAAAGCTGCTGAAAAAGCCCGTAAAATCGTTTTAAAAGAAATTCACCGAATATGTACCAAGAAACTTGGAAGCATGCAGCTCCATATGGGCAAAGAACAAGCCATAGGTCAAATGGCCATGGCTGAGGAAAATTATGCCGGCTTGATGCTTGTCTATGGAAAAACCTTATTGGATAAAGGAAAAATTGAACGGCTTGAAGATATTTTTTCAAGCATTCGTTCAGCGACAGCTGAAGAGCTCATGGAGCTGGCCAATGAAATATACGATGTAGATAAATTCAGTTTTTTAACCTATCTGCCAAAACAATTATGATTGACGAAGAACTATTAAACTATTGTGAACAAAACAGTGGTGAGGAAGACGCACTGCTTCAATTGATCCGTAGACAAACTAATCTAAAAGTACTAAAACCCCGAATGCTATCTGGACACTTGCAGGGCAAAATGCTGGAGTTGTTCGTGAAAATGACAGGCGGTAAAAATGTTTTGGAGATTGGGACGTTTACAGGATATGCTTCTATATTTTTAGCTAGAGGTTTGGCAAGCAAAGGTAAACTGACAACAATTGATGTCAATGAAGAATTGGAAGAAATGGTGCGTGGTTTTTTCAACCAATCGGGCTTAATGGATAAAATCGATTACAGAATTGGCAATGCTCTTGAAGTGATTCCCACCTTAACGGAGCCTTTGGATTTTGTTTTTATAGATGCAGACAAGCAGAATTATGTCAACTACTTCGATTTGGTGGTTGACAAAATGAGACCCGGAGGATTAATTTTAGCAGACAATATTTTATGGTCGGGAAAGGTTTTGGAGAAGAACCGCAAAAAATTGGATAAAAACACAGCTGCGATTTTGGCATACAATGAGAAAGTAAACAATGACTCAAGAGTTGAAAATGTAATTTTACCGATAAGGGATGGCATTATGCTTGCCCGGAAGCTTTAACCGGAATGAGGATGAAAAAAACAGTAATTGCCAGTATTTTATTTTTTATAACTATTTACCTCCCTGTTTTTGGACAAGTACCTCAGGTACCTCGTGTCATAGACTTTGCAGGGATCACTTTAAAGCTAAACGAGGCAGCCCGAAAAGACATTCAGGCAGATGTAGATGCTCAATATAGAAGCGCTTCGCATTTTCAGGTGAAGCTGGACCGGGTAAACCTTTACATGCCTATTATAGAAAGAGTTCTTAGAGAAGAAGGAGTCCCTGATGACTTCAAATTTTTAGCCATACAAGAGAGCAGTCTGATTTCCGACGCCGTTTCTACTTCAAATGCCGTTGGTTTCTGGCAGTTTAAGAAAGGTACTGCAGAAGAAGTCTTCATGAGAGTGGACAATGAAGTAGATGAACGTAAAAGCATTGTTTCTTCCACAAGAGGAGCTGCCAAATACCTAAAGAAGCACCAAAGGTACATGGAAAATTGGGCCACTACCCTTGTCTCCTATCAAATGGGACTGGGAGGAGCCAGGAGCTACTATAAAGACAAATACAAGGGACACAGAAGTATGGATATCGATAGAAACACCTATTGGTACCTCAAGAAGTTCCTCGCACACAAAATCGCTTACCAAGGTCAACTTGGCAAAATGGTGAGTAATGGAAATTATTTGCATGAATACCATGTGAAAGGCCCAAGCAATCTTAAGTCTGTAGCCAAAACGTTGGGAGTTAGCGAAAACCACCTAAAAGAATACAACAAATGGTCATTGAAGGGTAGCATTCCTGGTGACCGAACTTACACGGTTACCTATATCTTAAATGGTATCGTTCCTGAACGCCCTCTACTGGCCAACAATCCACTTCCCAGTAATGATAGCGGTTTACTTCCAGGAAGATCCAATGTCAAGGGATTCCCTAAGATCACTGGCAACAGTGGTAACTCAAAGCAAGCCAATCAAATAAAAATAAATGGCATTAAAGGAATTGTAGCGATATCGAACAACCAAAGTCAACTTGCCATTCAGGCGGGTATAAGCGAAGGGAAATTGAGACGGGCAAATGATTTAAAACCTTCAGACCCCATCCAACCTGGTGCCTATTACTATACAAAAAACAAAAAAAGCAAAGCAAAAACTCCGGAACACATTGTCCAACCTGGGGAGACCTTATGGAGTATCTCTCAATTGTACGGCATTCGAAAACACTCGCTCATGGCCAAAAACAGGATCTATAAAGACGAACAACTTCTTCCCGGAATGGTGTTGCGGCTAAGGAAATACTATAAGAAAAATGAGACGATTGAAAGGGTGAAATTGTCCCCCGCTCCTGTACAGGTGGTGAGCAACCAAGTTTCTGCGCAGCAAAAGCCAACAACAAGTAGTCAGCTTCCTGCTCCAGTAACACAACCAGTACCGGCTAAAAAATATGAAAGTCCTAAACCACAACCTCAACCCACTTCAGAGCCCTCCCCTTCTTATAAGGAGCACTTGGTAAAACCTGGGGACACCCTCTATTCTATTTCCAGAAACTATGGGGTAACGGTGCAGGAATTGAGAAATTGGAACAATATAGGAGAAGATAATCTACTCTCTGTAGGACAAAAACTGGAAATTCGAAAATAAATAAAATAATTGACTGTATATTTGTATTTGACTGTCTATTCGCCATGCACACAAGGATTGTTTTATTACTATTTCTACTATTAGCCACGAAAATCAGCCTTGTACAGGCTCAGGATGCCTTGTCTAAAGCAGATACAGTTATCATCGGTGGGGATACCCTCGTTATGCTGGGAGACTCATTGATATTCACTACAGAAGTAGAGCCTATTTATTGGAAACAAGGGGGAAACTTCAATCTTAGCCTACAGCAAGTAAGCCTTAGTAACTGGGCATCTGGTGGAGCCAGTTCCTTTGCTTTGAATACAGGTTTACAGCTTTTTGCTAATTATAAAAAAGAGAACATCATCTGGGACACCAAACTCACTATCAATTACGGGATAAACAGGCAAACGGGAAGGGCTTACCCAACCAGAAAATCCAATGACAACTTTATTTTTATAAGCAAATATGGCCGCCAACTAAGTAAGAAAATATACCTTTCCACTCAGATTGATGCGCGAACACAATTGCTGGAAGGTTACCGATATTTCCGGCCCTCGGGGGCTGAAAGAGACAGTAGAAGTCGACTTTCTGATTTCCTGAGTCCAGGTTATGTCCAATCTTCTACTGGTTTGAATTACCAGACTACTTTTAAAAACAACGGGAAGTTTTCTTCAATTTTATCTCCATTTACAGGAAGGTTTACCGTAGTGTTGGACGATTCTCTGAGTATGGCAGGTGCATTTGGGGTAGTTCCTGGAGAGAAAGTAAGACCTGAAGCAGGTATTTCTTTGGGCTCTTCAGCCGATTTCCAAGTAATGGAAAACATAAGGTGGAAAATGGACCTTAACCTCTTTACCAATTATGAAAAGCTGGGTAACACGGTTGTCAATTTCAATTCTGTAATTAGCTTAAAGGTAAACAAATACATTACCACCAGAATTGAGACCATTATGATTTACGATGAAAAGGTATATATACCTCAGGACGATGGACCAGCTACTCGTGCCATACAACTGCAGAACCTGCTTAATTTCGGAATTGGACTGGACTTTTAACTTGGGTCTGCAAGCTTGAGTATCCCTATTGAATTCAATTTGCCCTTTAACTCTAAATTACAGGCATATCCTTCCATTTGCAATCGATAGCTAAGGGATAATCCTCTGGAAAGAAAGTGTAGTTAGGATTTGATTCTAGCAGCATTAATGGATTGCTCCTACAACAATAGAACATACTGTACTTAACCCGCCTATTATTAGATTTAAAAACAACTCTGAATTAGGCTTAAAAATCAGCCTCAAGACCAAAGCGCTTTTTCAATTCTTTCAATGCCGGAGACTTCTCCATGAGATAAGTTAATTTTTCTCTGGAAGTATACAGGTTCTTCAAAGGATCCACAGCTTGCTCCGTGATTTCAAAAGTAACCTCCACATCAGGCTGTCTTAATTTCCTCCTTAATATACCTGTTAGTTCTGGTTTCAACTTGGGAAAAAGATCCTCATGTAACCCAGAACTAAGCATAAATACAACCTCTCTGTTCCTCAGCTCAAATGGTTGATTAAGCAAAGCCATTTCCATGTTTTTGTGGTCCTTCTTGAAGTCCTCCAAAATTTCTTCAAAAACACCCTTAATGGTATCTAGATTAAGTGGCTGCTTAGGGATGCTCTCATCCAATTCAGGAAGGTCTTCAATTTCGCTTTCCTTTTTAGGCGAAACTTCTAAAGGCCTTTCTTTGATTTGTTTTTTAACAGCTTTAAGATTAGAAGGAATAGAAATGGTCTTTCTAATTACCGGAGCAGGGTTGGGTTCGCTGGCCGACTTTGAATGTCCTGCTCCCTCAGCCTTTTTTCCGGGTTCATTCTCTAGGCTTTTTTTTTTGCTTCCCCACTAGCAACAGCGGCAAGAGAAATGGCGTGTGGAAGTTTAGCTAACTTCATCAAAACCAACTCCACATGTAGCCTTTGGTTTTTGCTAGCTTTGTAGGAAAGGTCTGCCTGATTGCAAATACTTAATGCAGACAACAAAAAAGAATATGGGCTTTTTGCAGATTGCTCTACGTACCTTGATTTGGCTGTTTCCGAAACCTGAAGCAATACTGCTGTATCAGGATCCTTACAAACCATCAATTCTCTAAGGTGCTCACTAAGTCCTACAAGGAAATTATGGCCATCAAAACCTTTTTTAAGAATCTCGTCAAAAATCAATAAGGCCTTGGATATGCTTTCCTCTAAAAGTGCTTCTGTTACTTTAAAGTAGTAATCATAATCAAGAACATGTAGATTGTTTATGGTCTCCTGATAAGTTACTTTTTTGCCGGCAGAAAAAGTGACAATCAAGTCATATATAGAAAGTGCATCTCGAAGGGCACCATCCGCCTTGGTTGCAATCAACCTCAAGGCCTCGGTTTCATAATCTACGCCCTCTTCTTTTGAAATGTATTCCAAATGCTGGCTAATGTCCTGTATCTGTATCCTGTTAAAGTCAAAAATCTGACAACGGGAGAGAATAGTAGGAATTATCTTATGTTTCTCTGTGGTAGCGAGAATAAATATAGCATGTTTGGGAGGCTCCTCTAATGTTTTCAAAAAGGCATTGAAGGCCTGGGTGGAAAGCATGTGAACCTCATCAATAATATAAACTTTGTATTTACCTTTCTGAGGCACATACCTGACCTGGTCTACAAGATTTCGAATATCATCAACGGTATTATTTGAAGCTGCATCTAGCTCGTGAACATTAAAAGAGCTATTGGAATTGAAAGCGGTACATGAACTGCATTCATTGCAAGCTTCACCATTGTCCTGACGATTCTCACAATTTATTGTTTTGGCCAATATTCTGGCACAGGTAGTTTTACCTACTCCACGGGGACCACAAAACAAAAACGCCTGGGCTAAATGCTCATTTTTTATCGCATTCTTTAAAGTTGTGGTAATATGGCTTTGCCCCACCACACTCTTAAAGTCCGAGGGTCTGTATTTTCTGGCAGAAACAACAAAATTTTCCATCACCGCAATTTATAAAATTAATCGAACTTAAAACTCCTTGTGCTTCCTTTTTAGCTCCCTCTCTTCGCTAACCTACTGGAAATATGGGCATTTAAATATTTTTGAGTTATAAAAGTCTTTAAAAACCTCAAATATCTGTTAGCCCCCTAAAAATCAATCGAATCAATAAGAAAGGCATAATGAAAACAATGGCTATTCGATTGCATCAACTATTTCAGGCTTAACCCAATTCAGGCCCAGTTATTAAATAATAGTTTTCAACAGTACCTTTTGCAGCATTTGGGGGGATGAACATTCTGATCAACTCCCGCTGTTTGCTAAAACCGCACTTTTCAAGCCATGGATTTAAATTTGCATGATGCTCAGCCAAGTCCAAAACAAGATCACGATCATAAAAATGCGCTAAAGCCTTACTGATAAGAACCTGAGCAACCTTGTCATTTGTGGCAACCAAGGGGCCAAATTGCAAAAACTTACTTCCCGGACGGCAAAACATAAACCCCTCTATCTCTTGGTCCCGTTTTACCATAAAAGCTCCATTTGGGAAATTAGCAAACAACTGCTGCAAAACCTCTTCCCTGTCTGCACCAAACACCTTTTTATCATACGATAAAATTGCCTCAAAATCTTCTTCTTCAATTTTAAGTACCTCTTCAGTAGGAAAGCCCCAAATTTGGGATTTTCCTTGTGGTCTTACCCATCTAAAAAGAGAATATTCTTTGACAAAGCCCAATTGTTCATAGACCATTTGCCCTGCAGGTGTAGCGTCAAGTTTGATGGTTTGATTAGTCCCTAAACGCTGAATAACTTCCCGCATTAGTTTTTTACTTATGCCCTTCCTTCTGTACATTCGGTCCACGAGCATCATTCCAATCCAGGCAAGTTTACCTTTATAAGAAAAAGAACAAACGGTGCCTACCACCTTGTCATCGGCAATAACGACAAGGCACAAGTCAGGATTATTCGTCAAAAACAACTCCCAATCAGATCTGGTTTGATTCCAACCTTCTTCTGATTTAAGTCTCATTGCATCATTCAGGTCCTCGACCTGCATTTCTCTTATATAAAATTCTGAATCCATATTTTTTATTCATCTTAAAATGAAATATAAACCAGTAAACTGGAATTATTAACTGCATTTGGGGAATTTTTTCATATTTTAGAAAATCTAACCGACTGAATTTTACAAAACCCAATTAACCCTGTTATCTATATGGTGAAAACCCTGATAAAACTAGAGGCGCTAAAAAGGATACGAAGCACTTCTTTTGCTAGAAGCTTGACCATTGGCATATTTATATTACTTATAGGAGTTTTATTACTGGGCTACTTACTCCTTTTCGGCTTGTTTCTTAACAAGATCATTACCGAAGTATTGGAAAAACCAGATGCCATAAATTTCATCAACAGTAACCTGCTTTACTTTTTTTTACTGGAGCTAATTTTCCGCTATTTTATTCAACAGCTTCCTGTCATCAACTTGGAAAACTACGTTCATTTACCTATTCCCAAGTCCACTATCGTTCACTTCTTATTGGTTTGTAGCTTTATATCTCCATTAAACATCATTGCATTACTCTTATTCGGTCCATTTGCTTTTATAGAACTGAAAGCTACTTTTGGCCCTTCTCCTGCCTTTGTTTGGTTAGGAGCAATTCTTCTCACCAGCTGGTCTATACATTGGTTCGTCCTCTGGTTCAAACAGCGTTTTGAGGACAGCCTTATTGGCACTTTGGTCGTTTTTAGCGCCCTATTGCTTAGCATAGGGTCAAGCTATTTTGGACTTTATGATTTGGGCGCTTTTTTTGAACCAGTATTCACCTTTGCACTGGAAAATCCCGCTCCCATATTTCTTTTAATGGCCGCATTAATTTTAAGCTATTTTCTGTGCTTTGCCTTCTATAGACAAAATGCCTATTTAGAAGAACTTTCCGAAGGTGATCATCTACAATTTGCCAACCAGAACTTGGGCTTTTTATCAAAATTTGGGCTTGCAGGTGAAATGGCAAATTTGGAATGGAAGTTAATCATCCGACACAAAAAGAGCCGAACCTTCCTTACCTTATGTTTATTGTTCCTCCTTTATGGATTGATTTTTTATAACAACCCTGCTTATTTAAAAGAAACGGGATTCAATTATTTATTCATATTTGTCGGGACTTTTATAACAGGGATATTCATGCTTCAATATGGGCAATTGTTCCTAAGTTGGAACTCTCCTACTTTTGATTTCTATGTACACCAGAAAAATGGATTAAGGGCTTTGGTAAAGGGCAAATACCTCCTGTTTACAGGGATTTCCTTTATCTGTTTTATCCTCTCTGTACCCTATGTTTATTTTGGATGGGATGTATTGCTCATTCATTTGGCCACTTTTCTATTCAATATGGGAGTTACCATTCACCTGGTAATTTACATGGCACTATGGAAACCAAAACCCATGAACCTCCACAAAGGATCTGTATTTAATTATGAAGGCATGGGACTCTCCCAATTCTTAATGATCATTCCACTAGTAGCAGTACCTTATGCAGTATTCCTTCCTGTAGCCTATTTATTCGGAGATTATTCCGGATTACTTGCATTGGCCGTTATAGGCGGATTTGGATTGCTCATATTCCCAATGATCTCTACTAAAATGGCTGATGCCGTAGTGGATAGAAAATATGAAATTTCAGCATCATTTCGTCAAGAGATATGATTAAAATAGAAGCATTAAAAAAAATATACGGCACAACCACCGTTTTAGATATTCCAGCACTTACCATTCCTAAAAGTCAATGTATAGGTCTGGTAGGAAACAATGGTGCTGGCAAAACTACATTGTTTCGTGTAATGCTAGACTTAGTAAGGGCTACTGAGGGGGCCGTGACTGTGGATGAAGAGGAAGTAAGTCATGGCGAACAGTGGAAAACCAAGGTGGGCGCCTACCTGGATGAAAACATGCTACTTTCCTACTTAAGCCCCGATGAGTACTTCAATGCCCTGAGAAAAATATATCGTCTATCCAAGGAAGACTTACAATTACATTTGGAGAAATTCACTGACTTTTTTAATGGTGAAATATTAGAGTCCAAAAAATACATCAGGGATCTGTCCAAAGGCAATATCAAAAAAGTGGGCATTGCTGCGGCACTGCTAGGAAAGCCGGAGGCAGTTTTGCTGGATGAGCCTTTTGAAAACCTAGACCCAAGCTCTCAGATCAGGTTGAAAAAATTAATTTTAAAGGAAAAAGAAGACAACCTGGTAACTTTTTTAATCTCCAGCCATGACCTTAACCATGTGGCTGTAATTTGCGAAAGAATTGTGCTACTCGAAAAAGGCAAAATAATCAAGGACTTAGAAGACAAAAGCCATATGGCAGAAGAGTTAAACAATTATTTTAATGTCGGCTAACTACAAGTTTCAATAGAGTAAAAACGCTTTAACCCGAAATATGCAATAGAAATTCTATTACGTGCTGAAATCGCTTTAAAATCAGCCACTTCGTTGCTGTTTTCAATTTCACCATAGCGGTGCTATGCTAAAATATCCAAACAGTCTGATTTTCTTGCGATTGTAACACTTCCCGTAAACACGGGACAGGCTATTACGAATCCTATTACATAATCCGGGTTTAAAAATTATCTTTTGTTATCCATAGTTAATTGAAGCAATAAGCGGCTCTCTGACCCTAGGGGTT
>NZ_JBSXOH010000094.1:0-53679 GCF_056859355.1 Cyclobacterium sp. L-R
CCACTTCTGAACTGGAATTTTGAGGTTAATAACTGCAATGGGTAGGTTCCGAAGTACCCCTCCCCACTTCTGAACCTAGAAAATTTGACCTTATCCAATGACTTTTTCTGAAATTTTGTCATATTTTCCAGTTTTTACCCTTTTTCTTGTCAGTTTTTGGTCGAATTTTTCAGGTTTGAGGTGAAAAATAGGAGTTCTGAACCGGAAAATTCGAGTTAAAAGGTCCAAGCTTGTCAGTTTTAAGTACCCCAGCCCTGTTTTGAGGTGGGTAATTGAAGTTATAAACTCCAATGGGTAGGTTTGGATGTACCCTGCCCCTCTTCCGAAGTACCCCATAGGCTTTCCTAATACCTACAAATTGATAAGCCCCGTACCATCCGCCACGTTCACCTCATAGCTTTCCATTTGCCTATTGAACTTGTCGGCATAGGCGGCTGAAATGGCGGCGATAAATGCTTTTTTGTCGGTTTTCTTGATCAGGTTTAGGGTACATCCTCCGAATCCCCCACCCATCATTCTAGCACCCAGTACATAGGGCAATTGCCGGGTATAATCCACTAAAAAATCAAGTTCGGGACAACTCACTTCATAATCAAGGGAAAGCCCATCATGCGAGCCATAGAGAAATTGTCCTACCGCCTCCAGGTCCTGCTTGGCCAATGCCTCACAGGTTTTTATCAGGCGTTCATTCTCCTGAATCACATAGGCACAACGCTTGTAAACCACCGCAGACATATCCCCTTTGGCCTTGTCTAGCATTTCGAGGTTGATATCCCTAAGGCTATTTACCTCCGGAAATTGCTTCTTGAACTGACTTACGCCTTCGCGGCATTCCTCCCTCCTTTGATTATAGGCAGATTCTGCCAGGGAATGGGCCACTTTGGTATTGCATAGGATCAATTGGTAGTCCCCCAATTCCAAAGGGAAATAGAAATGCTCCAAAGAACGGCAATCCAGACGGATGACCTGGTCTTTTTTGCCCATCATGGAAGCAAACATGTCCATGATCCCACATTTTACGCCTACAAATTCATGTTCGGCCTGTTGGGAAAATTTCAGTAATTCCAGCCTTTCCAACTTTAAATCAAACAACTGATTCAGGCCAAAGCCTACTCCGTTTTCCAGCGCAGCAGATGAAGACAAGCCTGCCCCTATGGGAATGTCTCCGCCAAATACACAGTCAAATCCCTCCAACCGGTTTCCATTGTTTTGAATGGCATTGGCCACGCCCATCACAAAATTCACCCAGCCTTTAGCAGGTTTCAAGTCATCCAGTGAAAAAGTCATTTCTTCTTGAAAATCAAGGGAGAAAACACGACAATCTCTGCTGCTATTTTTAGCAAAGCCAAGGTAGATGGACTTGTCAATGGCCGCAGGCAACACAAAACCCTCATTGTAATCGGTATGCTCACCGATAAGGTTGATCCTTCCCGGAGAACGGACAATCAAGGGGCTTTCTTGGTACTTTTCCTCGAAGGTTTTTGAGATAAGTTCTGGAATGGTCATCTGGAATGAAGCGTTATATTAATAGTATTATTCTTGAAAAAGCGTAAACAAAACAGTTTGCCCAACTACGGAAAGGGTCTTCTTGTCTATGATCTCCATATTGTCCTTATGGGTATGGTGATAATGTCCAAAACCAAAATCAGGGCTGAAATCAATAATATTGATCATAGGAATATTGGCGTTCTGATTGACAAAAAGATGGTCGTCTGTGATGGGCTCTGCATTTCGCATTTGAAAGAAATCTCCAAAACCCAAATGATGGGCCTGAGTCCACACCTTGTCTACTATGTTTTTGGCAAATTGTACAGAATAGCCTTCTTTATAAAACCTTGCATTTTTTCCACCTACCATGTCCACAAGGATACCATAATAGGCAGAATAGCCTTTTACATGAGGTGTTGTGGACCAATATTGAGACCCAAGACACCACCATATTTGGCTATTGTCGCGGAAATTCCTGTGTTCAGGCTCTCCATCGTCTTCTCCATCGAAGAAAATAAAATCAATCCCTACATCGGGCTGCAAGCTATCCGTATGCAACACACGGGCTATTTCGAGCAAAACAGCTACACCACTTGCGCCATCATTGGCTCCATCTATTGGCTCATCCAATCGCTCGGTGTCCTTATCGGCAATCCTCCTGGTATCCCAGTGTGCCCCCAATAATATCCTCTTGCTCGCTTCCGGCTTATAACTTCCGATAATATTCCTCAATTGGAGTTCTATTCCATCGTAAGTTTTGTCTTTAAAAGTCTGTTCGGTCACACTCAGCCCAAAACTTTTCAACTTATTTACCATCCAATCTCCAGCCGCCTTATGGGCTTCCGAATTGGGTACCCTGGGACCAAAGTCCACCTGTTGCTGTATATAATGATAGGCCGAATCGGCATTAAAGTCCGGGGCCTGCTGATAGCTTATTACCGCCTCGGTTTTACTCTCGTTACTGGGTTTATCCCCACAGGCAGCTACCAAAAGCAGCAAGCCCAGGAATAAACCTGTACTTATATTATTCTTCATAAGCCCAATCCACACCATGCTTCATATCTTTAATTATCACTCCCAATCCTTTTAATCCAGCCCTGATCTCATCCACTTTCTGGTAATCTCGCGCCGTTTTGGCTTTGCTATACAAGTCAATGATCACTTTCAATAGTTCATCCTGATTGTCTCCCTTCTCTTCTACCAAGCCAAGAATTTCAGTAATAAACACATTAAAAGTCTGAATCAATTTATCAAATACATCTTTTCCCAGTTGAGCCGAATGCAGTTGTCCCGTATATAGGCTATTGATTTTTTTCAACAGATTAAAGAGATGACCTATGGCCTGTGCGGTATTGAAATCATCATTCATGGCATCAAAGGCAGCAGCAATACTCTTCTCTATTTGTCCCACATTCTTCTCATCCACAAGAATTTCAGGATCAGCCTTATATTGAATTTGCGAAGCTATTCTAAGCCCATTGATCAATTTTTTATACCCTTTTTGGGCAGCCTGCAGGGCTTGATTGGAAAAATCAAGGGTAGAACGGTAATGGGCCGTCAAGATAAAATACCGCACCGTCATGGGACTATAGGCCTGTTCCAATTTGTCATGATCCCCATTGAACAATTGCTGAAGGGTAATAAAATTCCCAAGGGATTTACCCATCTTTTGCCCATTGATGGTAATCATATTGTTGTGCATCCAATACTTAGCCGGGTCGGTATGATGGCTTGCATTGCTTTGCGCGATTTCACATTCGTGATGCGGAAACATCAGGTCCATTCCACCACCGTGGATATCAAATTGCTCACCAAGGTATTTGGAACTCATGGCCGTACACTCTAGGTGCCAACCCGGGAAGCCCACGCTCCATTTTGAATCCCAACGCATCAGGTGTTCTGGAGAAGCTTTTTTCCATAGGGCAAAATCTACAGGATTTCTCTTTTCAGACTGTCCATCTAGTTCCCTACTTCCACTCATTAATTCATCGACCACCCTGCCGGACAAGACACCGTATTGTTTTTCCTCCTTATTGTATTTCAAAACATCGAAATACACACTGCCATTTACCTCGTAAGCCAGGCCATTGGCAATAATCTCTTCTATAAGTTTTATTTGCTCAGGAATGTGACCAGTAGCACGAGGTTCTATGCTTGGTTTATGGGTATTCAACATTTCCATATCTCTATGGTAGGAAGAGGCATATTGTTGTGCCACCTCCATTGGTTCCAATTGTTCGAGCTTGGCTTTTTTGGCAATTTTGTCTTCCCCTTCGTCAGCATCTGCTTCTAAATGACCCACATCAGTAATATTTCGGACATACCGAACTTTATAATCCAAAAATCTTAGGTACCTAAAAACAATATCAAAAGACACAGCTGCCCTTGCATGACCAAGGTGAGCATCTCCATAAACCGTGGGTCCACAGACATACATCCCTACATTTGGGCTGCTAATCGGTTCAAATATTTCTTTAGTTCTGGAAAGGGTATTGTATATTTTTAACTTTTTTGATTGCATGGGGCAAATTTATCAAACTTTCAATACTTTTTTTAGGAAAATAATTTTATTACATTTGTGCCTGAGTTAATTCATGACAACAGAGGGGACACACAGTCCCCTCTTTCATTTATTGATCATTTTTGGGACAAAAACCAAAAGCAAGTAAGCAAAAAGATATGGATTTGAGGCAAACGATAGAAGAAATAGTGGAAAAACACCTGCCTGACAGCAGCCATTTTGTCGTAGATGTACAAATTGTGGAGAAGGGTAATAAAAAATCTTTACATATATTAATTGATGCTGACCACGGCATCAATATTGATACTTGTGCTTTGGTTAGCAGGGCCGTTGGCGAGGAGGTTGAAGCTAAAGAGCTGATGGACACTGCATATGTAATGGAGGTTTCATCCCCAGGAGTGGATTTTCCGTTAAGTTCAAGAAGGCAATACGAAAAAAATATTGGCCGCAACTTGAAAGTAACCCTAGAAGAGGGCGAGGAAAAGGAAGGTAAACTCACTGAAGTAGACCAGAGGGCTATTCAGATAATGGTGAAGAAAAAAGAAAAGGGCAAAAAGTTTGTTGAAGAACCTCTCAGCATACCTTTTGACCAAATAAAGAAATCAATAGTATTAGTCTCTTTCAAATAAAAACAATGGATGCTAAAATTCTGATTGAATCATTTGCAGAGTTTGCAAGATCAAAAAATGTGGATCGACCAACAATGATCCGCATTCTCGAAGATGTATTTAGGGCGATGATTCGTAAAAAGTATGAAACTGATGAAAACTTTGATGTGATCATCAATGCGGACAAGGGTGATTTAGAAATCGTAAGGATTAGACAGATCGTTGACGACAATTCTGAAGACATCTGGGATCATGACAAGATCAGTTTGGCGGAAGCCAAGAAGATTGAACCAGATTTTGAGATCGGTGAAGAGACTTATGAAAAAATAGAATTAGAAGATTTTGGTCGCAGAGCAGTGATGATGGCCAGACAAACACTTATCCAGAGGATCAAAGATTTGGAAAAGGATTTGCTTTTCCAACAGTATGAGGAGCTGGTAAGTGAGATTATAACTGCAGAAGTTTATCAGATACTAGGTAGAGAAATTCTACTTATGGATGCTGAAGGCAATGAATTGATCATGCCAAAATCAGAGCAAATACCAAAGGACAGGTTTAGAAAGGGAGATACTGTCCGGGCAATTGTTCACAAAGTGGAGATGATCAATGGTAACCCAAGAATTATACTTTCAAGAACTTCACCAATCTTCCTTGAAAGGTTGTTTGAGAATGAAGTACCTGAAGTATACGATGGATTGATTACCATTAAGAAAATAGTAAGGGAACCAGGTGACAGGGCCAAGGTAGCGGTAGAGTCTTATGACGACCGTATCGATCCTGTTGGAGCTTGTGTAGGTATGAAAGGTAGCAGGATCCATGCTGTAGTTAGAGAACTACAAAATGAGAACATAGATGTTATCAATTATACGGACAATCTTGACTTGTATGTTTCCAGAGCGTTAAGTCCTGCAAAGGTAACTTCACTTCAAGTGAATGAAGAAGCCAAAAGGATTTCGGTATATTTGAAGCCTGATCAGGTTTCTCTAGCCATAGGTAAAGGTGGATTTAATATCAGACTTGCCAGTAGATTGGTAGGATATGAAATTGACGTATTCCGCGAACTATCAGGTTATGAGGATGAAGAAGATGTTGATCTATCTGAATTTTCTGACGAAATTGAGAGTTGGGTATTAGAGGAGTTGAAAAAAACAGGTTTAGATACCGCGAAAAGTGTGTTGGCATTGACCAAAGAGGACCTTCTTAGAAGGACTGAATTGGAAGAAGAAACAATCGCCGATATATTTAAAATATTAAAACAAGAATTTGAATAGCAAATAACGACAGATAATTCGTTATCCCCTTTATATTTGCATTATTATAAATACAGGAATAGGTATTAGTATGTCAGAAGAAAAAATGATGCGATTAGGCCAAGTAGCCAGAAAGCTCAACGTGGGTGTTTCCACCATCGTTGAGTCTATGGCCAAGAAGGGCTTTGAGGTAGAAAGCAATCCGAACTCGAAAATTAGTTCGGAGCATTATAATATGCTTGCCAAAGAGTTCAAGTCTTCTGCCCAAGAAAAGGAAGAGGCCTCCCATCTATCTATAGGCAAAAGGCACAATGAAAACTTTACCATCAAGGCAGAGTCGGAATCTGAGCCTGAAAAAGAAATCAAAAAACCAGAGCCAAGAAAACCGGTAGCTCCTACTCCTCCTGTTGAGGACAAGAAACCTGTGGAAAAAGCTACTGACAAAATATCAACTGAAGCACCCAAACTTCAGGGCATTAAAGTATTGGGTAAAATTGACCTGGATGCTAATAAATCCAAGCCAAAGCCTGAGCCTGTAAAAGAAGTAGCGCAACCTACTCCTGCTAAGCCTGTAGCGGAAGAGCCTAAAAAGCCTGCGCCTAAGCCTGAACCTAAAAAAGAACCAGAAGTAAAAGAGGAAAAACATAAACCTCAAGTAGCTGCTGAAACAAAACCGGAACCGACAACTCCGAAACCTACTCCTGCTCCAGTAATTCCCGAAAAGCCTGTAGAAAAAGCTGCTGCTCCAAAAGCAGAAGAAAAACAAAAACCTGCTCCGGCAAAAGCACCAGAAGAAAAACCTGCTGCCGCTGCTCCTAAAGAGACTACACCAGCCCAATCGAAGCCAATTACTGAAGAAAAAACAACTAAAGAACCGGAAAAACCTATCGAAAAGACTGAAGATAAGGTGATCTCTGCAAAAGCAGATTCCCTTAAAGGTTTGACTGTATTGGGAAAAATAGAACTTCCTAAAGACAAACCAAAGAAAAAATCCAAACCTGTTGCCTCTTCTGATGAACGCAACAAGGAGAAGAAAAAACGTCCGAGAAAACGGATTGATAACCGTCCTGCCAAAACTGCAGACGGAGCGAGACCTACGTCACCTGCCGGTAGAGGACCAGGTGGACCAGGGCAAGGTGGTGGAGCCAGAAAAGGCAATAACAGAGGCGGTGTCGGAAGACCTGCAGGAAGAGGTCAAAACCCTCGTTTTCAAAAAGAGGAACCAACTCAGAAAGAAATTCAAGACCAAATCAAACAAACTCTTGCAAGACTGCAAGGTGGTGGTAGATCTGGTGGAAAAAATAAAAATAGAAGAGACAAGCGCTCTGACAGAACGAAGGAGGTTAGCGAAACACCTGAGGAAAGCAAAATACTACGGGTAACGGAATTTATTTCCGCAAATGACCTGGCTTCCCTAATGGATGTTTCTGTTAACGAAGTAATCTCTGTCTGTATGGGACTTGGAATGTTCGTTTCAATCAACCAAAGACTGGATGCAGAAGCAATAACCATTATTGCAGATGAATTTAACTATGATGTAGAATTTACTAAAACCGACGAAGAAGAGACAGAAGTCATCGAGGAGGAAAGTGAAGACACATTGATTGAAAGAGCTCCTATTGTCACCATAATGGGACACGTAGATCACGGTAAAACATCCCTTTTGGATTATATCCGTAGAGCTAAAGTGACACATGGTGAAGCAGGTGGTATCACTCAGCACATTGGTGCCTATGATGTAGAAACCAAGGATGGAAACAAAATTGCATTCTTAGATACACCAGGACACGAAGCCTTTACGGCGATGAGAGCAAGGGGTGCTAAAATCACGGATGTAGCAATCATTGTAATTGCAGCGGATGACAATGTCATGCCTCAAACAAAAGAAGCTATAAACCATGCTCAGGTAGCTGGTGTACCAATGATATTCGCTATCAACAAAATAGATAGGCCAAATTCCAACCCGGAAAGAATCAAGGAGGAACTGGCCAATATGAACCTACTGGTAGAAGACTGGGGTGGTAAATACCAATCTCAAGATATTTCTGCCAAAACAGGTGCTGGTATAGACGAGCTTTTGGAAAAAGTTTTGCTTGAATCTGAAATTCTAGAGCTTAAAGCAAATCCGGATAAAAACGCTGTCGGTACAGTTGTAGAGGCTTCCCTTGATAAAGGTAGAGGTTATGTATCTACAGTCATGGTACAGGCAGGTACCCTACATGTTGGAGACACCATTTTGGCAGGCCAACATTATGGTAGAGTAAAAGCAATGTTTGACCACTTGGGTAAAAAACTCGATGCAGCAGGACCTTCCACACCAGTACAAGTACTTGGTTTAGGCGGTGCTCCTCAAGCAGGTGATGTATTCAAAGTATATGACTCTGAAAGAGAAGCAAGAGAAATTGCCAACTCTAGAGAGCAAATACAAAGAGAACAAAGCTTACGTACCAAGAAACATATCACACTGGATGAGATCGGTAGACGATTGGCCATTGGTAGCTTTAAAGAACTTAACATCATTATCAAAGGTGATGTGGATGGTTCAGTAGAAGCCTTGTCTGATTCCTTACTGAAACTCTCTAAAGAGGAAGTGAACGTAAATATCATTCACCATGGTGTAGGTCAGATTTCTGAATCTGATGTATTGCTTGCCTCTGCTTCTGATGCGATTATCTTAGGCTTCCAGGTAAGACCTTCTGTCAATGCAAAACGTCTTGCCGAGCAAGAGGAAATTGAAATCAGACATTACTCAATTATTTATGATGCCATCAACCAGATTAAAGATGCCATTGAAGGTATGCTTGAACCTGAGTTTGAAGAGGTAATCACAGGTAATATTGAAGTAAGAGAGGTATTCAAAATCTCTAAAGTCGGAACAGTCGCTGGTTGTTATGTTACGGATGGTTATATCAACCGTAAAAACAAAATTAGAATTATCAGAGATGGAATAGTAATTCATGAAGGTGAAATCAGTGCCTTGAAACGATTCAAGGATGATGTAAACGAAGTGAAATACGGCTACGAATGTGGTGTTTCCATTAAAGGGTTCAACGATATCCTGGAAGGTGATACCTTCGAAGGATACAAAATGGAAGAGATCAAGCGTAAAAAATAAATTTAAGATTCAATACAATTCTAGGGACAGCGTAAAGTTGTCCCTTTTTTTTATCTTTATAAACATGGAAACAGTAGCCACGGGCATAGACATCCTGTTTTTTATAGCCCTTTTAGGGACGATCCTAGGGCTGATTAGACCAGTAATTGTTCTTTGGTTTATGCACCGTTTCAATAGGCTTACGGTGCTTAAATACTATGGTCTTCCTGCAGTATTCATGTTTTTCATAAAATTTACCTTGGTCCATTGGGCTTGAAATAAGCGGAAAACACATCACGCTTTTTCAGTGCTTCATTTTCCAAATTCACAATAAAAATTCTTTTATAAGAAATTCTGATGGGGGATTTGCTGCAGAATGACATTTTAACCCGGATTATGTAATAGGATTTCTCCGCCCTGACAAGGTCAGGGGTGATGCCTGTCCCGTGTTTACGGGAAGTGTTGCAATCGCAAGAAAATCAGGTTGTTTGGAGATTTTTGCATAGCATCGCTATGGTGAAATTGAAAACAGCAACGAAGTGGCTGATTTTGAAGCGATTTCAGCACGTAATAGATTGTCTATTGCAAATTTCGGGTTTAACCTTTTTTGGTATCATTGAATTGGGCTGAAGAAATGTAAAAACAGATCCGAACTTGCAAGCCTTGAAAACTCAAAATCTATCAAGTCGTTTTCATTACCTTACATTTTTACACCTCTTCAAATCGAACTTAATTCACTTTTTTATAACTGTAAACAGCCAACCCATTCACCAAGATGGCGTAGGCAAAGGTCTTCCATAACTGCGGCAAAATATCGGAAAACCCTGCGCCCTTCAACATTACCATCCGCACTACCTCCACAAAATACCTGATGGGATTGAAGGTGGTTATCAGTTGTGCCCATTTTGGCATGCTCTCTATGGGAGTAAACAACCCACTCATTAAAATAAAAATGACGATGAAAAACCAAGCAATAAACATGGCTTGCTGCTGGGTTTCTGTGAAATTGGAAATAAAAAGACCAATACCCAGAATCACCAATATATAGATCGCAGTATAAAAATAAAGGATGCCCAAACTTCCAAGTAGGGGAATATCCAAGATAAGCTTTGCCAGCACCAAGCCAATACTCAACAAACCCAAGCCTATAATCCAAAAGGGGAATAGCTTGCCAATAATAAATTGACTTTTTTTGATCGGCGTAACATTAATTTGTTCCAATGTCCCTATTTCTTTTTCCCTCACAATATTCATCCCTGAAAGAAACATTGTGATCATAGTGACCAGAAGTACCAATATCCCCGGCACCATAAATGTTTTATAATCCAGTGTGATATTGTACCAATAGGAGGGAATAATTGTAATCAACCCAGCAAAGCCACTTCGGTTTTTACTAACAGCAGACTTCAAGGCTTTACTTTTGTTAAATTCCTGTACTATTTGTTGGATATAGGCAGTCTCTACTCCTGCTGCTGCCCCATCTATGGCGTCGACGGTGAGTCCTATTGACGTTTTTTCATTGTTTACCAGTTTTCGTTCAAAATTATTGGGGATTTCCATGATCACATTTACTTTTCCCTCCAACATTCCTGAATTCGCCTCAGCATAGGATGAGTAGGGATCAAGCAGGTTGAAATAGGTCGATGAACGGAATTTTTCAATCAATGCCCTGGAGGAAGAGCTACGGTCTGCATCGATGTAGCCAAATTTTATGTCCTTTACTTCATAAGTAGCTGCATTGGACAGAATAAGGAGTTGAATGATGGGCAAAATAAAAATAATAGGAAGCATTCCCTTATTTCTAAAGATCTGTTTGAATTCCTTTTGTATCAAATATCCGATGGTTTTCATTATTCAAGCCTGATTTTATATTTGTAGGTACTGATTCCAATAAACAATAGCGTCATGCCTACAAGGATAACCGTCTCTTTCCATATAAAAGCTATTCCCACTCCCTTCAACATGATTCCTTTAATGATGATGATAAACCATTTGGCCGGAATAATATTGCTGATAACTTGTAAAGGAAGCGGCATACTGGCTATTGGAAATATAAATCCTGACAAGAGGATTACCGGCAGCATTAAGCCCATCAATGAGATCATCATGGCCGTTTGCTGCGTCTCTGTTATAGTTGATATTAATATCCCTAAGGACAAAGAGGTAAGGATAAACAACACACTTTCAGCACCTAATAAAATCAGGCTTCCCTGAACGGGCATTTTAAAAATAAATATACTTAGCAATACGATAACGATTGCATTAATGATAGAAAGCAAAATATAGGGAACCACCTTGCCTAATATCACCTGAAAAGGTTTAAGTGGAGAGACCAATAAAATTTCCATAGTTCCCAATTCCTTTTCCTTTGCAATGGATATGGAAGTCATCATGGCAGAAACCAACATTAAAATAATCGTCATCACCCCAGGCACAAACATAAACACACTCTTTATCTCAGGGTTGAAAGCCATATGGGTTTGAATCAAAACCTGTGGGCCTCCTACTTGATGGATGTTTATGGATTGATTGTACTGCTGGACAATTGATTGAATGTAATTGGTGATAGAATTGGCAGTATTGGGATCAGTCGCATCGGCAATTAGCTGTAGAGTAGATTGCCCATTTTTCACTCTTTTCTCGCCAAAGTCTTTTTCAAAAACAATGACAGCTTTAATTTTCCCTTCCTTGAAAACCCCTTCTACCTCGGATTCTGCATCTAAGTACCGGTTGATAGAAAAGTATTTGGAAGAGGCCATTTTATTAATAATCTCAATGGTGGTGGCATCCTTGGCATGGTCCAAAATAGCAATTTCCACCTTATTGATTTCATTGGTAATGGCGAATCCAAATAATAAAATCTGAGCGATAGGCATGCCAAAAAGGATAAAAAGTGACCTTTTATCCCTGTAGATATGGTAAAATTCCTTCCTTACAAAACCAATAAAACGCTTCATTTCGAAAAATTAAATTTCTTTTTATTTATTCGGGATTACTGTTTCTTGCCAGTTTTAAAAAAACCTCATTAAGGTTACTCGCCCCATATTGTTCCTTCAAAAGCTTTGGCCGATCCATTGCTTCAATTTTCCCATTGACCATAATGGATACCTTGTCACAATATTCTGCCTCATCCATATAATGGGTGGTTACAAATATGGTCGTTCCCATATCTGCTGCATGATAGATCATTTCCCAAAACTGTCTTCGGGTAATTGGATCCACCCCTCCTGTTGGCTCATCCAGAAAAACGATTTTTGGGTCATGTAGTAGAGACACCGAAAAGGATAATTTTTGCTTCCAGCCCAAGGGCAAAGCTCCAACCAATTGATCAATAATATTTTCTAATTTCAGGTCAGCCACCAATACCTTTATTTTCTCTTTTATAATGGATCGGGACAAGCCGTATATCCCACCAAAAAAGGTAATGTTTTCCCGCACCGTTAAATCATCATAGAGCGCAAACTTCTGGCTCATATAACCAATGTTTTTTTTGATAAGCTCCGTTTGGGTATAGACATCAAATCCCGCTACCATTGCTTCTCCAGAACTGGGTTTGGAAATGCCTATAAGCATTTTCATGGCCGTAGTTTTTCCCGCTCCATTGGCGCCCAGAAATCCGAAAATTTCTCCTGCCTTTACTTCAAAGCTTATGGCATCGACAGCAAGGAAATCACCAAACTTCTTTGTCAGGTCTTTGACGGTTATAACATTGTTTTCGCTCATTTTTTTGCCATTTCCATGAAAACATCCTCAATGGTAGTTTGGGTTAAACCAATATAAACCTCTGTAAGCCCATTTGCTTTCAGGTATTCTTCCAGTTCAGGCACATCCAAATTGGAACGCCTATCTGTATAATGTACATATTCGCCAAATGGATACACACTGTACAGATTAGGGAAACCCCGAAGCACTTGTATCAATTTATGCCTTTCCTTGGCCCCTATTTCATAAATTGCTTTGGGGTACTTTTGCACAATATGCTGAGGACTGTCAATTTCCAGGATGTGCCCATCCTGCATAAGGGCTACTCGATCACATAAAGCAGCCTCATCCATATAAGGTGTGGATACCAAAATCGTAATGCCTTTTGCCTGAAGGCGCTTCAGCATGTCCCAAAATTCCTTTCTTGACACCGGATCCACACCAGTGGTAGGTTCATCCAAAAAAAGCACTTTGGGTTTATGAATCAAGGCACAACAAAGGGCCAGCTTTTGCTTCATCCCCCCAGATAACTTCCCAGCCCTCCGGGTTTTAAAGGGTGCTATCTGTTCATAGATTTCCTTGATCAGAGCATAATTTTTTTCAAGGGTTGTACCAAAAATTGTTGCAAAAAATTGCAGGTTTTCCTCCACCGTCAGGTCTTGATAAAGTGAAAACCTACCTGGCATATAACCGACGGATTTTCGAATAGAAATATAATCCTCCACTACATCCATCCCTGCTACTACTGCCGTACCAGTATCTGCCAATAGCAGGGTGGTCAAAATTCGAAACAAGGTAGTTTTCCCTGCACCATCAGGCCCTATTATCCCAAACAGTTCACCTGGATTTACATCAAATGAAATGTCCTGGACAGCACTTATTCCGTTATAGGTCTTGCTGATTTGGTTGAGGGAAATACTCATTTTTATTCCTCTATTTTAATGGTAATGTTAAGGGAAATCTTTGATTTAATTGAATTGGAAATCAAGCAAGCCGCTTCAGATTTCTGAACAATTCGTTCGGCACGTTCTCTATCTTTTTCACTGGAGATGGTCACCGTAGGAGAAAGGATAATTTCTGTCATGGCAAATTTGCCTTCTTCTTTTGCCAAAATTCCTTTGGCATTACAGCTAAAAGCAGAAAAATCCAGTTTGCTATTTTCTGCTATGGCCAAAAATGTAGTCATCAAACAGCTACTCACCGAGGCAGTAAATAAATGCTCTGGGGACCAGATATTGGGCATTCCTTTAGGGAATTCCGGAGGTGTTGCCACAGCTATACAATTGGACGAATCAGAGTCGCCCATTTTAAGTTCTGGGGAACATATAAGCCCTTTTCTATCTACATTCCAATTGATATCTACATTGTACTGATGGTTTTCCATGGTGTTTTTTTGTTAATTATAAATTGCTTTCCTTACTTAAGTCATCCTCAATCCACATTTCTGCAGGCATGCCTATTTTTAAAGCACCATCATTTTTTACCTTAATTTTTACTGCATAAACCAGATTAACTCTTTCTTCCTTGGTTTGGATGATTTTGGGAGTGAACTCAGCGGTAGATGAAACCCAACTAACTTTGCCATCATATGCCTTCATTCCCTCATTTAAATCTATTTTTACAGTTACTTCTTGCCCAATGCTGAGGCTAGGTAATTGTGTTTCGCTTATGTAAACCCTCAAAAGCATATTGTCCAGATCCGCAATTTTATAGAGAGGCTTCCCAAAAGAAACCACTTCCCCAGCTTCAGTGAATTTCCCCAAAACAGTTCCATAAATTGGGTTCTTTAAAACACTTTGAGCGATTTGTTGATCGATCTGAGCTATTCGCGCATCAAAAGACAGGGCTTCTTTCTTAATAGGCAATTGCTGACTTTGAACATTTTTAATCTGCTTTTTTAAAACTTCCACCTGATTGCTTCCTCTATCCAACTGCTGCTGAGTAGCTGCCCCATCAGCAAACATTTTTGAGACACGGTCAAATTCTAAAACTGCGTTTTTCAATTGTTCTTTAAGCACATTAATCTGCGAAGTAATGCTACCGGATTTTGAGGATACCGTTTCCTTGGAGGCCAACAATTGCTGCTTTGACAAAAATAAAGGCAGGGTATCCACCAAAGCTACAATGGTCCCCTCCTCGACCACCTGCCCTTCTTCTACTGCTAAAGACAATAACTTTCCGGAAGACTCTGCTGAAACAGTAATTTCAGTTGCCTCGAAATTACCATAGCCATCTGCTTTCTCTTCATTTTCACAGGATACAATACCAAGCAGAAGAATACTTGATAAAAATAGTTTGAAGGTTTTCATTTTGGATCTGTATTTAAAAGTCACCCTTAATTAATTTATACTTGGCTTGACTCATGACCAACTGTATTTCAGTCAACTTTTGATTGATTTTTGCATCATAAAGCTTGTTGAGATCAATGATGTAAGCCGAAGAAGTGATGGTTCCATTTTGAAATTGAGAGGTATTAGACGCGATTACTTCTTCTCGCAAGTTTACTATGGCCGCATCCTGCTCTAGAATTTCTTTGTACATGCTTATGTCTTCCCAAGCTTCTTGCAGTTGAATTTCATTGTTGAGCACAAAGGTTTCTTTTTCCGTGGCTACTACCTGCTTTAACACTTCTACACCGAGCTTTTTTTCCTGATTTTTGCCCCAGTCAAATAACCTCCAATTGAACTTTAAGCCTACCATATAAAATTCCTGGAAGGAATTGTCCAACATGTTCAAACCAGGATTACCATATCCCGCTTGTGCAAAACCCATTAGACTGGGGGATTTTTCTTTATCAATTAACTCCTTAGAAATATCTAACTGCTGTGCCTTGTACTCAAATAGTTTTAGTTCCGGCCGATTTACAGGGGTTTTAGAGGCCAACAGAATTTCAGGTTTCAACAGTGTGTCACTGAGCGCGATATCCTTAAAGATGAGTGAGGAAAGGCTTTCCAGCGCTTTTTTGCGTTCATATTTAAGTTGAACTTTTTGTTGCTCCAATAGCAAGAGCTCAGCCTGCAAAAGTTGATTGGAGGAAGGCAAGGCCATTCCATTTCTAATTGCCGAAACCGCTTCCTTTGCACGCTCCTGTAATATTTTCATTTTTGAATCCAGAAGTTTTTCCTTTTCCTGAAGGAGTAAAACTTTGAAATAGGTGCCATTGACTCTTTCCTTTACTTGGTAAATGGTAACCTCCACCTCCTGTTGCCGGGTTTTTAATTCTGCTTGTTTTAACCTGGCGTTGGCCGCAATGCTACCTCCATTATAAATCAACTGGTTGACATCTAGTGTTGCTCTATATTGATCTTTGTTAGGAGGTTGGATATCAGCATTCGGTAATTCTATAGGAATCCTTGTAACTTCAGATTGATAGGTAGATTGCGCATTCAGGTCTAGCTTTGGAAGCTTCTGCAATTCGAGCACATTGACCTCAGATTGAAATTGTTGCTCCAACAAAACCTTTTGACGTGCAAGCGGATAATTCGTTTTAGCAAGGGTGAGGCACTCTTCCAAGGTGAGTACCTGCTGTGCAGGTAAAAGAAGGGGAACCATCGCCAGGATAAATATTAAAATCCCTTTCATGTTTTTTTAATTGAGTTGATAATAAAATCTGAAACAACCCTTTTACGTTGTTCCATTAGCTGCTCAAAGTCATCCTCTCCCATTTTCAAAAACCCTTTAATAAGAGGCTTCGCAACAAAGGGAAATATATTCATCGAGACAATGGTTACAAATAACTGCTCCCCATCTGTAGGTCTCAAAATTCCTTGTTCGACCTCAAGTGCTACTTGTTTTTTGAATTTATCAAGGGATGGAAAACCATTATTATTCTTGATCATTTCAAAAAACCCAGGATTGCGATTAGATTCTTGAATGATGAAATTGGGTAGGTAAGGGTGCTTCTTCATAAAGGAAATATAATTATGGGTAAAGCTTTTTACTTTTTCCTCAACCGAAGAATCATCATTTAAGACCTTATTGAGCTGTGGAGCCAATAAGGAAAATGCATTTTTAAACACCGCTTCAAAAAGCAATTGCTTGCTTCTGAAATAATAATGCAACATGGCTTTATTGATGCCCGCTGCATTTGCGATCTCCTGCATTCGGGCTCCATCCATTCCTTTATGGTGGAAAACCTCCTTGGCTGCCTCCAAAATTTTCGCCTCTGTATCTTGATTAAACTTTTTCTCTATCATTTAACTGTATGGTTTAACCATATGGTTAACAAATGTAAAATTTTTTCCAACAAAAGAATATTGAATGAAGAAAAAGTTTACAATTAAGTTAAAATACTCTAGCTCAGTGTGCTAATAAAAGGTTTATCGTCACTGCGAACCCTTTTTGGGGAGATTCTGAGGCGGAAAAGGGTGTGGCAGTCTCGGCTTAATGTCATACTATTTCAACCCGAAATATGCAATAGACATTCTATTACGTGCTGAAATCGATTTAAAATAAGCCACTTCGTTGCTGTTTTCAATTTCATCATAGCGGTGCTATGCTAAAATCTCCAAACAGCCTGATTTTCTCGCGATTGCAACACTTCCCGTAAACACGGGACAGGCATCACCCCTGACCTTGTCAGGACGGAGAAAGCCTATTACATAATCCGGGTTCAAGCTTATAGTTTAGAATGTTTACGAAAAAATCCCCCTTTAAACCAAAGGGGGATTTTGACTTATCTGCTTTCTTGAAAAAGTTTACACCTTAAAACTGAAGTTTGTCCATCTATTAAGGTACAAGCAATTAAATATTCATCCCCCCCATCTTTAAGCTTGTACCGTTTTTTTATAAGATCAGGTTTTATTGGATAATTACGTGTCAATACATTCACCTTCCCATTCGGAAAACGCGTTTTAAGGATTTTCTTATCCAACTTCAATTCCTCCAAAACTTCAAAAACTCTACCATTGACCTGCTCGGGTAATTCATTTGCAGTATATAGATGAGTATGAGGATGCAGTTTGCTTAATCCAAAACGAACAGCAAAGCTTTTAAAAGCTCCGGCTTTCAAAATGCAAGAATAGGGCAACACCAGGAATTTTTTTGGCAAAGAATAATTGACAGAGGCAGTCATTTCTTCCTCCATGGTAAAGGAAAACTGTTGTTCCTTATTGTTCCCTAATTCAGTGGCTATCACTTTGGCTTTTTCATTTGTGCCATTGTAGAGAAACAACAATTCTTTAACCTCATTTTTTACAGCCATTACATGCACTTCATTCACTTCTGGCAAGTCCGTAAGCGCTGCTTGAATGTCAAGCATAGGCGAGGCTTTTATCAAAATCACCTTGGCTTTTTGACGAAACAAGTTCCAATTCTGGGTTACATCTGGTTCAAGGTCCTTAAGCTGATACATCTTTTGATTCCCGGTACCTCTCCTAGCAGGGTCAGCATAAAGCACATCGTACTTTGCCTGGGCCTCCTCAATAAAATGAACGGATTCCCCATGCAACACATTAAGTTTAATGCCCTGCTCCTTTAATAGCCTGGAAAGATTGTGTTGCGCAAGATCCACTAGTTCTTGCTGTCTTTCGAGATAGGTAATTTCTTTAAAATTCCTGCCTATAAAAAAAGTGTCTACAGCAAAGCCTCCCGTAAGGTCAACAAAAGTTTTGCCTGACACCAATTTGGCTTTGTATACCGCTGTTAGCTCAGAGGAACACTGTTCCATAGACAAGCTAGGTGGAAAAATTAGGGAAGGGTAACTGGCCCAAAAAGGGAGTTTTTTGGCCGCCTTTTGTCGCATAGCGATTTGTTGGGCAGCTACTTTTAAGTCTATTCCAGGCACAGACTTATGGCTTAAAAGCAAATGTGCAGGATCTTCCGTAAGATGATCCTGCACAAACTGCATCAATTGTTGATGATATATATTTTCAAGGTTCACTTAAACCATGCTGTGTTCCAATAAATACTCGGCTATCTGCACCGCATTTGTAGCTGCCCCTTTTCTTAGGTTATCAGCTACAATCCACATATTCAAGGTATTGGCTTGGGTCTCATCTCTTCTCAACCTTCCAACAAATACCTCATCCTTTTTATGCGCATTCAAAGGCATAGGATAGATATTGTTTGCCGGATCATCTTCTACGATTACCCCTGAAGTGTTGGCCAAGAGCTCCTTAACTTCAGCAAGATCAAAATCATTGTTGAATTCCACATTTACTGCTTCAGAGTGACCTCCCATGACAGGGATTCTTACGGCTGTAGCAGTAACTTGGATGGAATCATCACCAAAAATCTTTTTGGTTTCATTGATCATCTTCATTTCCTCTTTGGTATATCCATTTTCCTGGAACACATCAATATGAGGCAATACATTCAAATCAATTTTATAAGGATAAACCATCTTCGCGGTTTCACCTTTTCTCTCAGCCATCATTTGATCCACTGCATCTTTACCTGTACCTGTTACGGACTGATAAGTAGAAACTACAATTCTTTTGATGCCATATTTTTCATGCAAGGGTGCCAATGCCAATACCATCTGAATGGTAGAACAATTAGGATTGGCGATGATACGGTCATCAATTCTAAGGCTTTTACCATTAATTTCTGGTACCACCAATTTTTTTGAAGGATCCATTCTCCAAGCAGAAGAATTATCAATCACTATTGTACCCACTTCAGCAAACTGAGGTGCCCATTCCTGAGAAGTACCTCCACCGGCGGAGAAAATTGCCACATCAGGCTTTTCTGCAACTGCCTGTTTAAGGCCAATTACCGTATATTCCTTACCCTTATAAGCTATCTTTTTTCCTGCAGAACGCTCAGAGGCAACCAACAATAATTCATCGAAAGGGAAATTGTGCTCTCCAAGCACTTCCAGGATTTCTGAGCCTACCAGTCCGGTGGCTCCAACTACGGCTAACTTCATTTTGATTATAATTTTGACCGATTAAACTTTCCCGGTTCTGTCCCGGGAAAAAATTCTTTATGTAAGTACCTAATTAGTACAGTTTTAGTTATATTAATGTTATGAAAACCATCGCTTTAATTTGGACTTTCATGGCATTCCCCTTATTTGGTTTCACAATTTTACCAACAAGCGAAATTTTAACCAAACAAGACTTTGAAGCCGAATTTACCCTTGCCTCCTACCCTGATGAATTTTTACCCGGATGGTCAGCAAACTTGATCCGTCCAGGAAATTCCAGAGTCTTTCAGGCTGCAGGCGATGGAGTAAATCAATCCAAAGCACTGGGTATCCAAACTACCGGTAGTTTCAATGCGCAAATTTACATAAAAACATTGACTGTTGGGTTACAACGCCCTACAATTTCCTTTTGGGCCAAGACTAAAAACAACGGATCAGGCAACAGACCGGTTACTTTGACCCTCACTTTTTCTACAGATCAGGGAAATTCTTTTAGCACTCCCCTGCAAATTGGTACAGAAACCAGCTTTCCAAATGAAGACAGGGCCTATCAGCTTTACAGCCTTCCCTTGCCTGATTCGCTCAGCAACAGGCAAGCAATAATGCTTAAGTTAGAGGTCATATATGGAGAAGGGGCTGGTAGTGCCGCAAGGTTATTTTTGGATGACTTTAGCTTATCGGAATCAGAAGAACAAATTGACTCTTTAAGGGCAAAGCTTCTGAACACGGAAAAAGACAGTTCCATTTTATTGGAATTCAACCAACCTGTATCCCTGATTTCAAAAATTACAAGGCTGGACAATACTTATGGTCAACCTACAGAAGTCTCCCAGGTAAAAGACAATCAGGTACTCCTAAAATTTGACGATTACCTCTATAACAACACTTACCAACTTGTTTTTGAGCAAATAAAAGGCTTGGTTTCAGACAAAATATACACAGACTGGACTTATACTTTTGACCTTGATCAACCAACGCCAAAAGGAGCGATTGTTATCAATGAGATCATGCCGGATCCCAACCCGAAAGGATTGGAACCTCCCAATCCTGTCTTGCCCAATGCGGAATTCATTGAGCTTTTTAACCGAACAGACAAACCTATCAGGTTAAATAAATTCACTTATAACGAAGCCATAATTCCACAGCTAAGCCTCGGCCCACAGGCTTACCTGATCCTTTGTTCAAACACAAATCAGGAATTGTTTGAGCCTTTTGGTCAGGTTGCTGGCATGGAGGCATTCAAGACACTGGTTAATAGCGGGGGAGAGATCATCTTGAAAGATGGCTTTGGAAACCTGATAAATAGTCTGCAATATGATCGCTCACTTTATGTGGACAAGGAAAAAGAAAACGGCGGTTGGTCCATTGAACAGGTCAACCCATTTCTCAACTGTAGCGATCCTTACAATTGGAAAGCTTCTCAGGCCATAGAAGGGGGAACTCCTGGAAAGATAAACGATAGGTTTAGCGAAGCCCCAGACCAAAGGGTTTTTGAAGTGCTGGAAATCCGGCCTATCGCAACCAACCGGATTCAGCTCACTTTTTCTAAAGCACTGCCACAAAAACTCTCACCCCTAGTAACTTTCTCACTCAATGGACAGGAATTGGAACTGCTGGAACTCACTCCTTATACCCTGCTTCTTTCAATTCCAGCCCCATTGATCTCTGGAGAAGGCTACCAATTGAACATCGCTAATCTACAAGATTGCAATGCTATGCCAATGCAAGAAAGCACACTTACCTTTACCTATGATGGCAGCCCTCCGAAAGTAATAAATCTTTGGGGGATAGATGAAAAAACCTTGGTTTTGGTTTTTGATGAGGCCATTGATCCAGTTGAAGCCCTGAAGTCAGCTAACTATCAGTTTGTGCAAAGCGAGGAAATAAGTTTCCAAGCCAGTGTTAGGGAAGAAGCGCCAGAGGAAGTTCAGCTTGACCTTTCAGAAGCGCTGATCATAGGTAAAACTTATCAATTGAGCCTTACAAATATTGCTGATCTATCAGGAAACCAAATCCTTTCAGATACCATTTCCTTTGATTGGGAAGATGTATTGGATACGGTCATGGTTCATTCTCCCAATTCGGTGAAGGTGATTTTTTCAGAAACCCTAAATCTGGAGACGGTCACAAACCCGGAAAGTTATCAGGCTGGATCAGCCCTTTCACATCCTGTCAAAGTCCTGCTAGATCAAGAAGAAAAAAACAGCTTTATTCTGGTCTTTGATGTGGAAATTCCGGAAAATGAAATCCAACATTTGCTTGTACGCGGTATAAAAGACAGAGAAGGTAAAGACAGAATCACCTTAAAAAAAGCCTATATACGGGATACTAGACCAATCACATTGGATCAACTGGAAATCCCTTCCGACCAAAGCCTCCTGTTGACTTTCAACAAAGCACTGGATCCAAAATGGGCTTTGTTACCTCAGGTTTACAGGATAGAAGACAAGAATGAACATCCCAATAACCTAGAAATGCCCAATAAACATCAAGTTTTACTGCAGTTCCCTTTTAAATGGATTACCGGTGCGGAGTACCAATTGACCATCGATGGCCTTGAAGACGGCTATGGAGAAAAGATGGCCAAGCCGATAGAACGAACCTTTATCTGGGATACGCTTGCCCCGGCAATTGACACGGCCTTTGTGATCAACCCTTATGCTTTGGAAATCATTTGGAGCAAAAGCATTGATCCGCCGGATTCATTGTTGATCAACAATCAATTGTATACCCAATTTGAGCTTACGGAGGCTGGAAAAAAAATAACGGTCAACCACGAGGCAGGCTGGCCTGTAACAACATTAGAAATAAAACTTCCTCTCGTTACCAGCAAAAGTGGAGAGGCTGCGGAAAACCTTATATTCACCATCGACAACAGTCTACTGTTAGTAGCAGAGGCCATGATTTGGGATGAGAAATCCATCCTAATTACTTTCACGAAATTCTATGATGCAGCTACGGTTTTATTCCGGGAGCAATATAAAATCGATGGGGAGTTCCCAAAGGAGCTTAGCCAGGAAAACACCTATCAGGTCAAACTACATTTGTCCGAAAACTTAACATTGGGAAAAACCATTTCCCTTGAAATAGCTCCCATTCAAGATGAGCCAGATCTGTCGGGAAATTTATTCCAAGAGGAATTGCGCTACGAAGATGGAGTGACGGATATTTGGCTGGAAAACGAGCAACTACTCATAATCAACCATGAAGCAGGGCTTCAAAAAAACCAGCCCTGGCTCAATGCTTTTCACTTCATAGAGGAAGGATACCAATTGGAACCGTTTTTAAGTCAGACCTATGCCAATCAAATTCAGGTGCTGATTTCTCCTCCACTTCCCACTGGCCTTCAATTGACCTTGAAAATCCCTCCACGAATATTAAACAGCAATCGAATTTTGCCTGGAAGTTTAAGGGAGATATCCTGGAACCCGCTCCCTCCTAAATTATTGGATGTAGTGGTGCTACCAGACAAGCAACTGGCCTTGTATTTTGACAAAAAACTGGATCCTATTCTGGCCATAGTCCCTCAATTCTACAGCATAGGCAATAAAGCTCCGCAATCCGTACATTTGGAAGAAAACGGAAAAGAAGTGATTTTGGAATTCGAAAATACCTGGTCAGACAGTACTACACTTTCCTTAGAAATCCATCAACTCGAAGACCTGGACGGGAATGAAATCGATCCAATTATTTTTGACTTTGTCTACCAACAAGTAGCGATTCCCGGTTTTAAAGATTTGCTGATCAATGAGGTCATGCCCGCCCCTAGGGATGGTAGTATATTGCCTGCTTCTGAATTCATAGAACTATTCAATTCCACCGACAGCACATTTAATCTTGGAGGCATGAAACTGGCCAACTCAAGAAACCAAAGCACGCTTCCCCGGGAAGATATAAAGCCAGGAGAATATATTATCCTTTGCCCATCCTCTTCAGTAGCCGCTTTTACCAACTACGGTAAAGTGATTGGCTTAAGTCCCTGGCCTACCTTACTGAACGGAGGAGACGAGATTTCACTTCTGAATCACAAAGACGAGCTTGTGGACAAGATGAATTATGGACCTGAAATCCCACTAGCCAGTGAGATTCTAACCAATGGTTATAGTTTGGAATTGGTCAATCCTTGGGCCACTTGTGAGGGGCTAGGCAATTATGCACCCTCAAGGAGTGAGACCAAAGGTACCCCGGGAAGCACCAATTCCGTTTTTGACAACAGCCCGGATCGCATTGCTCCCCAACTGATCAAAGCTTTTGTCAGAGACAAATACCAAATCGTATTGCAATTTTCTAAACCTTCTGCTGAAAATACTGGAGAGGTAGCCGATTTTGAAATTGTCCCATCCATCAAAATCCAAAGTGCTGTAAAAGATCCCAATGATCCTTTTCAGTGGATCCTAAGTCTTGAGGATTCTTTAAAAGTAAATCAATCCTATGAAATTACGGTTGAAAATTGGAGGGGTTGCTCGGGAAATGCTTTGGACAAGGAAAGCAATACAGCCTTTATAAAAATACCGGGTTTACCCGCTGATGGAGACATCGTTTTGAATGAAATCCTTTTCAATCCCCCAGGTGGAGCGCCCAAGTTTGTGGAGATTTACAACAATTCAAGTAAGCTGATCAACCTTAAAAACTGGAAATTGGCCAATGTCACAGAAGGAGCAATAGACAACAGGAAAATAATAGCAACAGAAGACCTTATCCTCGACCCCTTTTCCTACCTGGCACTTACTACAGATCGACAAAGCCTGATCACCTACTTTCCAAAGGCGGTAAATCGTCCAGTTTTGGAAATGAGTCTACCTAGTTATCCCATCCGCTCAGGAACAGTAGTTTTATTGGACCCGGAAGAAAAATGGCCAGAAAGGTTCGATTATGATGAAAACTATCACCATGGATTTCTGAGGGATGCAAAAGGAATTTCTTTGGAAAGGTATGCGTTGGACAAATCTGCAAATGACCCTAACAACTGGCATTCTGCCGCGGGTACTGAAAATTTTGCTACTCCCGGTTATAGAAACTCTCAGGTATTTGATGGCAAAACGGCAGGGGTTGGATTGACGATCTCACCGGAAATATTTGTTCCCGATGCAGCAGGAGAGCAACCCTTTACGACCATTTCCTACAAAATGGACCAGCCCAATTATCAGGCAACACTAAGAATTTTCACTCCTACTGGCATACAAGTAAGGCTCCTATGTCAAAATGAACGCTGGGCGGCCAATGGATTTTATACCTGGGATGGTACAAATGAAAAGGGAGAAAAGGTAGGCGCGGGCTATTATGTGATTTCCGCAGAACTCTTTCATCCCAATGGTCATGTGCAGCACATCAAAAAAACCGTGGTGGTAGGGGCTAAATTTTAAAAATTGAATGCCATCGGTTATAATTTTTTGTACTTTGGATTGATTTTCCAGAATTGAATGGAAAATTTAATAAGAACAGTTTTATAATGAACCCAAACCGATCAATTCCCTTTCTGCTCCTTTTTTTGGTAGCCAGTTTTTGGAGCTGTGCACCTTCTGATGAAAAGAAACCCGAATACGTCCTTCGCTTTGGACATTTGGCCAACAACCAGCACGGCTGGCACCTGGCCAGTTTGAAATTTGCAGAGGAAGTAAAAAAGCGTTCCAATGGCAGAATAGAAGTAAAGGTCTACCCCAACGAACAACTGGGCAAGGAGATGGACGTTTTGACGGGGCTTTTGGTGGGAAGTGCGGACATTATGATTACCGGGGAATCCTTACAGAGTTGGAGTCTGCCAAAGGCCATCCTTTGCGCTACCCCCTTTGCCATCCGGGATTCTGATCACTTAAAAAAAGTCGCCGGTGGCCCATTAGGAAAGGAAATCGAACAGCATATTTTGGATGGGGCCGGATTCAGACCCATCGCCTGGTTTGAAAGAGGCGCCAGAAACCTTACCTCCAACCGAATTATTCGGCATCCCGACGATCTTCAGGGAATGATTTTGCGGGTACCTCCTGTATCCCTTTATGTGGATACCTGGAGCGCGCTGGGAGCCAAACCTACCCCTATGGCATTTTCAGAAGTTTTTACCGCCTTGCAACAATCCACCATCCACGGTCAGGAAAATCCTTTTGCCTTGATCAAAGATGCTGGACTGTATGAGGTGCAAAAATATTGCATGCTGACCTCCCATGTGAAAAGCTGGGCCTATGTGGTCATGAGTGGTAAAAAATACGATAATCTTCCCAAAGACCTGCAAAAAGTAATCGATGAATCCGCTGAAATAATGCAGGAATACGAACATGAGTTGTTTTTAGTCCAGGAAAAGAAAGACTACGATTTCCTTGTAGAAAAAGGAATGGAGTTCATCGAAGTGGACAATGAAGCTTTTCAAACTGCTGCAAAAGAGGCCGTTTTGCAATCCTTTGATGCAGAGCAAACAGATCTTTTAAACAGAATCCTGCAAGTGAAATGACAAAATCTCCCTTCCCTACCCTTGATAAAGTACTGGGTTTTCTAGTTAACCTGAGTTTTATATTAATGATTGCAGTGGTTTTGTTGCAGATCATTGCCAGGTATGCCTTGCCCTGGTCCCCCAACTGGACAGAGGAATTGGCCCGTTTCTGCTTCATTTACCTTGTCAGTATGGGAGCAGCCCTTGCGGTAAAAGACAACGGATATGTAAGTGTAAATTTTTTACTGGACCGTCTTTCGCCCAAATACAAGTCCCTTTTGGAGAACATTATTTTGGTCTGCATTATTGGCTTGATGTTTACCCAATTTGTAGTAAGCCTGCCATTAATGGAGATCGTAAGCATACAAAGATCCCCTTCCATGAACCTTAACATGGCCTTTATGTATGGTGCGATGGCCATAATGGGACTATCCGTAGCCTTTTACAGTACCTTGAAATTAATTGAAAAAAATAGATGACTGCACTTTTATTCATTGTCTTTTTGGTTCTCTTGGCCATAGGCTTTCCGATCGCCTTTGCCTTAGGCATTTCTGCATTTACCTATTTGCTGTTCAGTGATATCCCCCTAATGGTGATCCCGCAAAAAATGTATGCGGGCATTGATGTATTTGTATTGCTGTCCATTCCCGGGTTTATTTTGGCGGGAAACCTCATGAATGCCAGTGGCATCACCAGCAGGATTATCAATTTTTGCAATGCCTTATTGGGACATATTCGGGGAGGGCTGGGATTGGCCAATGTGGGTGCATCCATGTTATTTGGAGGCATATCCGGTACGGCCATTGCCGATACCGCCAGTATTGGTTCCGTAATGATCCCCGCCATGAAAAAAGAAGGCTATGATGTTCCTTTTGCCTGTGCCGTTACTGCTTCATCCTCCACCATAGGTCCGGTTATTCCTCCGAGTTTGCCCATGATTATTGCTGCCACACTTACCGGGCTTTCCGTTGGGAAGCTATTTGTGGCTGGAATTGTTCCTGGTTTGCTATTGGGGGTAGGTTTTATGCTGATTACTTACCTTATCTCCGTAAAAAGAAAGTACCCCAAAAGAGAACGGAAATCACTTGGCTTTATCTTCAAAAGCTTTTTTCAGGCCTTTTGGGCCATTATGATGACGGTGCTTATCCTTTTTGGCATCATCGGTGGGGTATTTACCCCAACAGAAGCATCCATTGTAGCGGTGATTTATGCCATCGCCATCGGTCTTTGGGTTTACAAAGAGTTAAAAATAAAAATGATCCCTGCCATATTGCTTCAGTCGGCAAAAACTACAGCCGCTTTGATGGTACTGGTAGGCTTTGCCAATCTTTTTGCCTGGATCATGACCGTGGAAGAGTTGCCACAGTTGATAGCCAATAGCTTGCTGGAGTTGACTAACAACAAGATCATGTTACTCTTATTGATCAATCTTCTCTTGCTGTTTGTCGGTGCCTTTATGGAAACCATTGCCGCCTTGCTTATACTGTTCCCCGTTTTATTAGGAGTAGCAGTAAATGTGGGAGTAGATCCTGTGCAGTTTGCTATAATCATGGTTTTTAATCTGGTAATAGGCCTGACCACACCTCCGGTAGGCGTTTGTTTGTTTGTGGCTTCCAGTATAGGTGGCATATCCCTTGAAAAAATAGCGGTAGCAGGCTTGCCCTATCTGATGGTGAGTATTTTTGTACTCCTATTGATCACCTATATCCCTGAAATAAGCCTATGGTTACCTGGCTTGTTTTACGATTAAGTCTCGAACAGTTTTTTACTTCCAATCAAGGAGGTTTGCGGAAATGAGAACTTATTGCTGAATTGATGACATTGAAACCGGCTGACTTAATTTAAAGCCAGTAACGCACTCGTCAATTTGGAAAATAGCAAAATCCCCCTTCTAAGGGGGAAAAAGGGGGATTTCTAACGCAAACATGCTGAAATATCAGGTTGATATAATGGGACATTCAAATTGGGGTGTTGCATAATAAATCCCTCCCTCCCCTGTCGGGACAGGTCCTCCTCCCTTACCAAGAGAAATTTGTGGCAAAATAAATTTGAAGCTTTTTTGGTGACATTAAAACGCCTGGCCAAATAAATTTCATCTATCGGTAAAAATCGAAATCGATATAACTGACTGCTAAATATTATTATAACGGAGAACCCCGGCAGGGGTGACATTTTTGTAGACACGGGTGATAACCCGTGGATAGCTAATTGAATACCAATTGATTTTGGCGGTATTGTTGCTTTTTTTTCGCAACAATGCTGACAAAATCACAACCAATATTAGCTACCTAAAACCGCATCCCCCATCTCTATCCATGATTAATCTTTATGGCAAATAAGTTCGCTGTCCCTGATAAATAAATTTCACGCTTGAAAACCCTTATTCTCAAAATGATATCCCTAATCTACTGTTTGATTTGTCTTCAATAGATAAAAACATTAAAAAAATTCTAATATTAATAATTCCTTTGGCTAAATTAAAGCATTGAAAAATAAGCTGCGATTGCAAAGCACAAATACATAGTTAATGCAAAGCCAAAACTTATGCTTCTTAGCCTTGCTTCAAAGCATTCATTTTATACCACAAACCACACAGCCAAAACCATGAAAAAAATTATCACAGGAGCCAAGACATTTATTTTTTCCTTATCAATGATGGCACTTTTCACTTTCTGTGGATCTCCACAAAACCAAGAAAAAATGGCTGAGCAAACACAAGATACTTACTATACCATGGAAGATTTTGGGAAGGTAAAGAAGTTTGATACCCATGTACACTTTCGCAGCCAATTCGACACCCTTTTCATAAAGCAGGCAGCCAAAGATAACTTCGGTATGTTGACCGTAAGTGTATATACCTCACCGAACAGGACACCAGAAGAGCAGGAAAATTTCGCTTTAAAAATGGTCCGCGATTATCCTGATATCGTTTCCTATGCCACAACATTTTCTCTGGATGGATTCAATGATAAAGATTGGGAAAGCAAGACCCTGGCCTATTTGGAAAAATCCATTGCCCATGGGGCCATTGCGGTAAAAGTTTGGAAAAACATAGGCATGGAATTGAAAAATGAAAGTGGTGAATTGGTCACCATCAATGACAAGAAGTTTGAGCCCATCTTTAAGCTCTTAAAGGAGAAAGACATCACCTTATTGGGTCATCTTGGCGAACCCAAAAACACTTGGTTGCCATTGGAAGAAATGACCGTACAGGGAGACAAGGATTATTTTAGTGAAAACCCCAAGTACCATATGTACAATTTCCCGGACTTCCCTTCCTACGAGGACCAGGTTGGAGCACGAGATGAGATGTTGGCCAATAACCCTGACTTGAGATTCGTTGGGGCGCATTTGGGAAGTTTGGAATACGATGTCAAGGAACTGGCAAAAAGGCTGGACCAATTCCCCAATATGGCGGTGGACATGGCCGAGAGAATCTCCCACTTGCAATACCAGGCCATCAGCAATTGGCAAGAGGTACATGACTTCTTTATCAAATACCAAGACAGACTAATTTATGGAACGGATTTGAGAACTGGAGCATCAGATATACAGGCCAAAGGATTGACCGAATCGGATGAGATTGCGGCCCATGCCCACGAGGTTTGGTTGAGGCATTGGCAATTTTTCACTGGGGACGATGAAATGAATGTGCCAAAAGTCGATGGTACCTTCAAAGGGCTGAAGCTGCCTAAAGCAGTTGTAGATAAGATTTACAGGTACAATGCTGAAAAATGGTACCCCGGACTCCTCCGTTAGTTTTTAAACACGAATTCGATAACATTGGAAAGACGTATGGTAGAAAAGCAAATCTGAAGAACTTAGCTTTTTCTTAGTTACCGCACTCACCATATTCCTCAAGAAGAAGAAAAAAAAGCATAAAAATTACAATTTAAGTTATTGAAAGAAAGGATGGTTTTCGTTATCGAAGCACTGCAGGACAACATGATATATAAGGCATTTTACGGCCTTCAAAGATTATGGTTTTTGGTGCAGGATGTAGGGCGTAAAAAAAATGCGTTAGCTCCAACAAGGAGATCCACTCATTTTTAGCCTGGAATTCTGCACCAAAAATCAAATGATGGCAACCTAAATGGACTTTATTCCTTACATAATGTCCATCATTTGAAATAAGATTTGACAGCCTTGATTTTTTTGGTTCGTTTTTTCATCAAGGAAAAAATGAACAGAGAAAACAAGTTTCAATGGCTTGAGTGCTATAATGATTTTAATTATACGGTTAACTATTAATATAGAAAAATACAAATATTAAAGAGTTAGAGGTAATACTACAATAGGGTTTCCGGACTCCCTAAAAAAGTGGAGTAATCATAGGGAAATCTAGCCAATGCCTGTTTCTGGTTAAAACCTTAAAAAATAAAAACACTATGAATTATCTGGACCGAAGAAATTTCCTCAAACTATCCACCTTAGCCCTCGGAGGCATGTCCGCAGGTTTGCTATCCAACCCTTCCATGGCAAGGGGCTTCAAAAAAAACCTAAGGCTCGGCTTTGTCGGTATAGGAGGGCGAGGCTCTTACCATCTTGACACCGCACTAGGTATTAATGGGGTAGAAATCCCCGCCATTTGTGACATTGATCCCGAAAACCTTTACCGGGCCAAGCGATGGATTGAGGAATCCGGTCAAGCGAGCCCAAAGCTTTATGACAAAGGGCCGACAGATTTTATCAGGATGTGTGAAGAAGAAGAGTTGGATGCAGTAATCTGTGCGACCCCTTGGGATACCCATGCACCCGTTTGTCTGGCGGCCATGAAAAATGGGAAACATGCAGCCTGCGAAGTCCCTCTTGCCCAAACACTGGAAGAAGCTTGGGAATTGGTAGAAACTTTTGAAAAAACGGGGAAGTGGGCCAGCATTGTATTGGGCGGTTTTGGAGACTTGACCATGCTGAACATGGTGCGAAAAGGACTTTTAGGAGACATTCTCCATGCTGAAAGTGGTTATATCCATGACCTGAGAATGGTAAAATTCAATCCAGAAGAAGAACCCTGGAGATTACAACCCGCCATAGACAAGAACGGCAACCTCTACCCTGACCACCCCATGAGAAACATGATGCCTTTATTGGACATCAACCATGGAGACCGATTTGATTACCTGGTTTCCATGAGTACCAAATCGGGCATGCTCAATGAATACGCCAAAGCCCAATACGGAGAAAAGCACCCTTATGCCACTAAAAAAATGGCTCTGGGAGATTATAACGCTTCACTTATCCGTACTGTAAAAGGAAAAATGATCACCCTCAACCATGATACCCATACCCCGCACCCCAGAGAAAGTTTCCGACTTCAGGGCACCAAAGGGATTTATTTAAAGGAAAGGGAAAACCAGCGCATTTATATTGAAGGAAGAAGTCCCGAAGCACATCAGTGGGAACCTGCAGCACCTTATTTAGAAGAATACGCGCATGATATCATGAAAAACTATGCGCCTCCGGAAAGAAAGGGAGGCGCCATTCGCGGACATGGTAGTGGTGGCATAACCCAAACCCCCATCAACTGGCACCGACTGATCCTTGCCCTACAAGAAAACAAACAGCCGGACTGGGATGTATACGATTCAGTAACCAGCGCCGCCATTATCCCCCTTACTGGCACTTCAGTAGCCGACAAAAGCAGGCCAGTAGATTTCCCTGATTTCACCCGAGGAAAATGGGAAACCAGGGCAAAGCTTTATTCTTAATTAAAGAGGGGTTCAGAAAGAATAAACCTAAATTTTTAAATTCATGACATCTGAATGGTCTAGCTGGTGTCAAGCTAGCTATTTATGCGGAATAGCAAGGGATTTAATAGGGACATAATCGCTCTGCTTAAATAGATAGGTAGGGTTGATTTTTGGTAGGTTTAAGGTGATTTGGGGTAATCGGTGATTAATTTCCCGCCATAAATTCTTAATTTGACAATAAAATTTCGGAAGGATCTTGGTATATCGTAAATACAACACTAGGCCCTGGCCTGATAAATGAATATTTACGCTTGGTATATAATACAATGGCGAAAAGCAAAGGAATAACAATCACAAATTACTTAGCAACTGGAGACCCTGAAGGTGTCATCTTCGCATACATGTCCAATTGGACTGGTCAAGCCATTAAGATACCAAGAAATCTCTTTGCTGAAAATAAAGACATTAACGAACTAAAAAGACCTGGAATTTACTTCCTTCTTGGTCACAACACAACCAATCCTGATGACAGAATGGTTTACATTGGGGAAGAAAATAACCTTTCAGAAAGAATAATCCAACACCTACGAGATACAGAAAAGGCATTTGCAGAAACAATAATTTGTTTTAGTTCAAAGGACGAAAATTTGACTGTTTCGCATACTAAATACCTCGAATTAAAAACTATAAGACATATTTCCTCATCAAGTGAATTTCGATTAACAAATAGGAAAGATGGAAATTCGATAAATTTACCGAAGATGGTACAAGATGAAATGGATGATTACTTTGATAATATAAAGGTCATTTTACCAACTCTTGGATATTCGGTCCTTCATCAAACTAAGTCTACATCAAAGAAATCTGAGGTTTTTCATTTAGAAGTAAGTGGGTATAAGGCAGTAGGAATTTTAACTTCTAATGGAATTGAAATTCAAAAAGGAGTGAAATGAAAATTGACGAAACACCCTCATTGTCTGGAAGTTACTCTAAACTTAGAAAAACCCTTCAAGAAAAAGGTGTAGTTGAAATAAAATTTGGAAAACTAGTATTCATTGAGAATTATGAGTTTACAAGTTCTTCAACTGCAGCAGCAATTATTTTAGGATATTCAGTAAACGGGAGAGTTTCATGGAAAGATAAATATGGTAAAACACTCAAAGAAATTGAAGATGAGAAAATAGGCACTGTATAAAAGAGGTGGCTTGAGGTAAATTCCTTCATTGAACTCTTCAACAAAAATGACAAAATCTTTACCGAAATAGTAATTCCTTCTAATCCAGCAGTAATTGTCCTATTTCTATTTGATTCCTTGTACTAAATCTTTATTTTAGTATTTAAATATATAGTAGAAGAAAATTAAAACCATTCCGAACCAAGGCTAAATTTATACCGTCTAACTTTAATAGAGAATCAAAATGAAGACAACAATTCTTATTGCCATCTCATTTCTTATATTTTCATGTAGTTCTTATGACAAAGAATTAATGTTAGATGGTGAATATTCTATCGCTGATTTTACAATGACCCCTGAGTTTGCAAAAGATTCAATTGCACGAAAAAATATATTGCCTATTATTACTAGTCCCAATGCCACATTTATTTTTTCAAAGGACCATTCATTTGTAAAAATAGGTCCCAAGTTTGGTATGGAATTCTTTGGAGATTCAATTTATCAATATGAGATGGAGAATAAATTTATTGCCTTAACAAATAACGATAAAACCATAAACATCCCATATAAAAACGATAATGGAATAATAAGGCTATTTATTGAAAGAAAAGGAATTGAGCGATTTTCAATTATTCCAGCTAAGAATTAGTATTCATTTGGTAGATAGATTAAACCAAAAATTTTCTTCCACCACAAAAGTTTTTAAAAATGATGGAGGATTATGAAAATTCCTTCTGGAGAAGTATCAAGATTTGAACCTTGGATACGAATGATCTTTTCGTCGAACTTAGTAGTGGATTTTTCTGATTTTGAAGGTGGACTCTCAATACTATTTACAACATAACTGACAAAATACTGACTCACATCAGCAATAAAACTTCCCTACCTCTCCAATAAAAAAGACAACAAATCCTTAAGGTCGCTATCGGTAAGGCCCTTTTCTAATCCTTCGGGCATCAATGAATTTTTGATCAAGCCATAATCGGCTATGTCCTCCTTAGAAAAGGTAACAAAGCCCTTTGCTAAGTTCTATAAATCTTTACTGCCTTCAAAAGGAAAGGACTCCTATTACAGTATCCTGCCACATCGTCACACTCAACTAAAAAAACAAGCCATTATGTCATTAATCAAATGTATAAATATGACGTATTGTCTTGTTTATCAATGCTTTGACCAATTTTCCCAATTGGCATTTACTTTGATTAATAGGTATAAAAAGAAGTTAAAAAATTAAAACATTTATAGCCATGACACTTATAAAAACAAACGGAAGTAAACCACAGGTTCCTGATTTTAACAATTGGTTGGATCAGTTATTTGATGTACCCTCCTCTTTTGTTTTAGGAAATCCTGAGAAACGATTCATTGGTAACAGCCCAGCAGTAAACATTAAGGAAAACGACAATGAATTCCTTTTAGAAGTAGCTGCTCCTGGATTGAAGAAAGAAGATTTTAACATCTCTTTTGAAAAAGATCACTTGATCATTTCTGCAAGTAAAAAGTCCGAAACAGAGGAAAAAGATGAGACCCATAAGGTAAAACGAACTGAGTTTCATTACGAAAGCTTCGAACGGTCTTTCTTACTTGAGGAAGACAGGGTAGATGTGGATAAAATCAACGCTCAATACCAGGACGGTATCCTTAAATTGGTCATTCCTAAAAAAGAAGAAGACAAAAGAGTGAAGCAAATCACTGTATCTTAATCGGGAAAAAGTCCTGAAGTAAATTATAGAAAGTTCCTTGGTTAGCCAAGGAACTTTTTTTGGTTTTATATCCAATAGACTCCATAGGTTTGGAATTCATCGGGAAATACCTGGAATCCCAAAACTCGTTTTATTCCAGCCATAGGTATTCGGTCAAATCGAATTGTATAACCGATAGGTGTTGATTTCATTAAATTACAAACTAAGTTCAGTTATTGAGGGGGCTTGACAAAGGATTACCAATTCCATAGTGTTTGCTTAGCTCCAGCCGAAAAGTTGTGCTGCATTACCACCGAGTATTGCTGTCTGCTCCTGTGAGGAGAGGTGCGAGAGGTGCCCCAACAAGTCCTGACGGTAGCGGCGGTAGGAGTCTGGTGTCGCATCTGTATTGAAGCCCCCGCCATAGATCATCCGTTCTGCGCCCCAGGCACTGGTCAATTGGCGGATGATTGGCCTGATATCCTGGTGAGGATAGCGCTCTGCTGTGGGGATCGAGGCTAACTTCATTACTGTGTTAGGATAGTCAGCCCAGCGCAATACCCTGGCATATTCCTCTCGTGATCCTTGAAACGGACGCCCAAGATGATCGATGATCACGGTGGTGTCAGAGAATTCCTGAATGTAACGCTCGAAGCCCGGAGCATAGCGGGGTTCGAAATGCAACTGCACAGCAACGCCGGCATCAGCAACACTACGCCACCATTTACGGAGTTCCGGTTTCCCAAACGGAGGTAACCGATCGGGAGCGTAAGCATGAACCCGGGACGCAATAATACTCCCTTCACGGTCCTTCAAAAATGATGGCATCGCAGCCAGCGATTCAGGCTGGTCAGCGAAAAACAAGCAGGTACCCTTCAGTCGGCCCCCACCAACTTCTAAACAATGGTCAAGGTAGCGATGGTCGTCCTGGTACGGTTCCGGATGGACTACGATTGCGTACTTGATCTCTGCTCCGTCCATGCAGCTCAGCAGGTGTTCTACGGTGGCAGCGGAATCAGGTCGATAGGGTCCGTTGGGATGATAAGGAAATTTATTGTTGTCGGGGCCAGCAAAACAGTGCAGATGGGTATCGACAACCGGCAGGTCGCTGTGGGCCTTCTCCGCCCTCGACCTCGAAGTAAGGGCAAGGCTAGCAAGTGATCCACCTAAGATCCCTAGGCAGTCACGTCGGTTAATGCAATTCCCCTCGTGGCCTTTTTCCGGATGGTTCTCTTGCCTGCCGAAATAAATGGCTGTTGGATGGTCATTTGTATTAAAGGATTTCAGTATCAAGGCTATATGGGTTTGTTTAAACTACCTTCAAAAGATACTACAGTCTTCCTAAAAACCAAAATGAATAACTGAATGGACTGGTAAATTATTTCTTGAAAAGAGTTGGCTGATTATAGGTATAGTAAATCGTTTCTACAGACCAATGAAGAATAATCAATACGTATCAGTATAAAACCCTAGGTCCGGACAATGATTATTAATTTCCCCCAGCAATCAGAGTAACAGGCTTTTTCTAATGCCTCTTGTTGTGACCAAAATACTTTCAAAATATTATTATCCCGCGTCTCTGATTTAACTTCTAAGTAAAATTTGGTAAATCCCTCCTATAAGGTGTAAAAGGATTTTACTAAATTATAAATTGAAATGGTAGTTTTTGACACGTTTTAAAATAAGCTTACAGATTATGAATTAAATATTATATAGGTTTACAGTTTCGAAAACGTCCCCCATCCCCTTAAAGGGGATAGGCTCCATTTTTTTCCAGCTCTGGTTAATAATGTCTTCAATTTTACCAAAGGTCTTCTCCGTAAGACCACCCTTCGCGAACAGGTTCTTTAATGTATGCATCTAACTCTGGACGGCCAATGGCTTTCATGTTTTTTTCGTCGTATTTAATCGTTCCGCCAAAACGTTGGGCAAGTACACCTATAAGTCCCATTTCTGTTAAGTCTGCACCATAATCAAAGTTTGAGCCCGGCAAGGTGTCGTTTTTAATGGCAGCCACCCATTCTTGTACTGGTTTTTCTTCGGCTACTCTCGGAATCGTTTCTGCTGGTTTATTCTTTTGGAAATCTGCCCATTCTTCTTCAGGAACAAGTAATCGAGGATTGTTTGGACGCCCTCCATGGTAAAGTGTCTTCTTAGAACCAATCATAATCATCCCATTGTCCGGCATTTCTTTGAGCCCATACTCTTCCTTTAATTCGGGTGTGCCCATGCCTTCAATCCATTTCATAGTAACAGGTGGTTTATTACCACGAGCTCCAAATTGCCATGTTATCGTTGATTCCCGGGCAATCATACTGTGGTCTGGAACTTCAGGGTTTGGAACCACGGCATCTACTGTATGTGGCATTCCAAGATCCAATGCCCAAAAAGGAGCGTCTAAAGTATGACAACACCAATCAGCCATTGCTCCGCTACCGAAATCGTAAAAAGCTCTCCATGATTTGGGTGCATATTCATTATTAAAAGGACGATCAGCTGCAGGACCCTTCCATAAATCCCAATCTAAACCCTCAGGTACTTCATGTTCTGGAAATGGAAACCCTTCGGGCTTGGAGAAATATCCGTCCGGATTAAATGTTGTTGGCCCACCCCATCTAATTACTTCTTTTACATCTCCAAGAATACCTGCATCAAACCATTCTTTTACTAATCTAATTCCATGGGTTGTATGTCCTTGATTTGCCATTTGCGATACGATACCATAATGTTTTGCTGCTTTTTTCATGGTGCGGCATTGCCAAATATTATGCACTAGTGGTTTTTCAACCAATACATGTTTTCCAAGTTGCATGGCAGCCATTGCCGCTGGGAAATGGGTGTGGTCAGGTGTAGCAATCATAACGGCATCAATTTCGTTGGCCATTTCGTCGAACATCACCCTGAAATCTTTGTACTTTTTAGCATTAGGTACAGTTTTGTATGCTTGCTCAGTCATTCTGTCGTCAACATCACACATGGCCACAATATCCTCTACGGCAACCTGGCTCCAACTGGCACGGCCTCTGGCTCCTACACCAATCATTGCAAAACGCAATTTTGTACTTGGTGGACGTTCAATAAAATTAGGGATGAATAATGCTCCTAAACCGGCTGTTGAAGCTGATTTTAGAAATGTTCTTCTTGTCGATTTCATTACATTCTTTTGATTTAGGTATAACTTGGCTATCTAATTTAAAAACCCAAATTGATTTTTTTTTAAGCCGGTTTAAGCACTGGCAAAAAGACAAAGGGTATCTAATTGGAGCCAATTTGGTTTATCTCCAGTCAAAATACTTTATTTTTTTGTCTTTTGGGCATAAAACACCTCTGATTTGTATATTTTGAGCTAATAGATTGTACAACCACCGTATACCCATAGGTTAATCCTCCGATCTGGTCTAAGTTTAGCGAAGCGTAACTTAGACCTAAAATGAGGAAAGTTTTCAACTTTCGGTATTGAAGAGAAGCGCTTTTTAGGTTGACTTCGGCTCCGCTCAGTCACCTATACCATAGTCGAAGAAAACAATTGAAGAGGGATAGGATTCATTATAAGTTGTAGATAAATTTCCGCCATATAGATTTTCGGCGTTAAGAAATTTAAGTAGGAATTGGCAAAGCCACAAACATTGTTTGACGAAGTTTTTGGAGTCTGAACCCTATAAACAACAAGTACTAAATAAAAAAAACTAACGCAATTTCATTGATGTGGGAAAACTAGATGCTGCACCACGATATTTCTAATCAATTCTTATTTTCGTTTTGTCCATCTGCCGGGATCAAGTGAAGTATGAAATACACCCACAATAATCACAATCTTCTTAAAATCATCAACGGTATAATGAATCATAAAAGGAAATATATCCAATACAGCAGTTTGAACGGTATCGTATCGAATGGATGAAATTTTAGGGTTTTGTCTTATAAGCATAACCTTGTTTCGTACTGCCTGGATAAAGCGATTACCCAAACCTTTTTCTTTAGAATTGTACCAAGATGCCGCCTCTGAAATATCTTTTTTTGCAAATGGTAAAATTTCTGAATTGTACATTTACAGGTCTTTTTCAATACTGTCCATAGCTGAATCAAAATCCAGTGCTTGTTCAGCATTATTCTTGAAGTCATCAAGACGTTTCTTCACTTCTTCCTTTTGCCAATCCGGAATGTCAATCTTTTCCTGATCTATTCCCTTGTATTTAGCCTTGAGTTCGTTCCATTCGGAGATGGGAATATATACACCCGTGGTTTTGCCCGTACTATCTGAAATATATTGAAGCTTCATAATCACATTAATTAATTTGAGCGTTCGCCACTTGTAAAACAGCATCGAATTTGTTCAACTTTTTCTTTTTTGATCTCCTATTTTACCTTAAATAAGGATAAAACAGTACTTTTAAGATTATCAAAAAAAACTGCCTATCTTAATGATAACACTAAAATCCATTTGATTTTCGCTCTTTCCAAGCGGTCTTTTTTCACAACTATCGATTGAATACCCTTAAAATTAAGGGTTTTTCTTTATTTTAATAATTGAGTATCAACCAATCAACGGAAAAATTTGATTTATAGTTTACCAGTTCTTTTTCTACTTTGATGTCAATACTTGGTAAAACTAATATCTATTCGGGTTCAATGGATAATTACATGGCCCTGAAAGCTGATCACAGTAGAAACACATAAGTTGTGAATTATTAAAACTGAATACTTTAATAAATTAAGTCCATAAATTTACAGAAGGAAAAATATTGAATCAGAGCTATTTCGAGTTAAACATTCAATGGATGGTTTAAACAGCTTTTATTTTTTATACATAAACTGACTGTAAAACGTCCATTTCTTCTCCCCAGATCCACTACCACTATGTTTCTCAGGGCAGGCGCTGAGTTGAATTGCTTCAGGACAGGCCCTGAATAAGACAGGTTAAACATGATGAAAAGAAACGAACCAAAGAAAAATCTAGCCATAAGAAATCTTCTATAACAAGGCCCTCGCACCCTCGTAGTTTTGGCCCAGCCACCGCGCTCTTAGTTAGGAAATTCCATTAAATTTCCACATCTGGTCTAGGATTAGCGAAGCGTACTTTAGACATTATAAGTGATAGATAATTTTCCCCCTTGTAGATTTCGGCATAAAGAAATTTAAGCTAGGATTGGCAAGGGCACAGGCTAATTTGATCAAGATTTATCAATGGGCTTCAAAAAAAGACAAACGTAATTGTGAAAGGCTAAAATTCAAGAGGTACCAGTGAGCGTCGCCATAAATTTTAGCCAATAAATACTTAGCGGCGCAAATTTTCTTGGAGTCTCGGGACAGCTGAGTTACTTTTTAAACCACTGATCCAACTCAGGGCAAAAAATAACAATGGTCTTAGAAATCGCATTTGGATTAATCATACATAGGGTCCCAAAACCTAATTTAAAGACGTCAAAACTGAAAATCTATCACTGAAAACCCCAATTCATCTGCTACATTAACATTGCTCCAGAGTTTGCCCTCTTTAAAAAACCCACTATGAGGCACATTTGTAAGTCCTTCCAACCTTGTCTCTCCAACAAGTTCCAGCTCTTTTGAAAAAGCCATCAAGAATATTTCCATTTTGCTTTCTTTATATTCGGTCCTGTGTGAAAGCACTCTACTAGCAAATCGAAAATACAATTGGGAAGCCTCGTCCCAAATAAAATTCCAGTGACTGATTTGAGTTGCTATTTTTTTGACTTCTACTTCAAATTCTTCATTACTATGAACACGGTTTTTTATTTCTCCCTTTTTTTCCAATGGCACAATTTTGAGAGGAAATTCCCGATAGGAAATGCTATCCAAGGAGGGATCATATCTATAAATGCCGTTCCCCACAGTACATGAAATAATGACTTCGTCATTCAAATGCTGCAAATAAGGAAATTCTATTTTTAAACCACCCCCTTCACCACCTCCGGTCCTGATAGTGAATGCATTGGCTTTATTGAATTCAGGTAAGGCTATAATTCTTTTTCTTTTTCCATAAGAATTAAGGACGGCAAGGTAATACTCCCTAGTTTCATAATTCACCGGAAGTGAATACAATTGATCCATAGTTGAATTAAACACTATTCTGTTAGTTAGAGAGTTTAGGTCAACAGAAAACCCATCAATTATATCCGGCAAATTAAGGTTCCACGACCTTATTTTTTCTCCTGATGCATTGATAATACTCGGTCTCTGAAAACTGGGAAAAAAGAACTGGTCTTCAGATATAGGCTGGAAAATAAATGTGTAGCCAGGACTATTCGGCCCTTCCTTTTCGATGAAAAATGAATCAATAAACGCTAGTGAGTCAAGGTCAATTTGATGTATTTTGAAAGTTTTATTATCCAAAATATAAAAATACCTGGCTTCTGGAGACAGGGTGCTTATATAGGGAATTCCATAAGTTATAAGTTCTTCCCCAGCATCTACCATTATAGTATCCACCGAAATAGTTAACCCCTCTAAAATATTGCTTTTTTCAATAGCTAAGGTCTTCTTCTCAGAAACTGGTTTTTCTTTACAAGAAAAAACCATTAGAAAACTAATTATTAGAAATAACCTACTCATTATTATAAAACTAGATAATTAATACTTAAAAACCTAACCCTTAACTCTAAACAAATTAACTAATTAGTTTTATATCAGTAAGCCAATAAGTCCTCCAATAAGTCAGGATTTACCTCTTTTATATAGGCTTTCATCTGAAGGTCTAGTTCATTCGCTTTACTTGGATCTATCTCATACAAATCCTTTAATTCCCCAAAATCTAAAGCCAGGTTATAAAGCTCCAATTTTCCGGTTTTCCAAAACCTGATAACTTTGTAATCTCCTTGAATAATAGCAGAATGTGGATAGGCCTTGCTGTACCGGTGAAAGATCAGGTAATCCTTTTTTCTGCTAACTTTTCCTTTTCCTCCTGAATGAACAATACCTGCAAAACTTCCACCATCCAGGTTCTCGGGCAAAGGCTGGCTATAACCTGCCAATTCACCAATGGTCGGTAAAATATCCCAACCTCCCACGGATTCGTGACTCATTACCCCTGGTGCTATTCCAGGGCCTTTAACCATAAAAGGTACCCGTATGCCTCCCTCATAAAGGGTCCATTTTCCACCACGTAGGGGAAAATTCCGCATGGGTTTATCGAAAGTTTCAGGATGTAGCATTTTTTGCTTGGATGAAACCGGAGGAAGGAATTCAACCCCTCCATTGTCAGCCATAAAGATGATATAGGTATTTTCCGAAATACCGAGCTGTTCCACCTCCTCCATTATTTCACCCACAGTTCGGTCCATGTCCTCCAACATCCCTGCCCACCCAGGATTATTGTGCTTCACTCCTTTTGCCTTATTCAGGTATTTATCAAGGGTAGTTTGCTTGGTCTGAATGTCAACATGAGGGGCATAATGGCTAATTTGGAGGTAAAAAGGATTGCCTTCCCGGACCTGTCTTTGCATGAAATTAATTGCCCTTCCTGTTATGGTGGTGCTACGCTTAGGGTCATCATTGATGAACAATCCCTCCCACTTATCTTCTTTATTAGCCATTAGATTTCCGTGGGAATTGCGGGTATCACCGTCACTTTCATCATAGCCCAAGTCTTCCGGGAAAATCTCTGCCCTTAAGTCCCACTTGCCAAAATGTGCAGTTTTGTAACGCGGATCTATGGCTTTCAATAAAATGGGAATGGTAATTTTCTGCTCCTTGGAATAGGGCTGGTAATTTTCGGAGAAGGTTTCATCTCCCTGCCTTGCAGGCGTCTGACCAAATAAAATACTCCGTCGGGAAGGAGAGCAAATGGCTGCGGGTGCATAAGCATTGGTAAAACGAATCCCTTCCTTACCCAACCTGTCAATGTTGGGCGTCTCATAATAATCACTTTTTGATTCCCGAATCCGGTCATCCATGCCTAAAGAGGTGCTGCTCCAACCCTGATCATCGGTAAGTATAAAAATAAAATTTGGCGGAGCTAACTTCTCTGGTTTATTGATAAGTTTAAAGCTCCCTGCACCAATCAACGTTATAACGAAGAGCATAAAAATTAAAAGTATTCTTTTCATGTTTTGGGTGTTTTTCGGTTGAATTGAAAGCTTAATAAATTAGAAACCATGGTTCACTTCTGTTGGCCTTTTTGAAAATAATTGAACCGGGATATCATTTCATTGGGAAATTGGTCTTTGATCTCCAAGAACAAAGGGGAATTGTCTTTAATAATTCCCATTCGGGTACTCCCCGGATGTTCACCACTAAATATTTGATCTCCTAACTGAAGAGAATTTCCATGTGAAGAAAAAACCGTCTCTGTTGCCTCGTTATGGATTTGAAGACCAAGTTCAATCTCTGATGCCAGATTTGCAGTTATGTTCCAATCTCCTATCTTGATTGTCGCAATTCCATTTTCAATTTTTCCTTCCATCAATTCAGTATCTTTAACTACTTTCCCAGCTTGAATGACAGCAAAAAACCGCATTTTAGCCGCTTTTGATGTGCTGCTTGCCTTGAGATGATACTGGTTATCCTTATAGGACTTTAGACTCCCATCTTCCTTTAGCGTTTTTCTCCAATTTACTGCTGCTACCTCAAAAGTGTCGCTTAGGTGAAAGGTCAAATCTTCTGAAGCCCAGAGCCTTCCTTTTCCTGCTCCATTCTCCAGCTGTACAGCAAAGGTTTGGTTATTCTCGTCAATTGTCATTTCCTCAAGGCTATGGATGAGCCAGGACCAATCCACCTCCTTGGTGGCCTCCAACTCATCATAGAAAAGGACCACATCAGGCTTTAGCATTACCAGGTGCCTAAAGTTTTTCATTACGGAATATTCCTCACCAGTTTCTTTACTCTGATAAGCTTGAGAAGCATCTCCTTTGGCATAGGCCAGCTCATCCGCCTGCAGAAACCTGGCAATCCATCCAAAAGCTTCTGTGCTATAAGGTTGGCCTGCCCCGTCTACCAGTATGCCATTCTGACTTTTTGTATGCTGGTACCAGCCTGTACGGTGAGGGTCTTTCATAGATACCTTATAACCGGTTCTGTAAAACAGTTTTTTCCCACCATAGAGAATATTGAAAACGTTTTGGTCGGAAAGCATGTGCCCATAGGAGCCAAAGGGACTGGAACGCATCGCTACCATGAGGTTATCTTTGGTGTTGGTAATCTCACTGTGCATGGCCACCAAGCCTATATCTGTAAAAGACCTTCCCATAGGCAAGTCCAGTTGCGTAGGTAAATCGGGAATAGGTAAATTACGGGTCTTTGTAAGCCGTATCCACCTGAGGACGGGCTCCTCTGATAGGTGCGATTTATCGTATTTTAAACATTCATTTGAATACCAAACAGCCCTTGGGTTTCCCGTTAATTTTGCCAGTTCCAGGGCAAAGGCCACATAGTCGACACCTGGTGCATTCACTTCTTCTGAATTGTCAGCAAATCCATCTGAGGCAGAACCTGGAGGAATATGGTAGATCATCCAATCGGCTTGGTTTTGGTACCAGGGATGTGCATTGATAAAGTCAAACCCTGTGAATTTTTTTATGTACAAGGGAATGTCTATCATGGTCTCCATATTCATACGGAAATAAGAGACGCCTTCTGACCACCCACCATCCATACCTCCCAATACTGGAGCTCTTGCCAGAAACAATTCATAGGCATAAGCCATCCACTTGGCTGCCTCAGGTTCATCCCCATAAACGGCCAGGCTTGTTTGAAAAAAATAATGAAGAATATGTTGCCATACATGCCCACTCAATACCTTGGCCTCTATATTGTTTACCCAGTCCTCGTAAAAATGGGATGCCCTTGCTTTAATGGATTCAAGTAAGGTTGATTTTTGCTTTTCACTAAGCCTGTCATAAAAAGTGTCATAAACCATGGCCATGGCAAGCATGCAACGTGCATCACTAAAATCATTGGTACTCGATACGCCCTTTGGGTCCCAATTGCTTACTTCAATGGCCATTTGAATGGCTTTCTCAGCATAGACCTCTTTGCCACTTAAAATATAGGCCTCGGATAAGGAAACTACAGCATCATAAACTTCAGTACCAAGTTCCTTGCTGGCATCAAGGCGAAGCTTTCTTTCCTGTTCTGCCTCTTCTCCTTTTCGTTTAGGCATTCCATCCTGCTCTTTAGGTATACCTGCTAGAAGGGCTAATTCAGCATTATTAATAATGGCTCGGGTATCTGCATTTGGCTCCAACCGAAGAAGTTGGCCTAGTTCTGGTGCAGTAGCAAGTACTCTTGGGTGCTGCTTTGGCAATGACCGTAAAAATTGTTCGGCACTGTGGGATACCATCGGAATGGCTCCATCGTCCACTTTAAAATGCTGCACATTAGACCAATCCTCTCCACTTTGCTTGAATTGCCAATACCAGGAACCGCTTTCCAGTATTTGGTGGGGGTTAAACATTGCCCAAGGGCTGTTTTTTATTTCAAGAATTTTATTCGGCGTAGAAAAATCTTTTTCAGTAGATAACCGAACATCGTAGTGGATATTCTCCCCCTTTATTAAAGGCCATCTCAATACAGGGGGATTTAGCTGAGCAAGCATTCCTGCAGATGGTTTAGGGTAATCCAGGTAGCGTGGATAAACCACTTTCAAAAGATTGGGTTTTTGAAGAAATGCCAACTCTTGCATCTTTTCCCCACATCCGAGAATTATTAGGCCACAAAACAGAACAAAACCTAGGGTAAGAAAGCTATAATTTTGGATAGGCTTGCTGCTTAAGCCATATGGAACCATTAAATTATCTTTAAGCTTTTTCATTTACCAAGCTCCCACACCTTAAAGTTTTTGTACCTAAAATGGGTCCACTGCATCTGTCTAAACCCTATTTTCCCCCCTTGTAAAACTGGACCATAATCATTCTTATCCGTCCAGTCTATTATTTTCCGACCATCGACATACATGATTATACGAGAATCGTCTTTTACCAATTTAAGTTTATGAATTTCTTTTGAGGCTACAGGAATGCCAGGTTCTTCTTGCTGCACCAGATGAAAGCCACTGTTTTTTCTTAGATGTGAAACCTCTCTTCCGGGATTGTCCCTCCCGTTGGCATAGTAGGAAATGTGGTAAGTATTAAAATCTTCACTCTTGGTATATTGACTAAATGTCCCATCTCTCAACGGAAAAGAAGAATCAAATAGGTTCTCTCCATTTTTACCTTTGGCAGCAAAAAACAGGATACACAGGCCGGCCTCAGTATTTAGGTTTTGAGCCTCCCATTCGGCAACAAAACTCCCTGGAAAATCTTCCGGGCACCAAAAAACATGGTGAAATTCCTCTTGGGGCGAGTACATTTCCATCCAGCCATTCTGAAATTCCACTTTACCGGGGCCTTCCATTACCCAATCACCAACAGCTTCTGCTGACCTCATAGTGTTTTCATAGATCAGTTGACCTTTTTGAATTTCCGGCGATTGTCCAAAGCCTCTGTTCTGGAAAAAGCAAAAGACAATAAGCAGGAAAAGTAACCTTTTCATTTTGGATTGAAAATTCATATGACTTTATTTTTAAGTTTCATAAACCTTTGATCTGAAATAGGGAATTCATTATAGCCTATATTTAGCGGAATGACTCCAAAATGTCAGATATCAAAACGGGAGAAAATTTCTTTTCCCCCATTTTAATCATTTTTCTATAAGATCATAGCTGTCAATAACCTGGATTTTGCGAAATAGAAGGTTGAGACCTGTCAATTTCATGCTGAGGAATCGGTCTCAACAAATGCATTTCCGATAAATTCCCATTTGCCTTGGTCCAGAAATTGTACTTCTCGGTTCTTTCTATCAGTTTTTCTGTTCTTTTCAGGTCGAACCACCTGTTGAATTCCCCCATCAATTCCCTGGCACTTTCATCAAGGATCATATCAATGGAAATAGTAGAGGGAGTGGCCCGATATGACTCTGTTTCCAATGAGCTGAGGATCTCAGGAAATTTTGCTTTCTGGGGATTTACTCCTTCACCTACGGAACGATCCAGGACTTTATTATAGTAGACATCTGCGCTTCCCAAGGCTCCTCCTGAGGCCCCTTTCACAATGGCTTCAGCCGCCAAAAGATAAGCCTCTGCAGATCTGAACAAAGCAAAGTCGAAAGTACCATAACCATCCCCATAAGGAATATTTGGTTCCCAGAATTTCCACATGGATGGTCTGGTAGCAGTTAGTCTTGAAATGGCTACCCCACTTATAATTTGCTCATGATTCATCACTGCATATTTTTTTGATCCTCCCTCATCAATACCTTTATCTGCACCATAAGCAGGCTGGTTCCATGGCGTCCAATATGCAACCGTATCACCTATTTCATAGCTTACCGTCAAGTTGGGATCTTCGAAACTATAGGCATAATTATTTACGGGTTGTAAAGCATAAATCACCCTTAAAAAATTATGGGAATACCGTACATCCAATTGAGGGTCAAACATTCTATACAAAGAAGGGGTCGGTTCGTTTTGGGCCAGATTTCTGTTATAATCACTAGTCCTACCGTTACTTCCCACCAATTCCCCATTTCCAGGGAAAATGGAATGGTAATAATTACCTGGTTCTCTGTTGTCCCCCTCATTGGCATTGGTCAAAACATCATCGTTGTATTGAATTGCAAAAACCACTTCACTGTTTCTCGCATCCTGCTGACCAGTATATTGAGTGAGCGGATTTTCGGATCTGATAGGGAAAAGATTCTTGTAATTTTGCACCAAGGGGTAATCTGCGATCACTTTATCTGCATAGGTCAAGGCCTTGTTAAAATCATCCGGACTACCTCCCAAAGAATTATTAAAATTCCAACCTCTTGTCAAATATACTTTTGCCAAAAGAAATTGGGCAGCTCCTTTGGTCACCCTTCCATAATCAGTGGCCTCGACAGGAAGTGCAGCTTCTGCTTCTGTCAGGTCTTTTAAAATTTGGGTATAAATATTGGCAGAGGATTCTCTCACTACCGCCTTATTGGCCGTAATGGTTTCTTCCAAAGGCATGGGAACATCTCCCCAAGTCTGTACCAGATAAAAATACGACAAGGCTCGCAAAAACTTGGCTTCACCAACCCTAGCGGCTTTAGTGTCTGGATTGGCAAATGTAATGTCATCCGCCCTGCTGATGGCGGCATTCGTTCGACCTATCTCACGGTAAAATATATCCCAAGGCCCGGTAAAGGTTTCTGAAGTAATGTTCACATAAGTATCAAGCGAAGGGCCCTGTCCCACTGCTTTTTCACTCCAGCCTCCATTTTGGAAAAGGTCTGTTCCGGGTAAAGCAATGGGGTATTGGAGAACAAAATCCCGCAATAAAGGATAACATGATTTAATTAAGTCCTCATATCCGGCTTCTGTGGTAATGTAGGAATCTGTAGTAATATTTGAAATGGACTCTTCCTTTAAGAAATCCTGGCATCCTGCTCCACCAAACATCAGTAGAAAATACAGGACTATATATTGAAGGTTATATCTTTTCATTTTTAAAATATTTTAGGTTTCAAATAGGGAAATTAGAAGGATGCACTAACTCCAAACTGAATTATGGAATGGGGAACATCATCCTGATAGGTGCCTGAATTAAATTCCGGGTCCATCCAAACATTTTTTTCCTTAGTAAAAACATAAACATTATTGGCCTGTCCATACAGTCTCAAGTTGCTGAACTTAATGGCATTAAGAAAATTACTAGGTAAGTTATACCCCAGCGTAATGTTTGAAATCCTCCAAAAGCTAGCATCTTTATATTGTATGGCCTCCCTGTACGGATTGTTTTGCCAAACGCCATAATAATCATTGGTAGGATTATTTTCTGTCCAGTAATTGAGGTTTAAGCCATTGTAACGGTTACTACCAAGGTCTCCCATGGTACCTTGCAACAAGCTGTTCCTATACTGCACACCCTGTCTGGTATAGATAAAAATGGAGAGGTCCCAATCTTTGTAGGTAAAGGTATTGCTAATACCTGCCATCCATTTCGGCAACTGATTTCCTAGGATAACCCTGTCATCTATCCCTCCTGAAGAAGAGATCGTACCATCATTGTTTTGGTCCACCACTTTTACTGATCCGGGAACCTGTCCATAAGTCAAGGCTTCTTCTGTTTCATCCAATTGCCAAATTCCATCAAACTCATAATAGTAATTTGAATTTAACGACTGCCCTACAAAAAGTTTATTGGCGATGTCCTCCTGAACCGTTCCCCCGTACAATTCTAAAATTTCATTGTGATTTGAGGAGAAATTTATAGAGGTATTCCATCTGAAATCTTGGGTTTGAACATTCACCGAATTAATGGTTACCTCAATTCCTCTATTAAGTAATTTTCCAACATTCGAAGTTACAGCCCCAAAGCCTAGTGAAGTAGGAATGGCCACATTTTGAATCAGGTCATTGGTTTTCTTATTGTACAGTTCAACTTCTGTATTGATTCTGTTACCCAAAAAACCCATATTGATACCCAAATTGAATTCCTCACTGTTTTCCCATCTAAGATCAGCATTACCAATATTCCTAGGCGCATAACCATAAGCAGGATTACCATCAAAATCATAGGCCGTTCTACTCAGGTAAGCCTGCGTAGAATAAGGAGCAACTACATCATTCCCAACCCGACCATAACTTAATCTCAATTTTAAATCAGAGAAAAAATTCAGATTTTGAATAAATTCCTCATCACCAAGCCTGTAGGCAATGGCTGCGGATGGAAAAAAAGCCCATTGGTTGCCTTCTGCCAAAACGGATGAACCATCATACCTGCCTGTTAAAGTCAATAAGTATTTGTTATTGAATATGTAATTTAACCTGCCCATATAGGACATTATTGATCTTTCCACCAAATCACTACCTACACCGTTGATTTGAGCCGCAGTATTCAAAGCATAAAAACTTGAATTATAGGCCAGGTTTTCCACTCGAATGGTAGAGGTTTCGAACCTTTCCTGAAGGGCACTTTGAACTGCAGTAATATTAAAGTCATGCAGCCCTCTTTTTATTTTATAATTAATGATATTGTCCCAGGTATAAGAACCATTGAAGGTAAAATCATTCCCAGCACTGGGAAGTTTATTAATCCTGCTTTTGGAATCGGCTCCTCGAAATTCTCCTCTTCTGCTGTTGAATACAGATGCTGACAAAGAAGATTTAAAAGAAAAGCCTTCAAAAGGGGTGAGTTCTATGTATCCATTGCCAAGAAAATTGGAAACCCTTGTTTCATCCTGAAAATTTTTGGCAGCCACTTCCGTCAACGGGTTGTTGACCTGAGTATCCTTAATTCCCATCCAAAAGGCATAGCCATCAACGTTTTTGTCATTGGTTTCGGTAGGGTTGCTTAAATCATCATAGAAGATAGTACCGGTAGGTCTTGCCCTGTAAGCATTTCGTAAGGTTTCAAATGAACCAGTACTTAGAATACTATAAGTATAATAGGTATTAAAGCCTACCTTAACTATATTATTCAATTTGCTATCCATACTACCCTTAAGGTTAAAGCGTTCATATCCGGTATACAAGACATTGCCTTTTTCATTTAAATATCCAGTGGAGAAATAATGGGTAGTATTTTCATTTCCACCTGAAAGCGCCACCACATGGCTGGTTTGGAGAGAAGGAGCAGTTACCTCATCTACCCAATTCACTGACTTGCCACTTTGAACATTTTCCAATTGTGCAGTAGTCCAAACCACCTGGGCATTGGGATTCTCAGCAATTACCACATCATTATAAGCAGTATAAAACTCTTGAGCATTCATTAGGTCTGGTAAGAAGGCTGGTGTTTTAACTCCAGCATATCCTTCATAGGTAACTTTTGTTTTACCTTTAACTCCTTTCTTGGTAGTGATTATTATTACTCCATTGGCTCCCCTGGCTCCGTATATCGCAGAAGAAGAAGCATCCTTCAAAACATCCATTGAAGCAATGTCACTTGGATTTAAGGTGTTTAATCTCCCTCCCATAACCCCATCAATTACAACCAACGGTTCGTTACTGAATCCTATGGACTGCAAACCTCTGATATCGATAGTATAATCAGAACCTGGACGGGAATTGATTTTATTTACATTGACACCGGCGACCTGACCTTGAAGGGCTTTAGCTGCCTGGACAGGATTTTGTCTTACAATCGCTTCTGAATCGACAGAACCTACTGCTCCGGTTAAATCACTTTTCTTTACTTCTCCATATCCCACCACCACTACTTCTTCAAGAGCAGAGGCGTCAAGCACCAATTGAATATCCAATGTGGACTGATTCCCTACCTTTACATTTTGGGCTTGATAACCAATGTAAGAAAAAACCAAGGTGGCTCCTTCTTCAACTGTAAGGGAATATTTTCCATCCAAATCAGAAACCGTGCCCGCAGTAGTTCCTTGAACAGTTATAGTTGCACCTGGCAAAGGTGAACCTTCATCATCCGTTATAGTACCCGAAACAGTGACGTCTGCCCAAACTTTGTCTACATCTATTTCCGGTTTAGAAGAAGATTCGGCTTTTCGAACATGGATATTGTTATTTACCTGCCGGAATTGAAGTTTGGTTTGTCCGGAAATTGATTTCAAAAGGTCGTAAAGACTTTGGGTTTGATTGGTTGCAGAAACTCTATCCACATTTTCCATTTCTTTGGCTGAATAGACAAAGTTAAAACCTGAAAGGTCCTCAATAATACTAAAAGCTTCTTCAACTAGAATATCGTCTAATGAAAGCTTTATCATCACCTCTTCTATATCCTTAATTTGGGCATTCCCATTGTGACCAAAAAGGAAACTCATGGTAAAACACTGAATTAGAAAGGCATAGGTGAACAGTTTTGTCATGCGTATAACATGGAATAGTACAAGTTTTTTCATATCTTTACTATAATTATTTTAGACTATTGAACAATGGTTTAATTAATTTAGGCGGCTTACCTATCACAAAATTTGTATCCGCTAATTTTGCAAGCCGAAGATGTTGACGCATCTTCGGTTTACTTTTATACTTCGATTTTAATTCATAGGCATTTAATATTGGGTTAAAATCTAATTTCAACTTTATCTTTATTGATTGTAAATTTAAATTTGGAGGCATAACTCAAGCCTTTTAATACATTTTTAAGCGTTTCTTCTTTAAATTTTCCGGAGAAGAAAATTTCTTCTCTAGGTATATCGTGAACAACAATTTTAACCCCATACCAATTTTCCAAGACGCTAATGGCTTCCTTCAGAGAGGTTTTATCGAAAAAAATCGTTTTATTTGTCCAGCTTAAAATTTTATCACGGTTAAACTCCCTTTTCTTTAGTATTCCCTTAGTATGATCCAATAAAAGCGCCTCTCCAGGGTTCAGTAATTGGGATTTAGCATCAAATGCAGTTTTAACAGCAACTTTACCTTCTATCAATGCTATGTCAATTTGATCGGTATTATACGCATTCACAATAAAAGAAGTCCCCAATGCAGTCACTTTCGAATCTCCACTATGAACAATAAATGGTCTTAGGCTATCTTTGGCAATTTCGAAATATGCTTCACCAGTAAGGAAAACAGACCTAGTCTCCAGGTCAAAATTCTTAGGATAACGAAAAGTAGAACCAGAATTAAGCAATACTTTTGTACCATCTTTTAAAGTCAATTGCATCTTTACACCAGGTTCAGATTTTTTCACCTCATATACGATAGGTTCTTCCTCAATTTGAACGGTTTTAGTGAAAAAAGAATGGGCTAAAGCACCAACAAAAACGAGCATAATGGAAATTACTGCCACCTTAACCCATACAAAATTTTGCCGATTATTCCTGAAATGTTTTTGTGTCGATCCCTTTAAAATACCAACAGGATGAAGGGGAATAATCTTCAACCTCTCATCTTCTTTGTCCATTGATAAATGCTTATCAATACTATCCCAAAGCAACATTTGGTCAATTTCAGAAAGATTAAATTTTTTATGGGAAAGGTTTATGATTATTTCTCTGGCATGGATTGCTTCATTTAATTTAAAAGGCATTTTCTCAAAAACACCCTCCCAATATAAATTGTCAGATATAGTTGGTTTTAGAACCCACCTTTTGAAATTGGGATCCAAAACAAAATCTTCCACTTTATATCGCCTAATATCCATAATTATTGAATTCGGGGATATAATACATGAAAGGGACAAACCTATCCTTCGTTTGACAGTTATTTTTAAAAATTTACATTTTAGACAAAATCAAACCAGTATTATATCTAAAAGAGCAATTAAATCAAAAAGATTTATAGTTTTAATAAATTGGAAGTTAGAAAAGTTAGACCAGAGTTAATTAATCTTAAAGATGATACTATAACTTAGAAAATTAATAATAAAAAAATAACAGCTGTCATGTTTCTTTTTAATGAATTTAGGGACTTCCAGGCAAGAGTATAGGCTGATTGAAGATTTAGGCCCATGATATGGGCAATATCTTCGTAGGATTGATTGTCAAAAAAAAGATAATGAATAATTTCTTTTTGACGCATGGGTAATTTATCAATAGCTATTAGTAATTTTCTCTTTTTCAATTCATCTGTTTGTCCATCAAATGACTCATCGGCTATGCCATCAAGTATCCCCACTTCTTCATAGTCATCAAGTGTTTGGGTACTGTACCGTTTTTTGTCTCTGCCAACTTCTCTGTAAATTCTATTGCTTAAACATTTGAAAAGGTAAAGTTTGATATTGTCTGTATTCCCGAGTCTATTTCTGGAATTCCAAACAGTTAAAAAGACATCATGAATGCAATCTTTAATTAAACTTTTGTCTTGTTTGATAGACATGCCCATACTGTAAAGTTCACGTGAATACCTTAGATAAAGGCCTTCCAGACCTTTCTTGTCTCCATTTTTTATTTGTTGCCAAAGGATCACTTCATCAGAATGATCAATGGAATTAAACTTAAATGACTTGGTATACATTCTAATTAAATTGGGCTTATCAGAATGTTAATGTAAATATTAATCTATTAAAAGAAAAATATTTCAGACGAAGTACGGAGTATTTTATGAATAGTAAATACTCATATTGGGTGAAAAGAGATCGTTTTCGATATATATTTAATTAGAAAAAAGAGCAAAAAAAAAGACCCTTAGATTTCTCTAAGGGTCAATGAAGGCGGCGACCTACTCTCCCAGGTGTAACCCCAGTACCATCGGCGCTGCAGGGCTTAACTTCTCTGTTCGGGATGGGAAGAGGTGGGTCCCCTGCGCCGGGCCG